>NZ_JAKQYH010000059.1:0-255770 GCF_022343545.1 Streptomyces arenae
GTCGAGCCCTCGGCTGTCCGGCTCAGCCGGAGATCTCCTTGCGGCCGGATCCGACGCCGATGGAGACCTTGCGGGGCTTGGCGCGTTCGGCGATCGGGATGCGCAGGGTGAGCACGCCCGCGTCGTAGTCGGCCTCGATGTGCTCGGTGTCCAGCGTGTCGGCCAGCACGATCTGGCGGGAGAAGACGCCCAGCGGCCGTTCCGACAGGTCCATCTGCACGTCGTCGGCCTTCGCCACGGGCCTGCGCTCGGCCTTGACGGTCAGCATGTTCCGTTCGACGTCGATGTCGATCGCGTCCGCGGTGACGCCGGGGATGTCGAAGGCCACCACGTACTGGTCACCCTCGCGGTAGGCGTCCATCGGCATCGGGGACGGCCGCGACCAGGTGCCGGGGACCATCAGCTGCTGCGCCAGCCGGTCCAGCTCACGGAACGGGTCAGTGCGCATCAACATCGGAAACACCTCCAGAAGGTTCAGGCAGTGACTGCCAATGCGCCTCACTGAAACCGTTGTAGCATGTCATCCAATGGATGACAAACGTGCTGTCGTCTGAAGGATGACAATTCATGTCGGCCGTGCCTAGCGCGCCGCTGGTGTCCATCGGGGGTTTCTGCCACTGAGGGCCAGCGCGTGGTCAAGTACGGGTGCGTCTGCGTCTTGGGGTACTTCGGCACCCAGAAGGCCGACGCTGCGCATGCGGGGTGCTTCACGCGAGTACGTCGCGAACGTGGCTTCGGCCAGGGACGCGGGAACGGTGAGCCGTTGTCCGGTGGCTGCCGCCGTGTCCCAGGCGTGGACGGTGAACTCGGCGATCAGGATCCCGCCGAGCGCGGTCGCGGGCATGCGCGTTTCGCCGAGGCCGGCCTCTCCCTCCCACGCCGCCGGCTCGGACCAGGCCGTGGCCGCCGGTTCGGCGCTGCCGGCCACCAGCGACGCCCACTCGGACTCCGGCCGCCCGGCGAGGAGGGGTACCGGGTTCGCGGTCAGCAGGCTCGGATCCGATGCCGTACGGGTGCCCGCGTCTCTCGTCATCAGGAGCATCATGGCGATGTGATTGACGAGGTCTCTCACCGTCCACGCCGAACACGGCGTCGGGCTGTCGTACTGGTCGACCGGTGCGGTACGAACAGCGTCCACGACCAGATCGATACTCTGCGCCAACTGCTGTGCCCTCGTAGCCGGCAGCATGTGACATCCCTCCTTCGCGCGCCCCACACCGAGGGCGAGTGACTGGTGCGTGGCCGCGAACGGCGAACGCGATCACAGCGGTTCGCCCCTCACTTCCAGGGCGTCGTTCTAGTCGATGAAGACGCTCCACGCGGTGGCGTTGAGGTTGTCGGAGAGGAAGATGTCGGTCCCTCCCAGGCGCTTTTCCCAGGACGGCATGAGTTCGGCCGCGCGGGCGGTCACCGCGTCCATCCAGACCTTGATCTCCGCCTGCTTGTTGTTCGCCGGCACCTTGGCGGCGGCCGAGGCTTCCTTCATGTCGACTGTGCGCAGTGCTTCGGAGGCAGCGGCGCGCAGGTCCCGGATGTACTCCCGGTTCGTCGCCACGTCCTCGGGCGTACCGGGCAGAGCCATGTGGCCGGTGACGACGGTCTCGTAGTCGTACTCCAGCAACTGGTCCATGGCGTCGAAGTACGCGGGCACGTGTGCGGAGAAGTACAGGCGGAAGAACGGCGCGTTCTTCGGAGTGAAGCTGTCCATCGCTCCCATGAGCTTCAGCTCCGGCAGGTGGATGAACAGGTTGCCGGCCTGATGCCAGTCTCCCGTGTAGTCGAGGACGAACCGCACCCCGTCGATGTCCATCTCCTTGCGGCGGCCGCTGAAGGTCTCGGTGGGCAGGGGACGCCGGTCGTCGTCCTTGACCTCCTTGATGAACTCGCCGGTGATCTCATGGGAGATGATCCTCAGGCCGTTCCGCTTCAGCAGGTGAGCCGCCCCGATGTGGTCGGCGTGCGCGTGGCTGTAGATCAGGTGGGTGACGGGCTTGGGGGTGACCGACTCGATCGCCTCCAGCAGTTTGTCGCCCAGGAAGGGTGAGGCGTCCACGAGGACGACACCGTTCTTCGTCTCCACGAACATCGTGTTGATCATCCCCTGGGTGACGAAGTGGGCACCGCCGCCCAGGTCCCTGACGGCATACCCGGACTCCGGGATGTCCGGGCCCAGGGCGAAGTCGGGTACAGGCGCGAACTCGGTCATGGTGATCTCCTTTGGTGGGGTGGCCCGTGCCAGGGACGGGGGCGGAGGCCGTCGCTTTTCAGCCAGAATGACCCGCTATACGCGTGTGTGGACGCTCCAAGGGCGCCCTGCTGAACCTAGGTCTGGCTGGTCCACCTTCACCGGCCCGTCACGCCGACATGCGGAGCACACTGGCCGCATGAACCACAACGGCGAACTGGGTGACTTCCTGCGCTCGCGCCGGGCCCGGCTCCGTCCCGAGAACGCGGGGGCGGCTTTCGGCGGCGGCGCGCGCCGGGTGCCCGGACTGCGCCGCGAGGAAGTCGCCCATCTGGCCGGGGTGAGTACGGACTACTACGCCCGTCTCGAACAGGGCCGGCACCCCCACGTCTCCGAGACCGTGCTGGAGGCAGTGGCCCGCGCCCTGCGCCTGGACGACACCGAACGCGGCTACCTCTTCGAACTCGCCCGGCCCAGGACACCCGGCCGAAGCCGTCCTGTCCGCGCACCGCGCGTGCGGCAGCCGGTCCATCAGATGCTGGATGTCCTCGACGATGTCTCGCCGGCCGTCGTCCTCAACCACCGCAGTGACGTCCTGGGCGCCAACCACCTGGCCAAGGCGCTGATCACCGACTTCGACGCACTGCCGTACCGTGACCGCAACCTCGCCCGATTCGTGCTGCTCCACCCCGCCGCCCGCGACCTGTACACAGACTGGGGCCGGGTCGCGGAGACCTTCGTCGCCGGCCTGCGTCTGGCCGCCGGACGCCATCCCGACGACCGCGTGCTGAACGAACTCGTCGGGGAGTTGTCCATCAAGGTGCCCGAGTTCTCCAACTGGTGGGCCGGTCACCGTGTGGACCAGTGCGCCCACGGCACCCAACGCCTCGACCATCCCGTGGTCGGCGAACTCACCCTCTCCTACGAGACGTTGGCCCTGCCCGCCGACCCTGACCAGAGCATCGTGCTCTACACCACCGAACCCGGCTCCGCCTCCGCGGAAACACTCCGCCTGCTCGCCAGCTGGACCACACCGGCGAACACACCCGAGGCCGCCCCCTCCCAGGCACCGTCCAACTGACGAGGAACAGGGAGCCCGACGAGACCTCGCCGGTCACCCGGTGGCGCCATCTCGCCGGCCTCGTCGGGCCCACCGGCCCCACCGGCCCCACCGGCGTCACCGGCGTCACCGCGAAGAGCGCGCAGCCGCACACGTGACCACGTCCGGGGCGCGCATGACAACCATCCTCTGGAGCACGGCATGTCCACACGTGAGCAGAACAGAGAGCTCGTTCTGACGGCCTTCGACACACTCTTCGGCAAGCGCGACTACGAGGCCGCACAGGAGTTCTGGTCAGCGGACTACCTTCAGCACAGCCGGCACATCCCGCCGGGGCGGGAGGGCCTGTTCGACCTGGTCCGCGCGCTGCCGGCCACCCTGCGCTACGACAACCAGCTCGCCGTCGCCGAGGGCGACTACGTGATGCTCTACGGCCGGTACTCGGGCACCGGCGACGCGGCCGCCGTCGTGGCGGATGTCGTACGCGTCGAGAACGGCAAACTGACCGAACACAGGGATGTCTGGGAGGACGAGGCGACCCGCGCTGAGTCCGCAGCCGGCCTGCCGATGTTCGGTGACCACTTCCCGCCCGACCGGGCGGGGTGAGCCGGGACGACCGGTACCCCGGCCCCTTCGACGATCCCGAACTCGAGCTCGTCCGGACACCCGTCGGCGTGCCTGCACCCGTCGGCGTGCCCGCACCAGCTGTGCCGGTCCGCCTCCCTCACCTGTTCAGGCGAGGGAAAGACCACCGACCGAGGACCAGGAATTGAGATCATGACGACCACCCAGCCCATCCGCACGCCCTTCGGAGAAGAGTCGACGGCCGCCGAGGTCATCGAAGGCGTCGACCTCACCGGAAAGCACGCGGTCGTCACCGGCGCCGCTTCGGGGCTCGGCGCCGAGACCGCCCGCGCCCTCGCGAGCGCCGGCGCCTCGGTCACCCTCGCGGTCCGGAACACGGACGCCGGCGAGCAGGCCGCCACCCACATCCGCAAGGCCACCGGAAACGACGCCGTCCATGTCGGCCGGCTCGACCTCGCCGACAGGGCGTCGATCGCCGCCTTCACGGGCGCCTGGTCCGGGCCCCTGCACATCCTCGTCAACAACGCCGGAGTGATGGCGCTGCCCACGCTCGAGCGCACTCCGGACGGCTGGGAACTGCAGTTCGCGTCCAACCATCTCGGCCACTTCGCGCTCGCGCTCGGTCTGCACGACGCGCTCACGGCGGCCGGCAACGCGCGCATCGTGTCGCTGAGCTCCCGCGGCCACCACGCCTCGCCCGTCGAGTTCGACGACATCAACTTCACCGGCCGTCCCTACGACCCGTGGCTCGCCTACGGGCAGTCCAAGACCGCCAACGTTCTCTTCGCGGTCGAGGCGACCAGCCGCTGGGCGGCCGACGGGATCACCGCCAACGCCGTCCACCCCGGCGTGATCCTGGGAACGAACCTGTCGCGCTACATGGATCCGGAACAGTTCGCACAGCTGCGCGCCGCCGAGGCGGCCGGAGAACTCGGCTCCATCCAGGGCGCGCCTTTCCGGTTCAAGACGATTCCCCAGGGCGCCGCGACCAGCGTGCTGGTGGCGACCTCACCCCTGCTGGAGGGCGTCGGCGGCCGTTACTTCGAGGACAACAACGAGGCGGAGCAGCTCACGCTCCAGGCCGTGGGAACCTCCGCCGGCGGGGTGGCCCCGTACGCGCTCGACCCGGACGCCGCCGACCGCCTGTGGGAACTGTCCCTCGCGGCAACGGGCGCATGAGCGGTTCCGGGCGGCCCTTGGGAGTCAACCTGATGGGGTCTCGGAAGAGCTGTGCCCCCGTACGCGCGTCGGGGCACTCCAGCTGGCGAGCATGCGCAGCGTCTCCGCGGACGCGGAACCAGGCTCCGCGGTGTGGAGGCAGATACTCAGGTCAGGGTCGGCGGGCAGGGCCAGAATCTCGTAGGAGAGGGTGAGTTCGCCGACCACGGGATGACGGAGGCGCCGGGTACCGTGGGCGCACTGGTCCACGCCGTGCCCGGCCCACCAGTTGGAGAACTCGGGCACCTTGACGGACAGTTCCCCGACGAGTTCGTTCAGCAGACGGTCGTCGGGATGGCGCCCGGCGGCCAGCCGCAGACTGGCGACGAACGCCTCCGCGACCTGGTCCCAGTCCTGGTAGAGGTCCTGTGCCGCGGGGTGGAGCAGGACGAACCGGGCGAAGTTACGCTCGCGGTACGGCAGCGCGTCGAAGTCGGTGATCAGCGCCTTGGCAAGACGGTTGACCGCCAGGACGTCGTTGCGGTGGTTGAGGACCAGGGCCGGCGAGACATCGTTCAGGACGTCCAGCATCTGGTGGACCGCCGGACGCACGCGCGGTACCGGGGCCGGACGGCGCCTGTCCGGGCCGGAGCGCTTGGGCCGGGCGAGTTCGAAGAGGTAGCCGCGTTCGGTGTCGTCCAGGCGCAGGGCGCGGGCCACTGCCTCCAGCACGGTCTCGGAGACGTGGGGGTGCCGGCCCTGTTCGAGACGGGCGTAGTAGTCCGTACTCACCCCGGCCAGGTGGGCGACTTCCTCGCGGCGCAGTCCGGGCACCCGGCGCGCGCCGCCGCCGAAGGCGACCCCCGCGTTCTCGGGACGGAGCCGGGCCCGGCGCGAGCGCAGGAAGTCACCGAGCTCGCCGGTTTGGTCCATGCGTCCAGTGATACCACCACAACGGCGTCACGGGTGCTGAAGGCGGACCGGTCACCGCTGCCGACGGCACATCGCGCTCGCCCTCGCGGCGGCCGGTCGCGTCGGCCACCTCGGAGGACGGACGGCGATGTCAGTGGCTCGTGTCGGCGTCCCCTTCGTCATCCGGAGGGTCCCCCTGCCTCCTGCTGTCCGGAGGGGAGTCCTCCCCGTGCTCGTCCAGCAGTTCGAGAAGCGCGGCGTCCGCTCTCCTCTGGTCTTCCTTCGTCAGTTCGACCGGTGCGTTGTCGTAGACGGTGTAGCGACCTGGATCGATGATGTTGGCGGCCCTCAGGCTGAACGTCAGCAGGCGGCGCCACCCCTTGCGGTGGCCGACCCGAACCTGTAGCTGGGCCTTGTAGTCACGGGCCTCCGGGAGGAATGCGGAAAACGGTGCCTCGAACTCGATGAAGAGTTGTAGCGCTTCTCTGCCGGGCACGACGAATCCGGCCGGCAGCTTCGCTTCCTCGTCCGGCCCCGGCTGGAGGCGGGACGGTGAGGAGACCCACAGCAGTGGCAGATGGGAGGCGGGCTCATCAGGGAAGGTCAGGATGATGTCCTGCACGACGATCGGTTTGGGACCGGTGTTGTGCAGGATGAGCGGCAGCCGTAGACGTGCCGTGGAACCGTCGACGATCACCGCGAAGGCATGAGGCTCCCACGCCTTCAGGCGTCCCTGTCGGGCATGGAGCCACCAGAACGACGCCACGGTGAAGAGCAGTGCGCAGGCTGACACCACACCGGCGCCGGTAAGCGATGAGGACGCGATCCGATCCGCCGCGACCGTCAGCGGAACCACAGATTCAGTCTGCCAGCCCCATCACGGGCTCGCGAACAGGACGAGTGGACGCCGACCATCCCCGAAACGGTTCGGCCGAGGGCCACTCCGATCGCGGCCTGTCCCCACGAGCGCTCCGCGACCTGGAGCGCGGCATCGCCTCGGGCCGCTTCACCGACACCCACCCGACCACGGCCCTGTCCGCTCTGGGCGGGGCCCTGCTGTCCCTGGTGGCGCTGCGGCTGGCCCGCCCCGACCTCGACGGCGACGAGACCGCCTCCGACATGGCCGCGATGGTCCTGCGCATGCTCGGCCTCTCCGCGGACGACGCACACGAGGTCACCCGTCGGCCGCTGCCCGGCCTCGACTGACCGTCAACCCACCTCCGCGTCGCGCAGAAGATCCCGAACCCGGCGCGCAGCGACCTTCGGGGCTACGCCCGCGGCGACGAGGAACGAGGTCGCCGCAGCCTCACCTCTGGGATCCGCCCACGTGGGCGCGGTGTTCTCCTCGGCCAGGGCGAGTACCAGGGCCTCCAGCGCCTCGGCGAGGACAGGCGCGGGGACATGGTCGGCGAACACGCCTTCGTCCTGGCCGCGCCGTAGGGCCGCGACGGCCTCTTCGCGCGCCGGCGCCAAGATGGTGCGGATCGCCTCCTGTCCCATACCGCGGCGCCCCAGAGAGATGAGCATGCGGTACTGGTCGCCCACCGCCCATGCCGCCAGCACCATCCGCGCCATCGCCGACGGCGGATCGGCACCCGGAGCACGGGTCGCGGCGAACGCCTGTCGCAGCGCCCGCGCCGCTTCCTGTGTCAACTCGGCGATCAGCGCTTGCCGGCTGGAGAAGTGGTGGTAGAGCGTGCGCCGGGCGACGCCGGCTGCCTGGGCGATGCTGTCGAGGCTCGCGTCGGGGTCGTCCCGCAGCTTCTGCCGGGCGGCGGTGAGGATGCGGCCGCGACGGGAGGGAGCGTCCCTGTGCCGCGGGATGCGAGCCAGGGTGTCGGTCGTCTGCACGGCTCCGTCCTTCCACGGGTTCTGCCTGCCGGAAAGCCACGGGCGCCGGTGCCCCCTCACGCACCGGCGCCCGCTCACCCCTGCCCAGGGTGGCTGTCGTCCTGCTGACGGGCGTCAGGGGACGAGGATGAGGCGGATCGGGTCGCCGATCTTGTTCTCCAGACGGTTGACCGCGTCGGGCGCGTCGACGAGCGGGATGTGGTCCGTGACGGAGGGGGCCAGATCGAGGCGTCCGGCTGCGGCGAGCCGCACCAGCTCGTAGACGCCGTCGGGCGTGCCGCCGTAGTGGCCGCGGACCTGCTTCTGCATGTAGTTGAAGGTCAGGCCCTCGGTGATGGTCAGCGGCCTCGGGGAGATGCCGACCAGGATCAGGGAGCCGCCCAGGCCGAGGACCGAGGCGGCCTGCTCGCGGACGGCGGGTACGCCGGCGCAGTCGAAGGCGAAGTCGAGGCCGCGTCCGCCGGTGGCCGCGCGGACCTGGTCGGTGAAGTCCGGGGCGGCCGGGTCCAGGGCGAAGTCCGCGCCGAAGGCGAGAGCACGCTCACGCGCGCTGGGCAGCGGGTCGACGGCGATGACGGGTGCCGCGCCGACCAGGCGGGCGAGGCGCACATTGTGCGCGCCGACTCCGCCCACGCCCCAGATGCCGACGGACTGGGCGGGACGGACGCCCGCGGTGGCGACGACGGCGGCGTAGGGGGTGGAGACCGCGTCGGGGATGATCGCGGCCTGGTCGAAGGGCAGGCTGTCGGGGATGGGGACGACGGTCTCCTCGGGGGTGACCATGTACTCGGCCCAGCCGCCGTCGTAGTCGATGCCGGCGGTGCGGACCTGGGTGCAGGCGCGATGGCGCACACAGCTCTCGCACGTGCCGCACGCCTTGCCCGCCTCCAGGGTGACGCGGGTGCCGACGGCCAGGTCCCGCTTGAGGCCGGGGCCGAGGGTGTGGACGACACCGGAGACCTCGTGGCCGACGGTGACCGTGTCGGAGTCCAGGAAGAGCGGAGGCAGGGAGCCGTCGAGGAGGTGGACGTCGGACAGGCAGACGCCTGCGGCCTTCACCTCGATGAGGACCTCACCAGGTCCGGGCACGGGGATGGGGACCTCCTCCACGGCGAACTTCTTGCTGTCCACGTGGAAGCGTCCGGCGAGCATGGTGTCCATGAGGAACTGCTTTCTGTGAGCGGCACCGGTCACGGGGGTTCAGCGGTGCCATGAGGTGTGCGGTGGCTTGTGAGGGCGGGGAGGCGTGCGGCCGGCTGCGGGGGAGTGCCGCGCGCCTCCCGGCGGCTGGTGGTCAGTGCGCCTTGACGGCGTGTGCCGGTCAGGCGAAGACGTCCTGCTGGTAGCGCTCGTCCGCTTCGAGCTGGGCGAGCCACTGCTGGGCGGTCTCGTCGTCGCTGCCGGTCTTCTGACGGTGGATGGCGGCGAGGGCCTCGCGGACGGCGGGCGCCATACGGCGGCCGTCACCGCAGACGTAGACGTACGCGCCGTCCTCGATGGCCTGCCACACCGTGTCGGCGGCGCCCACGACGGCGTTCTGCACGAACCGGGCCGGGTGGCCGGTCACCGCGGAGTAGGCGGTGTGGATCCGCGCGATGCCGGCCTGTTCCCAGTCCCGCATCTCCTGACGGTAGAAGTAGTCGTGCTCGGGGTGGCGGCAGCCGACGAAGACCTGCGCCAGACCGACCTGGATGCCGTGCTCGTGCTGCCAGGCCCGCTCCTCCAGGAAGCCGCGCAGGGGCGCGATGCCGGTGCCGGGGCCGATGAGGATCAGCGGCGTGGCGGGGTCGGCGGGCGGGGCGAACGTCGGGGACGGCACGCGGACGTAGCCGTAGACGACGTCCCCGGGCTCCAGGCCCACGACGTAGGAGGAGCAGGTGCCGCGGTAGTGGCCGTCGCCGGACAGGGCCGGGCCCTCCAGCAGGCCGACGGTCAGGCGCACCTGCCGCGGGTTGGCCGACGGGGCGGAGGAGATGGAGTAGAAGCGCGGGCGGATCGGGCCCATCATCTCCAGGAAGACGGCCAGCGGCAGCTCGACCGCCGGAAAGCGCTCCAGCAGGCCCAGCACCGAGACCCGCTTGCCGAGGATCTCCTTGCCGTAGCGCTCCTCGGCCTCCTCGGTGTCGGCGGTGTACGCCTGGAGCTGCGGCCGGGTCCACGGGCACTGGGTGTACTCGGCCAGGGTCTGGATCTGGGAGCGGGTGGCCACGTCCTGCAGTTCCAGGAACTCGGTGAGCAGGATGCCCGCGGTGACGGGGACGCCGACCGGCAGATGCGTGCGGCCGCCCGCGGGCATGTCCAGGCGCAGCACCTGCTCGTACTCGACACCGAGCCGCTTCAGCGCGCGGTTCACCGGCGCAGGCTCGTTCTTGGCGAAGACGGCCAGGTGGTTGCCGGTGTCGTAGGTGACGCCCTCGGGCAGCTCGAAGGTGATGGACCTCGCGGACGGGCGCGGCGGCTCGATACTGAAGTCCCACAGGCCGGTCGCGTCAGCCACCAGCTCCTCGCTGGCCACCACCTTGAGCGGATATGCCTGCTCGGAGACGATCGCGGGGCGCACGTCGGACTCGGTGAGCAGCTGGACCTCGTAGCGCGGGCCGCTCGCCTCGGAGGTGTCGGCGGCGTACTCCTCGGCCAGGGTGGCCCACAGCGTGTCCAACCAGCGACTGGCCATGCCGTCGAAGTCACCTGCGGCGTCCGCGATGCCGCGCTCGACGACCGGAGTGGCGCCGGCGGCCAGCAGACCTTCCTCGATCCGCTTGGGGAACGCCTGGTAGGTGGCCACCCACTGGGTGTTGCCCGCGCCCAGCAGCGCGAACCGCACGTTCGACAGAGAGCCCTCCGGCAGTCCGGCGCCCAGCAGGTCGTCGAAGCGCTGCGCGTTGTCAGGGGCCTTGCCGTTGTAACTGGCGGCGACCACCACGAGCAGACCCTCGGTGGGCAGGTTGTCACCGAGCTCGTCCAGGCTCATCAGCGTGGTGCCGAACCCGGAGCGCTCACCGCGGTCGGCGATGGTGCGCGCCAGGTCCTCGCAGGAGCCCAGGCTCGATCCGTGGGCGACGGTCAGGTTCACCCCGACGCCGCTCACCGCGGTCTGCTGCCGCTCGTCGTCGCTCTGCGGGTCGACGGCGCCGAACACGGCCCGCTCGTGCTCCTGACGCCTGCGGATGACGAGTTCGAAGTCGCCGGGCTTGCGCGTCAGGGCTTCCCGCACGTCCATCTTGTAGTCGGTGGTGTCGGAGAACTTGAACTTCTGCAGCACGAGCGCCAGCGCCAGGCGGGCCTCGGTGAGGGCGAACTGGCGGCCGATGCACGCGCGTCGGCCGTTGCCGAACGGCTTGTAGGCGTGCTGGTGGTGCCGGGCGCGGTTCTCCGGCAGCCACCGGTCGATGTCGAACTCGCGCGGCCTCTCCCATGCCTTGGGGTGGGTGTGCAGAGGTCCCATCAGCAGGTTCGTCTTCGTGCCCTGCTTCAGTTCGTACCGGCCTCCGATGACGGTGTCCTCGAGCGGCGCCTTCATGATCTGCGGGATGGGAGCCCACAGGCGCAGGGTCTCCTCCAGGATCCGCGGGATCACGTCCATCTTCATGATCGTGTCGTAGTCCGGGACCGTGTCGCCTGGCATGAGGCGGTCCACCTCGGCGTACGCCTGGGCCAGCACGTGCGGGTTGCGCATCAGCGAGTACGTGGCGAACGACAGCAGACCGCTGGTGGTCTCGTGGCCGGCGATCAGGAACGTCACCACCTGGTCGCGGACGTTGTCGTCGTCCAGCGGCCTGCCCGTCTCCGGGTCGGTGGCCTGGAGCATCAGGCCCAGCAGGTCGTCCTCACCGCTGCTCCTGCCCTGACGGCGTTCCTTGATCACGCTCTCGACGAGGTCCCGCATCACCTGGATGTTCGTGCGGTAGCGCTTCTCGTCGTCCGTGCGCAGCGCGGTCATCTCCGGCAGTTCCTGGGAGCGCCGCATCGACTCCACCAGCGCCTCCAGCAGGGCGTTGAGGAAGGGGTGCAGCTCCTCCTCGGCGAAGGAGTCGAACCGGTAGCCGAAGCCGGACAGGGCGATGGTGTCCAGCGTCAGCCGGGTGTAGTCGTCAGTGATCCTGACCGGCTCGCCTTCCGCGTCCGTCCACTTGCCCACCAGGCTCTGGGCGATCTCCAGCATCTGTCCGTAGTAGTTCTTCATGGCGCGCTGGCTGAAGGCCGGCATGAGGATCCGGTGCGCCATGCCCCAGGCGTCACCGTCCTCGACCTCGTGGGCCGTGAACAGGCCCGCTCCCGTGTAGTCCCGGACATGGCTCAGCGGCGCGAAGATCGGCTTTCCGAAGCGGGTCTCGTCGCTGACCTCGGTGACCAGGTCCGGGTCATAGACGAAGACGTTCTCCTGGCCGGCGATGTTCAGGCTGAAGATGCCCTCCGGGAACTGCTCGGACAGCTCGCCGAAGAACGCGACCGGGTTGGTGTCGGGAAGCGGCGGTGCGGGGTCGAGGACCGGAATCCCGTGCGAGGGCCGGGTGGGGCGAAGGCCGTTCGTGGCGTGCGTGGTCATGACGTGCTCCTCTGCGTGGAGTGGAGTGGAGGGGATGGGCAAGGGCGCGCTGCGCTGGTCGGTACCGCGCCGCACCACGGAAACATACGCCGTATGGATAAGTACCGTACGTCGTATGGAAAACCGGTGCAACCCCGCCCGGGGAGAGGGTTGCCGTGATGTGAGTCATTTTCCGTACGCCGTATGGGTGCTGATACCGTACGGGGTATGGAAAAAAAGGTGAGACGTCCCTCGCGGGGAACGAGGAAGAGAGACGTGCCTCTGACCGAGGCCGGGATCTACGCCGCCGCCCTGCGGCTGATCGACGAGGACGGGGCCGAGGCGCTCACCATGCGCAAACTCGCGACCGTGCTCGACGCGAACCCGATGTCGCTGTACCACCACGTGCCGAACAAGGAAGCCGTGCTGCGCGGCGTGACGAGAATGGTCGGAGCCCAGTTCCGCACCGTGACGCTTCAGGACGCTCCCTGGCAGGAGCGCCTGCGGCTGCTCGCCACGGACTTCCGGACGCTGGCACACCGGCACCCCGAGCTGATGGCGTACTCGTTCAGCCACCAGCCCGACTTCATCCAGCACGACGACCCGTTCTGGATGGCCCTCACCGCGATCGTGGCCGCTGCCGGCGCGCCGTCCTCAGAGGTCCCTGAGGTCGCCGCGCTGATCGTCGCCGTCGTCATCGGTGTCCTCGGTGCCGAACTCAACGGAGCGCTCCACCAGTGGGCGAACCTCAAGCCCCCCGGCTCTGACGCCGTTGGCGGGGACGCGCCCGCGGATACGGCCTCTGGCTCCACGGGTGCGGGGACTGCGGGTCCTGACCGGGACCACATGTTCCGTCTCGTGATGGACACGCTGATCACGGGCCTGGAAGGCCGGCTCACCGCCGGCCGTGACAGTCAGGACTCCGGCCGCCGTTGACTCCGCGGCTCGAGGCGCCACGGGCGTGCGGTCAGCTTTGGGGGAGCAGGTACGCCAGTTCGGTGTCCCAGTCGATGCGTCCGGCCTCGGTACCCCGTGGCACCAGAGCCTCCGTGCTCTCCAGGAAGCTCCTGACGTCCCGCACGGGAACCTCGAGCAGGGCGGAGCCCGCGCGAGACCCGAGAGCGATGTACATCGCCTGGTCGCCACGGCCGGTGGCCGACCAGATCCGGACGTCCCCATGACCGGCGCGGCCCTCCAGGCCATCGGCGAGAAGGTCACGCCCCAGGACCCATTCGACGGGCTCGGCGCCGTGGGGGAAGAAGGTCGCACGGACGGCACAGGGATCAGCGGGCTCGTACCGCAGACGCATCCGCAGGGGCAGCGAGCAGACCCGCGAGGCGACGAGCCGGGCGGTCAGTCCCCGGACCACAGTCCTCGAAGACTCCATCGGCATTCACTCCGAGGCGCCCCTCCCTCGGCCGCAGCCCGCCGCTCGCGGCGGTGAGGGCGCGTCAGAGGAAGAGGTGTCGCAGCAGGGCCCGGGTGCCGGGACGGCATCGGCGGACCGTGCGATTCGTGGCGTCGCGGCAGAGCGTCGCGGCAGACGGGCGACGCGTGCCTGCGACACGAGGTCGGTGTCGGCAGGCAGGTTCGCGAGGAGGGGATCCTCGCTCAATCGCCCGCCTGGGCGGCGGTCAGGGGGCCGTTGATCCTTGACCAGCGGTCGTGTCCCTGCCGCCGACAGGCAATGGGGCGAGGGATGCGGCCTCGGCCCATGGGCGCGGACAGCGCCTGTCTCACCGGTCGCCGTGGTTCCGGTCGAAGCGGTCCCGGTCGCCGTGGTCCCGGTCGCCGTGGTCCCAGCCGTGGCGGTCCCCGTCCCGGCCGTCGTGCTCGTAGCGGTTCCAGCTGTGCCGGTACGACCCCTCGGACTTCCACCCGCGCCCCTCGTCGCTCCCGAGGCAGCGACCGTCGCGGCTGTGCCAGGACGAGTCGGTGACACGCGCGTCGTGGTGCCAGCCACGGTTCTCGTCCCAGCAGTAGCCCTGCTCGAACAGGTAGCCGATGCCGTGGTCCCAGCGGTAGTCGGCGGGGTTGACGCCGACGGCCGGGCGCTGGACGTGGGCGGCGGAGGGAGTCGCGGCCGAAGCGGTGCCCCCGGCACCGACGACGGCGACACCCGCGATCGCCACGGACGAGACAGCGGCAGCGAACCGCTTCGTGAGCTTCTTCATGATCTTTCCTTCCGGTTGGCGCGAGCCGCACCAACGGCTTCTCGTGCAGGCGGTGTGCGGCGCCCGCGCCTTGGTCGTCCAAGCTTTTCCATACGTTGTACGGAAGCACCTTTCAAGAATTACCATACGACGTATGGAAATGTCGCGGGTGGAGACGGTGACACGCACCACAGGCCCCTGACCGGGCCCCGCCGTCGCGGCCGGGCGATGGGCTCCGAACGGCGGTTTGCGATCGTCGGAAGACGGGGCGAGCATTTTTCTAGGGGCGCAGACGGCCGGGCCGAGCCCAGAACGCCGGCGCCATGGACCTGCTCAGCCGGTGTTCCGGGCTGACGGTTAGAGCACCTGCGGTCGGCTCACCTCGCAGACGGCCTGGTCTCCGTCACAGCCGCACGACCGTGTCGGTGGTCGCCGCCGTGGGGCGGTCGGCAGAGCGGAAGGAGTCTGGCCATGCGGATCGTCGTGGACCTGAATCGCTGCCAGGGATACGCACAGTGCGTGTATCTGGCGCACGAGGTCTTCAGGCTGAACGGTCAGGAGGCGCTCACCTATGAGCCGAACCCCGATGACCAGCGGCGCCTGCAGGTCGAGCGAGCCGCTGCGGCGTGCCCGGTGCAGGCGATCGCGATCGACCGCCTGGACGGCGAGGAGCGGGGCGAGACGTCATGACCTTGCGAGCAACGGTCGCGGAGCTGGTGCGCGCGTTCCGGGCCAGCGGCCGGATCGTCATCGTGGGTGCTTCTCTGGCCGGGCTGCGGGCCGCGGAGGCTCTGCGCGAGGAGGGCTTCACCGGTTCTCTGACCATCATCGGGGACGAGCCGTACGAGCCGTACGACCGTCCGCCGCTGTCCAAGCAGGTGCTCAAGGGCTGGGTGCCGGCCGACCACACCAAGCTGCCCCGCATGCGGGACGTGGCTGCCGACTGGCGACTCGGGGTGGCTGCCGTCGGGCTGGATCGGACCACCAAGCAGGTGCGCCTGGCCGACGGTGAGCAGGTCCCGTACGACCGGTTGCTGATCGCCACGGGCACCCGCGCGCGGCAGTGGCCCAACCCGGCCGAGGCCGCCCTGCACGGGGTCCACACGATTCGCTCGCGCGACGATGCGGAGCAGTTGCAGAAGGAGCTGGCCGAGCCGCCGTCGCGGGTGCTGGTCATCGGCGCCGGGTTCATCGGGTCGGAAGTGGCCTCTGTCTGCCGGGAACTGGACATCCCGGTGACCGTCGTCGAGCGGGGCTCGGCGCCGCTGGTCGGCGCGCTCGGCGGGGTGATCGGGGAGATCGCCGCGCAGTTGCAGCGCGATCACGGCGTGGACCTGCGCTGCGGTCTGGGCGTGTCGTCGCTGGAGGGCGACGCCGGCGGGCACGTGCGGCGTGCTCGGCTTTCGGACGGTTCGACCGTCGACGCCGACGTGGTGGTGGCTTCGCTGGGGTCGATCCGCAACGTGGAATGGCTGGAGGGCTCCGGGCTGGCGGCCGGTTTCTGGGGCGTCGGATGCGACGCCGGCGGACGGGCCTTCGACATCAACGGCGTGGTCACCGACAGCATCTTCGTGGCAGGGGATGTGGCACGTGCGCCGCATGTGCTCTACGAGTACCAGTTCCTGGCGATGGAGCACTGGGACAACGCGGTGCTCGGCGCGGAGGCCGCGGCCCACAACATGGTGAACCTCGAGCCCCACTACCGCCCGCATCTGCTGCTGCCCGGCTTCTGGTCCGGTCAGTTCGGCGTGAACATCAAGTCCGTCGGCGTGCCGCCTTTCGGAGACGAGATCGTCTTCACCCAGGGCTCCGTCGAGGAACGCCACTTCGCCGCCGCCTACGGGCACCGGGGCCGCATCGTCGCGGCCGTCACCTTCGATCACGGCAAGTGGCTGGAGTACTACGGGAAGCTGATCGAGCGCTCCGGTCCGTTCCCGCCTCCGCCGCCGGGCTGGGACCAACCGTCCGACGCCAAGCCGGTGCCGGCCGAGTTCCCGGATCCGAGGGTGCCGACGGCGATCCCCGACGTCGTCCTGACCGGCCATGCCCCGAGCGAGCGGACGGCCGAGTTCCGGCCGCGGCCTCGCTGACCCGACCGCCGACCGGGCGGATGAGCGGACAGCACCGACAGGAAGAAGGAGGGGAGCCTCGTGGCCGAGGAAACCCCCTGGCAGCAGGCCCTGCGCTACACCAACCGCGCCAACCCGTACCCCTTCTACGAGGAACTGCGCAAGACCCCGGTGGCGCGCCAGCCGGACGGCACCTATGTCGTCAGCACCTACCGGGAGATCGTCACGCTGCTCCACGACCCCCGGGTCAGCTCGGACCCGCGCAAGCGTCCCGGCCCGGCCGCGGTCCTGGAGGAGGAGGGGTCGGCGGAACCGGCGGCCGAACCGATCAGGGCGGTGCTGACCGAGCCGAACATCATCACCTGTGATCCCCCCGAGCACGACCGGGACCGGCGGCTGATGATGCCGCACTTCGTCGGCCCGCCCCACGCGCCTGATCTGATCTCCGGCTTCGAGCCCGAGATCCGCCGCATCGTCGGCGGACTCCTGGACGACATGAAGGGCAAGAGCCGGATCGACGCCGTCGACGACTTCGCCTACCCCCTGCCGGTAACGGTGATCTGCAAGGTGCTGGGCGTGCCACTGGAGGACGAGCCGCGCTTCCACCACTGGGTCGAGACGGCCCTGGACGCCCTGGACTTCGGCCCCGAGGCCGGCTCCGAGGAGATCCAGAGCCGACAGGCCGGGGGAGCGCGGGCCGTGCAGGAGTTCGGGCAGTTCGCAGCCGAGCTGCTCGACCGGTACGCCCGGGAGCCCGGCCCCGGCATGCTGTCGGCCATGGTGCACGACGACAGCCCGGAAGGACGGATGTCCAAGGGCGTCCTCGCGAGCAACGCCCTGCTCCTGATCTTCGCGGGGCACGAAACCACGGTCAACCTGATCGCCCACAGCGTCCTGACCCTGCTGAGGCACCCCGACGCGCTGGAGCGGCTGCGTAGCCGGCCGGAGTTGATCGTGCCCGCGGTGGAGGAACTGTTGCGCTTCGAGTCGTCGGTGCAGTTCTGGCACACCCGCACGGCCCTGGAAGACATCGACATCGCCGGCACCACCATCCCGAAGGGGGCGCCGATCTTCCTGGCGTACGGCTCGGCGAACCGCGACCCGGAACGGTTCACCGACCCCGACGCACTCGACTTCGAACGCCGCGACAACCAGCACCTCGGCTTCAGCCAGGGCATCCACTTCTGCTTCGGCGCCCCGCTCGCCCGGCTCGAGGTCCAGGTCGCGGTCGGCGAGTTCGTCCGCCGGGTGGAGAACCCCCGGCTCGTCGAGGACCCGCCGCCGTACCGGCACAACCAGATCTTCCGCGGACCGCGGCACGTCCTGGTCGACATCGACGGCATCCGCGACTGAGCCGGTGTGCGCGAGGGATCTGCGGGTGCCGGTGCGTGCCACTCCGATCTGCACATCACGCGGGCGCCCGGGCCACCACCCGGTCTCGCCACGGAACCGCCCTTCACTGCGCGTCCGCATCAACTGATCATTCCATCAGTCGTGAGGCCCTTGACGATGACACCCTTTTATCTGATGATTTCATCATAAGTGGGCAGAATGCCGGGGACGAGGGCATCGACGTCGGCCTGCGCCGCGTGTGCACCGCCCTGGCCCAGCCGGGTGGGTCGCTGGAGGACATGTGCTCACGAGTGATGCGGGGCCTGCCGGGCCACGCACCCGCCGACGACGTCACCTTGCTCCTTGCCCGGACCCGCGCGCTCGACCCCCCTCAGGTCGCCTCCTGGGATCTGCCGAACGAACCGGTCAGTGTCCCGACAGCCCGGCACCTGGCCGCCCGTCAGCTCAGGGAATGGGGTCTGGAGACGCTGGTGGCGCCCGTGGAGACGATCGTCAGCGAACTGGTCACCAACGCCATCCGCCACGGCCCCAGCCGCCTGCGGCTCATCCAGCACCGGGTGCTGACGTGCGAGGTCTCCGACAGCAACACCGGCCGGCCACGCCCCCGCCGTCCCCACACGCTCGACGAGCACGGCCGCGGCCTCCACCTGGTCGGCCCAGCTCTCGCGCCGATGGGGCTCCCGCTCCGCGACGGACGGCAAGGTCGTCTGGGCCGAACAGGACCTGCCCCCCACGAGCGCGCCCGGCGAGCCGCCGCGGAGCGGGGAGACCGACAGCGCCCGTCCACGCATGCTCCCGTAGCCGCAGGCTCTGACAAGAAAGCCGGAGACACGACAACCCAGTGAAGGGAGGCGGGCGTCGGCTCAGTCGACGTGCGCAGCCGTGTGCAGGACCCTGTCGTGTCCGACCCGGCGGGTCGGTCCTGTGAGGTGGATGGTGCCGGTGAGCCGGATGTCGGTGACGGAGGCGCCGAGCAT
Organism: Streptomyces arenae; assembly: GCF_022343545.1. Lineage (NCBI taxonomy): Bacteria > Bacillati > Actinomycetota > Actinomycetes > Kitasatosporales > Streptomycetaceae > Streptomyces > Streptomyces arenae. The sequence goes on from NZ_JAKQYH010000059.1 coordinate 18,829, forward strand.
GACCGTGATCTCGCCCGGCTCGACGATGCGGTGCAGGTCGGGGCCGGTATAGGCGAGGCGGTCGGCGTGCAGGCGGAAGGTGACCCTGCGCTGCTCGCCGGGTGCCAGCCGGACCCGGGCGAAGCCGGTCAGCTGGATCACCGGGCGGGGGAGCTGGGCGACCGGGTCGGCCGTGTAGAGCTGGACGACCTCCGCGCCGGGGTGGTCTCCGGTGTTGCGGACCAGGCAGCTGACCTGGACCTCACCGTCGGTGGGGATCCTCTCGGCGCCGATCTCGAAGCCGTCGTAGGCGAACGTCGTGTAGGACCTGCCGTGGCCGAAGGGGTAGGCGGGGGTGGGGTCGAGGTTGCTCACGCCCTGGGTGTTGCCGCCGAGCGGGGCGTGCAGGTAGGTGCCGGGCTGGCCGCCCGCCGTGCGCGGGATCTGCACCGGCAGCCTGCCCGACGGGTTGATCCGCCCGGAGAGCACTCCGGCGAGGGCGGGGCCGCCCTCCTCGCCGGGGAAGAATGCCTGGACGACGGCCGCCGCGCGGCCGGCGTACGCACCGAGCGCGTACGGGCGCCCGGAGACGACGAGCAGGACGACCGGTGTGCCGGTGGCCAGCAGCGCCTCGACGAGTTCGTCCTGCACGCCGGGCAGCGAGAGGTCCTCCGCGTCACAGCCTTCGCCGGAGGTGCCGAGGCCGAAGAGGGCGGCGCGGTCGCCGACCACGGCTATGCAGACGTCTGCCTGTTCGGCGGCCCGCACCGCCGCCTCGAACCCGCTGCGGTCGATGTCCTTGACCGGGCAGCCGCGTTCGTACGCGACGCGGGTGCGGGACAGTTCCGTTGCGAGGGCGTCCAGCAGGGTGCGGGCCTCGATGCCGTTGTCGTGGCCGGGGTGGTGGGGCAGGACGTGGTTGGGGAAGGAGTAGCAGCCGAAGAAGGCGTTGGCGTCGTCGGCGCACGGACCGACGAGGGCGACGGACCTGGTGTCCGGGTCCAGGGGGAGGTGTCCGTCCGGGTTGTCGAGCAGCACGATGCTCTGCTCGGCGAGCTCGCGTGCGATGGCCCGGTGCGCGGGCGGGTCCAGGTCGACGGGACCCTCGAAGTCGGCCTCCGGGTCGAATTCGGCGTCGAGCAGCCCCAGTTCCACCTTCTGCCGCAACACGCGCCGGACGGCCCGGTCGACCAGGTCCTCGGAAACCGTTCCCGCGCGGACGAGTTCGGCGAGGGGTTCGCCGTAGCAGAGGGTGTCGGGGAGTTCCACGTCGATGCCCGCGGTGAGGGCGCGGGCGCCGGCCTCGCCCTCGGTGGCGGCGATGCGGTGCATGGTGCGCAGGAAGGCGACGGACCAGTAGTCGGAGACGACCGTGCCCGTGAATCCCCAGTCCTCACGCAGCAGTTGGGTGAGCAGGGCGGGGTTCGCGCCGGCCGGCATGCCGTCCACGTCGGCGTACGAGTTCATCACCGAGCGGGCGCCGCCCTCCCGTATCGCCGTCTCGAACGGCGGCAGGATGACGTCGGCGAACTCTCGCGGGCCCATGGACACGGGCGCGTGGTTGCGGGCGGCCTTCGAGGCGGAGTAGCCGGCGAAGTGCTTGAGTGTGGCGATGATCCCGGCGCTCTCCAGGCCGCGCACGTAGGCGGTGCCGGTGGTGGCGACAAGGTAGGGGTCCTCGCCGAGCGTCTCCTCGACGCGGCCCCAGCGGTAGTCGCGTACGACGTCCATGACGGGGGAGAGGCCCTGGTGGACGCCGACGCGGCGCATGCTCGCGCCGATGGCGTGGGCCATGCGTTCGACCAGTTCGGGGTGGAAGCAGGCCGCCCAGGCCAGCGGGGTGGGGAAGACGCTCGCGTGGTGGGTGGTGAAACCCGTCAGGCACTCCTCGTGAGCGATGGCAGGGATGCCGAGCCGGGTGTTCTCCATCAACTCCTGTTGCAGGGCTGCCAGTTTCCGCGCTCCGTCCGCCGGATCCACCGGCTTGGTGCCGAACGGACGGGTGAGGTGGCCGAGTCCGTCCTTCCTGGCCTCGGTGAAGTCGGTGTGGCGGGCGAACACGTCCTGCATCGGGGCGACGTTGCCGCTGACGCGCTCGACGCCGGGCCAGGCGCTGCCGAGCTGGGCCAGCTTCTCCTCCAGGGTCATCTCCGCGAGCAGGGCCTCGACCCTGTCGTCACGAGGGCAGGCCGGATCGGCCCAAGGTGTCGTCATGGTGCGTTCCTCGGGGTGGGTAAGGCACGGGGGTTCAGGTGTGGGCGCGCCACGTCTCAGGTGTGGGCGGGCGACGTCTCAGGTATGGGCGCGCGACGTCTCAGGTGTGGGCGGGCGGCGGGGCGGTGGAGCCGCGGACCACCAGCTGCGTGGCCAGCTCCACCCGGTGACTGTCCAGGGGTTCGCCGGCGGCGAGGCGGAGCAGGGTGCGCAGCGCGGCACGGCCGATCTCGGCGAACGGCTGCCGGACGGTGGTCAGGGGAGGGGCCGAGGTGCCGGCGGCGGCGGTGTCGTCGAAGCCGACGACGCTGACGTCCTCGGGCACGCGCAGCCCGTGGACGCGGGCGGCCTCGATGACGCCGAACGCCTCCAGATCGTTGCCCGCGAAGACGGCGGTGGGCGGTTCGTCGAGGGCGAAGAGTTCCAGGGCGGCCTGGTAGGCGGGTTCGAACCGGAAGGCCCCCTGCTTGATGAGCCGGGGATCGGGCGTGATGCCCGCGCCGCTGAGCGCGGCCTGGTAGCCGTGCAGGCGGGCGGTGTTGCAGACGGCGTCGTGCCGGCCCTCGATCATCGCGATGCGCCGGTGGCCGAGCCCCAGCAGGTGCTCCGTCGCCGCCATGCCACCGCTGAAGTTCGTCGCTCCGATGCTCGGCACGCTGTCGTCCGGCACGTTCATCGGGTCGATGAGCACGAGCGGGACGCCGGCCTTCGCGAACTGCGCCCGCTGCTGTGAGGTGAGCTCGGACGTCACCAGGATGACGCCCTCCCGCCCGGCACCCGCGATCTTCCGGGCCCAGGCGGCGCCCAGAGGGTCGTCGGGCGCCGTACCGATGACGACGTCCACCCCGGCCTCGGCCGCGGCCTCCGTCACACCCTGCGTGATCACCAGGTTGTTGGGGTTGACCAGCTGGTCGAAGGTCAGGTCGACGGTCCGCACCGGCGACTGCGCGCCGCCGGGCCCGCGGGCCACGTAGTCGCGCTCCACCAGCAGCCGCTCGACGCGGGCCCGGGTCTCGGGCGAGACGTCACTGCGACCGTTGACCACCTTGGAGACGGTGGCCACCGAGACCCCGGCCGCCTCGGCGATACCGGTCAGGGTCGTCCGCCCGACGGCACTCTTCGCCATGCTGGGTCCTTTCGCTGGTTTACGGGGAACGTAGCGCAAGCTTTCGTCGCGCGCCAGAGCCTGGCTGATCCGAAAAACATGCGACGCGACGTCTTGACCGCGCGAATTGCCGCACCTACTTTGTCGGCCAGAAAACGCAGAGGTTTCGAAAATTTTCGAGCCGCGCTTCCCGCACCGACGAGCCAGCCGAGCCGTCCAGCGCGAACGAGCCTCTGACGAGCCGAAGGAGCTCACCATGACCCCCAGAATGCCCTCCCGAGCCATCCCCACCGCCATGGCCGCGGCGATGGCCCTCACCCTCTCCGCCTGCGGCAGCGGCGGGCGCACCGCCGGCGGCGGCACCGGAGACGGAACACTGGTCTGGGCGCTGACCCAGGGCTCCGAAACGACCTTCCGGGCCTCGGCCACCGAGTGGAACGGCGAACACCCGGACGCCGAGGTCACCTACCAGTACTTCCAGAACGACCCCTACAAGCAGAAGCTGCGCACCGCCGTCGGCGCCGGCAACGGCCCCGTCCTCTTCGAGAACTGGGGCGGTGGCGGCCTGAGGAGCTACGTGGACGCGGGCAAGGTCGCCGACCTGACGCCCGACCTCGACCAGAACCCCCAGTGGAAGAACCGCATCTTTCCCTCGGTCCTGAAGGCGGCCACCTTCGACGGCAAGGTCTACGGCGTGCCCGTCAACGGAGTCCAGCCGGTGGTCCTGTACTACAACAAGGAACTGCTCGCCCGGGTCGGCGGCCGGCCGCCGCAGACCTGGGACGACCTGCTCACCCTGGTGAGGAAGCTCCGGGCCGCGGGCATCGCCCCACTGGCGATGGGCGGCGCGTCCAAGTGGCCGGACCTGATGTGGCTGGAGTACCTCGTCGACCGCGTCGGCGGGCCGGGGACCTTCGAGGACATCGCCGCCGGGAAGAAGGGCGCCTGGTCCGCCCCGGCCGTCCTCCGCGCCACCGGGATGATCAAGCAGCTGGTCGACGCCGGCGGCTTCGCCAAGGGCTTCACCTCCGTCTCCGCCGACACCGGCCAGGCCGAGGCCCAGCTCTACACCGGCAAGGCCGCGATGATCCTCCAGGGCAGCTGGGGCTACGGCACGATCAACACCGGTTCGCCGAAGTTCGTCGCGGACGGCCGGCTGGGCTGGACCGGCTTCCCGGCCGTCGCCGGCGGCAAGGGCGACGCGTCGGACGTCGTGGGCAACCCGGCCAACTTCTTCTCCCTGTCCGCGCAGGCGAGCGCCAAGGAGAAGAAGTCCGCGGTCACCTACCTCAAGGACGGCGTCTACAACGACGCCTACGTCGGCCATCTGCTGAAGAACGGTGACGTCCCGCCGGTACAGAACCTGGACGCCAAGCTCAAGACCACGGACAACGCCGACTGGACGACGTACGTCTACCAGCTCACCCGCAACGCGAAGAGCTTTCAGCTCTCCTGGGACCAGGCGCTCTCCCCGGAACTCGGCAACGAGCTGCTCACCCACCTCGACCAGCTCTTCCTCGGTCAGATCAGCCCGGAACAGTTCTGCGCCCAGATGGACAAGGCGGCGGCGAAGTGAGCGGCGTCAAGGTCTCCGCGTCCACCCGTCAAGGGGGGCCGCCCTTCGTCATGGCCCTCCCCGCCCTGCTGCTGTTCGCCCTCTTCGCCCTCGTACCGATGGCGATCGTGGTCTACCTCAGCTTCACCCGCTGGGACGGACTCGGCAGCCCGGCGTGGGCGGGGACCGACAACTGGCGTGAGGCACTGACCAATGACGTCACCCGGCACGCCCTGTGGCTCACCGTCAAGCTGATGGTGGTCTCCTGGGCCGTGCAGACCCCGCTCAGCCTCCTGCTGGGCGTCTTCCTCGCCGGCCGGCAGCGCTACCGCGCCCTGCTCGCCGTCTTCTACTTCGTCCCCCTCCTGATCTCCACGGCCGCCGTCGCCGTCATCTTCAAGAACCTGCTCGACCCCAACTTCGGCCTGGGCGCCGCCCTCGACCTGCCCCTGCTGAACCAGGACTGGCTGGGCGATCCCCAACTCGCCTTCTACGCCGTCGTCTTCGTCATCGCCTGGCAGTTCGTGCCCTTCCACACGCTGCTCTACCAGGCGGGAGCCCGCCAGATCCCGGCCTCTTTGTACGAGGCCGCGTCCCTCGACGGTGCGGGCCGGCTCACCCGGTTCCGGCACATCACCCTGCCCCAGCTGCGCTACACGATCGTCACGTCCTCGACGCTGATGGTCGTCGGCTCGCTCACCTACTTCGACCTCGTCTTCGTGTTCACCGGCGGCGGCCCCGGCTACGCCACGCGCATCCTGCCCCTCGACATGTACATCACGGGTTTCCAGAGCAACCAGATGGGCCTCGCCAGCGCCATCTCCGTCGTGCTCGTCCTGGCAGGACTGCTCCTCTCCCTCGCCCTCCTCCGGTTCTCCGGCTTCAACCGGATGCGCAGCCAGCAGGCAGGAATGTGATGTCCGCGCTCTCCCACGCCCCGTCCACCGAATCCACGGCCCGTCCGGCACCGGCGACCGCGGGAACGCCCGGCCGCATGGCCCGCCTGCGCCGTACCAACCCTCTCGGCGCCCTGGGTGGCCTCGTCTGGCTGGTGATCGTCCTGGTCCCGGTCTACTGGGTCGTCGTCACCAGCCTGCGCACCCGCGAGGGCTTCTTCGACGCCAACCCGCTCGCCCTGCCCACCAGCCCCACCCTGGCCAACTACCGCCTGGTCCTGGACAACGGCTTCACCCACTACCTCCTCAACAGCGCCCTGGTCACCCTCGGCGCGACGCTGCTGACCCTCGTGGTGTCCTTCCTGGCCGCGTACGCCATCGTCCGCGGCACCAGCCGGGCCCTGCGCTGGGCGTTCAGCGTCTTCCTGCTGGGACTCGCCATCCCGCTCCAGGCCACGATCATCCCGGTGTACTACCTGATCGCCAAGGCGCACATGTACGACACCCTGCCCGCGATCGTGCTGCCCTCGGCGGCGTTCGCCATCCCGCTCACCGTGATCATCCTGGTCAGCTTCCTGCGGGACATCCCCGACGAACTGTACGAGTCGATGCGCGCCGACGGCGCGGGGCACTGGCGGATGCTGTGGAACCTGGCCCTGCCGCTGTCCCGTCCCGCACTGATCACCGTCACCGTCTACGACGCCCTGAACGTCTGGAACGGCTTCCTCTTCCCGCTGATCCTCACCCAGAGCCCCGACAGACGGGTGCTGCCGCTGTTCGTATGGAGCTTCCAGGGCGAGTTCACCATCAACACCCCCGCCATCCTGGCCGCGGTGGTCCTGTCCACGCTGCCCATCCTCGTCCTGTACGTCCTCGGACGTCGCCAGCTCATCGGCGGACTCACCGCGGGCTTCGGCAAATGAGAAACCGGCAGGGCGAGGGAATGATCGCCTCCAGCAACGTGCTGTCCACAGGTATGAGTCAAGCAGTGGTGGCGAGTGCCTACGGCGGTCCCGAGGTCCTGTCGGTGATCGACGTGGACGTCCCGGAGCCCGGGCCCGGTCAGGTGCGCATCGCGGTCCGTGCGGCAGGTGTCAATCCCTTCGACCACAAGATGTACAGCGGCGCCTTCGGGGCCGATCCGGCGAAGCTGCCGATGCGGCTGGGGGCCGAGGCGGCCGGCGTGGTCACCGCGGTGGGCGCCGACGCGACCGGCCCCGCGGGCCCGGTCCGGGTGGGCGACGAGGTGATCGCCTACCGTGCGCCCGGCGCGTACGCCGCGGAAGTCGTCGTGCCCGCCTCGTCCGTGGTGCCGAAGCCGGCCGGGCTGTCCTGGGAGCAGGCCGGCGGGCTGATGGTCGCCGGCGCGACCGCCGTACACGTTCTCGCCGCGATCGGGCTCGGCAAGGGCGACACGGTGCTGGTCCACGGGGCTGCCGGAGGGGTCGGTCTGGTGGCCGTCCAGCTGGCCGTGGCAGGCGGCGCCACCGTCGTCGCGACGGCGAGCCCGGCCAAGCACGAGCTGCTGAGGGAACTGGGCGCGGTCCCGGTCGCCTACGGGCCGGGGCTGGCGGACCGCGTCCGCGCGGCGGCGCCCGCGGGAATCCACGCGGCGGCCGACCTGGTGGGCACCGACGAGGCGGTGGACGTCTCCGTGGAGCTCGTGACCGACCGCTCCCGGATCGCCACCATCGCGGGCTTCCAGCGCGGTGTCCAGGCCGGGATCAAACTCCTCGGCGGCGGACCCGGCGCAGACCCCGGCACCGAGATCAGGGAAGCAGCCCGTCTGCGGCTCACGGAAGCCGTGACAGCAGGACGACTGCGGATCCTGATCGCGTCCCGTCACCCGCTGCGGGAGGCCGCCGCGGCCCACCGTGAGAGCGAGGCCGGTCACACCACCGGAAAGATCGTCCTGGTGCCGTGACCCGTCTCTGTCCGGCGGTCAGTCGGGGGTGATGGGCTCTCGCCCGTGCGCCGCTCGCCGCCTCGTGCCTCCCGACCGGGCATCGGGCCGACCGCGGGTGATGTCCTCACCGCCAGGCTGTTGACCAGCACAAATACAGAAGTCCGGCTAGTTCCGGCAGTCTGCGCAGCTTGGACAGCGTCTGGTTCAGGAGGCGCACGGTCCTATCGGCCTGCTGCCGGCCGATGTCGTGGAGGCCACGCTTTGGGTGGCACGGTCTCGAACTCCTTCTCCACATCACGGGTGTCCAGCCGCAGCCGCCAGGTGTTCCGGCGGTGCGCGGCAGCCAGCGCGGACTCCAACGGCGACGGCGGCACGGCGAGGACGGGACAGGTGGCGTGCGCGAAGCAGTAGCGGCCGACCGACGGCCGCAGCACGCGGCGCAGGAAACCACGGCGCCCGGTGCCGACGACGAGGAGATCGTCGTCGCGGTCGGCGATCTCGACGAGCGCCCGCCCAGGAGCACCCCGGGCGATGAGCGTCTGCCCCGGAAGCCCTGTGTCGGCGCTGCCGAAGATGTCGCGCAGCGCCGCGAGCAACCGCTCCCGCGCCAGCCTCTCCCACTCCCGGACGAGATGGGACGCAGCCGGTGGGCGAGGCGCGGCGGGATCCCCGCCGGGCGGCTCCCAGGCCAGCACCGGCCACAGCTCGGCACCCCGGTGCCGGGCCTCGCCCACGGCCAGACACAGAGCGGTCAGACTTCCCGGCGAACCGCTGACCCCGACCAGGACTCGTCGAGCGGTTGAGGGTGCGTCGGACTCGGACATCACTTCACCGTTCTTCACACGCCGACGGGCGGTCCCGCATCGGCGAACCTGATGGAAACCACGTCCATCTCACCTTCGCGCCGAGGCTTTCGAACAGCCCGCCGGCCAGTTCTTGGCGCCATTCTGACGGCACCCGTAGAACCCCGTCGTCGCTGGTGTCAGCACCGCGTCAGTGTTCGCCGGATGCCCGTCAGCGTTGCGTCATGAGCCGGCGGATCACCACGCCGGTCGGGCATAGCGTCAGCGGCGAGCCCCGTTCCGCCTCCCCGCGTTCGGGGCTGTCAGGCCACTCGATCCGACCCGACCGAGGCCCGCTCGGACCTCGGTCCCCGGAGGTATTCCATGCAAGACATCCTGTGCGGCGAGGACCCGGAGCCCTCTGAACGGTTGCCGGCCGGACCTCTGTTCGTCCCCGTCCGGTCGGGACCCTCGGGGTGTGTGACGCGTGTCTTCCGCACCCCTCTCGGCGACCGTACGGCCGTCGGCTTCACCTCCGAGAACCGGCTGATCGCCACGCTCGGCCCCGGGCAGGCGTGGATCAGGCTCGCCGAGCCCGCGCTGCGCGCGCTGACCGAACCACTCGGCATCGCCACCGTCACGGTGGATCCCCAGTTCACGGCACGGGCCGCCCGGCCGGTGCACCCCGTCGTCCCCGCGCTCGCCCTGCGCGTCGCCTGAGAGGGGGCACGATGACCACTGTTCATGACACCGCCGTCACCACCCTCGCGGGTGACCTCTCGGTCTGGCCCGCGTCGACCGCCGAGCCCCGCCCGGGTGACCTGGCGGTGGGCGGAGTACCGCTTGCCGAGGTCGCCGACCGCTTCGGCACCCCCGTCTACGTCCTCGACGAGGTCGAGGTCCGCGACCGCTGCCGCACCTACCGGGACGCCTTCCCCGACACCGAGATCCTGTACGCGGCCAAGGCGTTCCTGTGCCGCGCGATGATCCACTGGATGGAGGAGGAGGGCCTGGGGCTCGACGTCTGCTCGGCCGGCGAACTGGAGCTGGCCGTCACCACGGGCTTCCCCGCCGAGCGGATCGTGCTGCACGGCAACGCCAAGTCCCCGCGCGACCTGGAGTCGGCGCTGCGCCTGGGCGTGGGCCGCATCGTCATCGACAGCCCGTCCGAGATCGCTCGGCTGGCCGCCGCCGTCGGACCCGACGGGCGTCAGAAGGTCATGGTCCGGGTAGTGCCCGGGATCAGCGCGGGCGGCCACGAGAAGATCCGCACCGGTACCGAGGACCAGAAGTTCGGCCTCAGCATCTCCGACGGGTACGCCCAGCACGCCATCGCCCGGATACTCGATCAGCCGCAGCTTGAACTCACCGGCCTGCACTGCCACCTGGGCTCCCAGATCACCAGCGTCAAGCCGTATCTGGCCGCCGTGCGGCGCATCGTGGGGCTCATGGCACGGCTGCACGAGCAGCACGGCCTCCTCCTGCCCGAGCTCGATCTCGGCGGCGGACACGGCATCGCCTACCGCCCGGGTGAGCAGGCCCTGGACCTGACCACCCTGGCCCGCAAGGTCCGTACCGAGCTGGCCGAGGCGTGCGCGGCGGCCGGGCTGCCGGTGCCCCGCCTGATCATCGAACCGGGGCGGGCCATCGCCGGACCTGCGGGCATCGCGCTGTACCGCGTGCTCGCCGTCAAACGCACCGGCTCGCACACGTACGTCGCCGTCGACGGCGGCATGAGCGACAACCCGCGGCCCGCCCTGTACGGAGTCCGCTACGCGCCCCGTCTCGTCGGCCGCCGCACCACCGCGGACCGGGCTCCCGTCACCGTCGTCGGCCGGCACTGCGAGGCCGGCGACGTGCTCGCCAACGACGTCGAACTCCCCGCGGACGTCCACCCCGGCGACCTGCTCGCCGTCCCCGTCGCCGGTGCCTACCACCTGTCCATGGCCTCCGGCTACAACCTGGTCGGCCGCCCGCCCGTCGCCGCCGTGCGCGACGGTCACGCCAGGCTCCTGGTGCGCCGGGAGTCCCTGGACGACATCCGCAGCCGCGACGTGGGCCTCTGACCCCGAGCTGCATTCCCTGTCGGCCTCCGGGTGAACGACGCCCCGGCCCTCGCCCGGAGGCTCCCCCAACACCAGCGAGAACCGAGGACGTCGTACGACCGCCCGATCCCGGCCCCGCGCGGCGGATCAGCGGTGGTCTGCTCGACCCGAAGCAACTGTGGCTCGCCCTGCCCGCCGCGCTGCGCAAGCTCAACCCGGTGACACTGACCCGCAACCCCGTCATGTTCGTCACCGAGGTCGGTGCGGCCCTCGTCCTGGCGCTCCTCAACTTCCTGCCGGCCCTGTCCCTGGGGCCGCTGGCGGAGGGGCTGCTGTAGCTACCCCGGGCGGGTCGGCAATTCCCTCATGCCGGCCGACCCGCTCGGGCACCCCTCTGCTCGACGGCCGACGCCATGCCGCAACGTTTCGAGAACCGACACCCCCGCTACCAGGAGTCCGATCAACACATCGGTAATGTCCGCACTGACGCACGGAACGGGGCCGTCCGCACGACGGCCCGCGAGGAGGAGGTTCGTCATGGCCGGCAGTCGGCAGGAGACCGCGTCGGCGGAGCCTCCGGAGGCCCATAGACAGCTGGCGCGCGACTCGGTGCGGCTCGCGGTGGTGATCGGCGCCCTCGGCGTGGTCTTCGGTGACATCGGGACCAGCCCGATCTACACCCTCCAGACCGTGTTCAACCCCGATGACCCGCACCCCGTCCCGGTCTCCACGCAGAACGTCTACGGCGTGGTGTCGCTGGTGTTCTGGTCAGTCATGATCATCGTGACGGTCACCTACGTCCTGCTGGCGATGCGCGCCGACAACGACGGTGAGGGCGGCATCATGGCGCTCATCACCCTGCTGCGCCGCTGGTCCTCACAGCGCGGCAAGCGGGCCGCCACCGTCCTGGCCGCGCTGGGCATCTTCGGCGCGTCGCTGTTCTTCGGCGACAGCATGATCACCCCGGCGATCTCGGTGCTCTCCGCCGTCGAGGGCCTCAAGGTCGTCGAACCCTCCCTGGACGAGGCGGTCGTCCCCATCACCGCGGTGATCATCGTGACCCTGTTCCTGGTGCAGCGCCGGGGCACCGCGGCGGTCGGCCGGGTGTTCGGCCCGGTCATGATCGCCTGGTTCCTGGCCATCGGCGCGTGCGGCGTCGTCGGCATCACCGAGCACCCGGACATCCTCCGGGCGCTGTGGCCGAGTTACGCCCTGAGCTTCCTGTTCGGCCATTTCGGGACCGCCTTCTTCTCCCTGGCCGCGGTCGTGCTCGCGGTCACCGGCGCCGAGGCGCTCTACGCCGACATGGGGCACTTCGGCCGCCGGGCCATCACCCGGGCCTGGCTGTTCCTCGTCTTCCCGGCCTGCATCCTGAGCTACCTGGGCCAGGGCGCGCTGATCCTCGACGACCCGAAGAACATCAGCAGCCCCTTCTTCCTGCTGGTGCCCGACTGGGGCCGGTGGCCGATGATCCTGCTCGCGACGGCGGCCACGGTGATCGCCTCGCAGGCGGTGATCACCGGCGCGTACTCGGTGACCTCCCAGGCCGCCCAGCTCGGCTACCTCCCGAGGCTGCGGATCGCGCACACCTCCGAATCCACCATCGGCCAGATCTACGTCCCCTGGATCAACTGGCTGCTGATGGTCTCGGTCCTCACCCTGGTCTTCGCCTTCCGCAGCTCCGCGGCGCTGGCCTTCGCGTTCGGCATGGCGGTCACCGGCACCATCACCATCACCACCCTGCTGTTCTTCTACGTCGCCCGCGCGAAGTGGGGTACGCCCAAGTGGCTCATCGGCATCGGTGCCGGCCTGCTGCTCTTCGTGGACCTGCTGTTCGTGGCGGCCAACCTGACCAAGCTGGTCCACGGCGCGTGGCTGCCGCTGCTGATCGGCCTGACCACGTTCACTGTCATGACGACCTGGCAGCGCGGCCGCAGCATCGTCACGGCGGAACGGGCCCGGCACGAGGGGCCGCTGCCCGAGTTCATCGACAGCCTGCAGTCCGGGGCGGAGCCGACGCGCACGGTCCCCGGCACGGCCGTCTTCCTCAATCGGGGCAAGGAGACCGCGCCGCTCGCCCTTCGGGCCAACGTCGAGCACAACCACGTACGACACCAGCAGGTCGTGATCCTCTCCATCGAGACCGAGCCCGTACCCCGGGTCCCGGCCGACCGGCGCTTCACCGTGGACGGCCTCGGCTTCACCGACGACGGGATAGTGCACGTCACCGCCCGCTTCGGCTACATGGAGACACCGGACGTGCCCGCCACCCTGGCGATGCTCGAACCGGACGACACCGAAGGGCCGTTGGACCTCGACCAGGCGTCCTACTTCCTCTCGAAGATCGAGCTGCGCCGAGGCAAGGCCCCGACGATGGCCCCCTGGCGCAAGCGCCTCTTCATCGCCACGTCCTACATCACGGCCGACGCCGCCGAGTACTTCGGCCTCCCTGGCGACCGCACGGTCATCATGGGCTCCCACATCGAGGTGTGACCGGGCCCGTCGCCAACGCCCCCTGAGGCGCATGTGCGGGGGTCTGTGAAGACGCGCCGCGCTCTGGCGGTGCGTGGGGCGGGCCGGGGTGGAGGGGACCGGTTCCCTATGGGGCGTCCCTGTCCCGCTGTCTGCTGGCCCAGGGCGTGGACGTGTTCGGCGTGGACTGGATGGACCGGGCGGATCGTCGGCGGCGCGGCAAGTCGGACCCGCTCGATGCCCAGAACGCGGCGCGAGCCGTGCTGAGCGGGCGGACCGGCGCTCGGGCCCGAACGGGCGACGGGCCGGTGCAGATCGCGAGAATGTACAAACTCACGAACGCGTCGGCCGTCAAGGCCCGCACTACGGCCGTCAATCAGCTCAAGGCCGGAGATCCGGGAACGCGGCCCTGCACCGGATCGTGCAGACCAGACTGCGCGTCGACCCGCGTACCCAGGACTACTACGAACGCCGCACGCAGGAGGGAAAAACTCGGCGCGAGACAGTCCGAAGCCTCAAGCGCTGTACGGCCCGGGAGGTCTTCCACCTGGTCGGATATGTGCAGTCGCAACCCTCGTTACGGGGGCAGTCGTGGTACGTGAGAGGGTCTGAGGCGTGAGTGAGACACCGTCGAACACCCTGCAATACCGCTTTGACGGGCCAGAAGAGGCTCCCGTCCTGATCTTGGGTCCCTCCCTGGGTACCACATGGCACATGTCGTAGAACCCGTCCAGAGGCGTCCAGTTGGTCCAGGGGGAGCGTGTAAGTCCAGGTCAGAGCCTTATGAAGTGAGAGCGTCCGTGGGGTTGGTGACACGCTTGTGATCGCTCGTGACATGTGAGGACCCTCGTCGGCGCAGCCGACGAGGGTCCTGCGTAGACGGGACCAGATGCGACGATGCCCTGCCGGCCTGCTGAGGCGGGGCGCCATCGTGCACTTGATCTCCGGGCCGTTCCGGTGCCTGCTAGTTCCCCACGCGGGCGTCCGGCGCTCGCCGTTCGTCGGTCCGTGCTCCTTGTCGTGCTGGGTTGTAGCGGCACGGACACGGAGCAAGGCCGAGATTCTGCACGACCGTTGCCCTGCTGGGTGATGCGGTGATCTACTGCATGCTCCGAAGTGGCTTATGGGGGAACTGTGCGAACAGGCCATTTTGCCGTGTATCGAAGGTTCAGTGCCGTGCGTCGGAGTGCACGAGGCGGCCGTGGCTCTCGCGCCTGCTGACGGCGGCCGTAGGAGCAGGCGGGGGTTCGCCTATCAGGATGCCGTCACGTTGCTGGACTGCCTGGACATGCTTGAAGGGCAGTGGACGGCGGTCTCGTGGGAGGACCTGGAGGACATCCTGTGTCATCGGGATGGCGCCCCCGTATACCGGCAGGTCAAGACGATCGAGGAAGCCGGAACGCGGCACAGTATTGCCAACGTTTGCAGGCCGGAGGAGAAGAAGGCCGCAGACAGCAGCTATCTGGGCAAGTTGTTCCTGGGCAAGCCGCTGCCGGATGGCACACGGTTCACTTTCATTGTCAACGAGACGCCTCAGCGAGACCTGTATGCGTTCGTCGCGGAACGGGACCGTCCGCGCGGTCCGGTGAGTGCGGACGCCCGCGCGGACATCGTCCAGAGGCTCGAAGGGGTGCAACTGCCGGACGGGAGGGACATCGGATGGTGTGTCGACCGCCTGGACGTTCTGGTGGAAGCGCGCACCATCGACCAGGTCGAGGCGGAGGCCATGGCGCGACTGGCTCCACTGGTGGAGGCGTGCCTGGGCGAGAAACCGTTGTACGAGGAAGTCGAGGAGGTCATGATCTGGCTGATCTCCCGGTACATAGCCCGCAGTGCCCTTGAGCTGCGACCGAGAACCTTCACCGCGGACGAGTTCGGCGCGGCCCTCGACGACAGCGTGCGCAGAGCAACCGGGCGACGGCGAGATGGTTCCACCGAACTGTTGATGAAACTCAAGCTCAAGCTGCGGGCTGCCGAAATACCGGAGCCCGAGGCGGAAGCCCAGCACGATGCCATGCTCGCCTACCGTCGGACCTACCGCGCCAGTGTCGGCACCCGGCGCCGCGCGTACGACGATCTGGCCGATCAGATCAACGCCATCTGCACGCTCACAATGGCGAAACGACGCGCCGGACGTCTCGACGCCGGCTCGGCGGCGTACTTCGAGACCCTCGTGGCGGTGAGTGAGTTGCCCGAGGTGACCAGCCGGCAGTTCACCCTCGCCGAGGCCCACGCGGTGCTTTCCGACATCACGGCACGCTGCCAGAACAGGTACGCCGATGCCTCATAAAATCGGCAGCAGCGTGGTGCCCCCGCTGTATCGCGCCTGGGACCCGGATGACTCCCCTGACTTCCATGCAACACGGCTCCTGCTGCTCATCTACCTCTGCGGTGAGGACCCCGGTCCCTACATCGAGGGACGGACGAAGTTCGCCAAGCTCGATTTCTTCGTGCGCTATCCAGGATTCCTGGAGCGGGCCCACGCCGCGATGCCGGAAGCCGTCGGTGCCGAAACCGCGTTTCTCGCCCCCGACCCGTCCGAAGTCGAGGCACCGATGATCCGCTACCGCTACGGACCCTGGGATCAGCGATACCGGCAGTTCCTCGCCTTCCTCGTCTCCAGGGACCTCGTGACTATCACGAGCCACCGGGTTGAACGAGTGAAACTCAAAGCCGCCGGCAAGAGGACAGCGCAGCGTCTCACCGAGACCCGCCAGTTTCAGCCCCTGGTCCGGCGCTGTCAGGCCATGCGAGGAAATCTGGCCGCCATGTCGGGCACCGACCTGAAGAACCTGATCTACGACCTGTTCCCAGACGAGGTCGGCAACGCGCCCTTCCGCCAGGAGATCCGGCCATGACAAAGCCCGTGACCGCCCACCTCGACCGCGGGATCAGGATCGACTCCGTCAAGCTCGTCCACAACACCGGAGAGATCGACGAGTATGCCTTTGAAACTGGCATGCTGAACATCCTCAGCGGGCCCCGTAACAGCTCCAAGACCACCACGCTGAAGGTCATCGACTATTGCTTCGGCGATCGCGGCGGGATGATTGACGCCCTCGGTGCCGCCGTATCCGACGAGTACGTCGAGGTCTCC
Organism: Streptomyces arenae; assembly: GCF_022343545.1. NCBI lineage: Bacteria > Bacillati > Actinomycetota > Actinomycetes > Kitasatosporales > Streptomycetaceae > Streptomyces > Streptomyces arenae. The sequence continues at coordinate 34,880 of NZ_JAKQYH010000059.1, forward strand.
ACCGCCATACGGCTCAACGGACACCCCCGCATCCTGACCCGTCTCCTCCAGCACGGGCGCATGAACAAGGTGTACGTCGACGGAGACGAGCTGACCGACGCCGACTTCTCAGACTGGATCCTGCGCGAGCTGGGCTGGCCCAACCTACGCATCCCCAAGGGCCTCCACCCTGCCACAGCCAGTGAACTGACACCCTTGTCCTTCCGGAATCTGCTGCGCCACTTCTACCGGAACGAAGAATCCTGGACGAGCTTCGCCAACAAGGAACAGGAATTCATCCGGCGTGGCGTCGTCAGCATGCTCCTCGGCTTCGCCCGCTCCCGCTACGACACCAAGGACTTCGCCGTCGCCCAGGCCAAGCGGCGCCTTGCCGAAGCCCAGGCAGTAGAGCGCGACGTGCAGGACAGCACCTTGCAGGCTGTCACCGCCATCTCCGAACGGCTCGGCATCCCCGTCGCCCGCACCCTTGACCAGGTAGCGGCCGCACGAGAAGAGGTCACTTCCCAACTCGATGGGGTTCGCCAACGACGTCACGAACTGACGCGGGAGATCAACAGCCTCCTGCAGGGATCATCTACCACCGAGACGGCAGCCGGATACGACCCGTCTCTGACGAGCCTGTATGAAGACATATCCAAGCGGCTGCAACTTGCGGTCGACGAAGTCGTCGCGCTCGAACAACTCGGCAGCGAACACACTTACTCCGCCCAGACGGTCACCTCCGAGGTGACCCGCATGGAACGCCTCATCGCCTCCGTGGAGATCTTCGACGCCCTCCCCGTACGACTCTGCCCAGCATGCGAACAACGCGTCGACCCACACCGAGCGCACGACGAGGACGCTTGCTACCTGTGCTTCCAACCGGTCAACGAAGACCAGCGCCGCCGACGAGCACAAGTGGAGATCCGGTCGCTCAGGTCGGAACTCGCCGACCTCGAAGACGTCACCACCCGCACCGCCGCCGATCTGCAGGCGGCCCGCACCCGCCGAGATGACCTTCAAGACGAGCAGACACGGCTCGCACACCGCATCAACGAACAACGCGCCGCCCAGCTGGCACCCTTCATGGCCACCCTCGAAAACCTGGCCGCCCAAATCGCGCAGCTTGAACAGAAGATGACAGCCTTTCCCGCCGTCGAGGAGATCCTCCAACGCCGCGCGGTAGCCAGCCAGGCTGTAACCGCTGCACAACAAGCCGTCGACGCACTTGACCAAGAGCCTGCCACCGTTGCCACAGCGACGCTCACCTCCGTCGAACGATGCGCCCTGTTCGCCGAGCGCATGAACGAATTTCTCCACCGCTACCGCGAGCGCGGCTGGGTCAAAGGCGCCATCACCATCAACGACAGTGACCTCACTTTCTACGTCGGTACCCGCCCCTGGGATCAAGCCCTTGGGGCGGAGACAAAGGTGCTCTTCTTCCTCGCCTACAGCTACGCCACTCTTTACCTGGCATCCGATCTCGACGAAGAAGCTGCTTGCCCCGGCCTGCTGCTCCTGGACAACCCGTACCAGCAGGGCATTGACACCACTGTGGTCGACGACGTCCTGCAAGATCTGGCAAACGCAGCCCGGGCCACGGGCACCCAAGTCATCAGCACCCAGGCCGTTCCAGTACCACGCGACCCGGCCACCATCCGAGAAATCCGCATGCCCACGGAGTACGAAGCGCCGTAGGCAGACCCTCTCGTCCTTGGCGCAGCAGAGTCCCATCAGCGTGAGCGAACTTGGCTGTGCGCCACCGCGGTGGTGAATCCAGGAGAGGCCGATCAAAGCGGCACCGGACTATGACAACGGGCAGGGTGTGCACCTGGCACGCGGCATCACGGAGTGGAGTGATCAGCGGAGCGTTGTGGGTCAGCTCGCGATGAGCTCCCTGCGGAGCAGTTCGCCTTGAAGAGGTACTTGTCAGAGCTTGGTGACGGTTGCCACCGCGCAGCAATGCGAAATTGTTCGGGGCGTAGGTCGGGATCGTGGCCGGTCCGGGGCGGCCACGAGGGCGTCGGCCCTTTGCCTGGCCGCTCACCGCAGGGTCACGTCCGCTCGTACGACATCTATCTGGACGGGGTCCGTTGTTCGGCCGTCCTGGAAGCGGACGGAACACCGGGGGCCAGTCTCGCTACGTTGCTCGGGAGGTCTTCACCTGATCCAGCTCGTGTCCTCGCAGCTCCCGTCATTGGGGCTGTGACACGTGAGTCCCCCGTCGGCTTGCTCCGAAGGAGCGTCGTAGTGCAGTTGGTCATGACGGATTGGGGCCTGCGTTGTACTCCGGCTCGCCGCTCTCCAGTACGCGGAGGAGCGAGGCGGTGACGACACGGGCGGTGCGGCCTATCGGTAGCACGCGACATGGGAATTCTCCGCGTCGAACGAGGTCGTAGCTCTTGGATCTCGACAGGCCGAACGCCTGGGCAGCGTCCTCGACGCTCGCCGTCCCACTCCAGGTGGCGCGGATGTGCTCGGGGGTGAGCTGGCTGTGAGGCGTTTCGCCGCTCTGACTAGGCATCTCTGTCAGCAGTGCCTTTCCGGTTTGGTTGCTTCCACGCTGGTGAGGAAGTGGGGAGACGCGGTGGAGTGCCAATAGTCCGCGGAATCACCGGTTTCGGTAACCGGCCATTAGCGGATATCCTGTTTCGCTCAGCCTTGGAGGTGAGTCGCAATGGGCTCACCGGCACCAGCACCATTGTGGAGCCCTCGGCAACGTCCGCACTTGTTTCCGATGACTCATCATGTGGAGTGCGTGGCGGTCCTTGAACCGGCCGTGAAGGGCTCCTGACCTGCGGTTTTAGCGCTGCGCGTTATGTGCGATGTGGGCGTTACGGGCGAGATCCTGACGCCAAAAGGACGCTCATTTGACGCTCGTTCTGATGGGGTGTCAGGAGCCCAGAGTCCTGCGAGGCAGGTCAGATTCTGCTACGTGTCGTCGCTGCGGTGTCCGTGGAGTCGGTAGCCCATCTCGTCCGGATGACGCATGACCCGGGCAAGGCGCCAGGCGGCGTCGTAGGACAGTCGGCCCCGTTCTCGCGCACGCAGCCGGAGAGCCAGAATGCTGGTGACGGGGTCGAGAATCCAGCGCAGCGTAGTGCTCTTCATTGCACCTCGCCCGGCAGGAGGGCGAGGTGGTGGGCTGTGTTGTCGTCGCCGAACGCGCGGACAGCATCGACGAGGAGGGTGAGCAGCTCTTTGCGTCCTTCTTCGGTCAGGCCGGTGACAAAGTTGTGGAGCAGCTGCGCGGCTGTAACCCATTGCTGCCCTGGTTGCCATTGATGGACTTCGCGCACCAGGTCGTCGAGGTCGGTGCCCGCGGGCGGGCCTCCTAATCGGGTCCAGTGCTTCGAGGCTCCCTCCAGCAGGCCGTAGAGCCGGGCTGCGGACGGGTTGGCGAGGATCTCCTCCCGGAGGAACGCCTCGCGGGCCCGGACCTGCCGCCGCGCCAGGTCATCCAGTTCGTGGTCGCGTCGGATGCGTTCTGCCTGTCGCCGGTGCTCCTGGTGCAGGCGCTCCGCATGGAGAGCGGCCTCCCGGATGTCGTCCTCCACGGTGATGCGCAGCTGGACCTCGGTGACCACTACACCGTCCGCCGCGAGTGGCAGCTGTCCTTGGACCGCAGTCGTGATGTCCTGCTCGGCCGCAGCCGGACGAAGGACGCTACAGCGCCCAGCCGCCTCTTCGATCTCCTTTCTCGCAAGGCGCGGTGCTGTGTGTCGATGGGCCGGCGCGCTGGCGTCGGTGCGGCTCCATGCCACCCGGATCTCGGTGATGAAGTAGAGCAGTGGATCCACACTCTGGACGCGGTCCGTGAAGACCGAGGTCCAGCTGGCGTGTTCTTCCTGCTTGAGCGCGTTCGTCTTGGCGGCACGGCGCTTCATGCGGCGCCGGCCTTCACATCCGCCTCGGGCTCAACGCCTGACGCACCAGGCGGCGAGGGCTGAGGCGCGATCGGCTGATTGCGCCGGGCTATGAGGTCCTGGTCGAGCAGGGCGGACAGCTCACGCTTGACGTCTTCCCGTTCCTTGGAATACGGGCGGTCCTGCCCCTGAACCCACCATTGGGCGGAGGTGCGCAGAGTCTCGCGAAGGATGGGCCCGTCGGTGCCCGGGACGTTCACGGCCTGGCGCAGGGTGTCGAAGACGACGGATTTGAGCGCGGGGCGCTCCCGCGCCGCGTCCAGCCACGTGAAGACGGCTTTGTCGAGGTCTCGCTCGCCTGTCGGTCCCGCCGCCTGACGCAACAGGGTGCGCCAGCCCGTTACGAGTCCTTGTACGGCGGGGCGGAAGGCGTCTTCCTCGTCGGAAGTCTCCTCGGAAAGGGCTTTGAGGAGTGGCGGAAGGCCAGTTGTCTCAGGTGGAGAGTTCAGGGCCAGCGCGGTGAACGTGCGATGTCCGACGGTCTGGCTGGTCTTCTCGGACTTGCACCAATCGACGACGTACCCGAACAGCATCTGGCGTACGGTGGCGTCCTCCCACAGCACGCGTACCGCCTCGCGCAGTGTGTCGATCACGTCCGGATGGCCCTGCGCGGCCACATTCCTGAGCCGACGCAACGCCTTGGCGGTGTGCCGGCGGCCGAAGGCGCCCGTGCACACCTCTACGACGGCTCTCTGCAGATGAGGCTGGCTCCGGCTCGACCAAGCCAGCAGCATGGAATGGATATAGGGCGCGCTGGCGGCGTGTACGGCCGCGGAGCCCAGGAGTTCAACGGCCAGGGGCCACAACTCCTTGGCCGTTCCGTGCTCGTACCACTCCTCGACGATGCTCTGCAGCGGGGTTTGGCGGCGATGACGCACGGCCCATCGCAGAGCGAACTGCCCCACGCGCTCGGCCAGAGCAAGACGGTCCTCCTTGCTGATGATCTCCAGCGCGTCCCTGCTCGTGTTGGTGTCGACGAAGGGCGCCTGCGCGAGCCAGCCCAGGAAGGGGGTGCGAGCCAGCGGACGGTCGTTCCAGAAGTACTCGACGGCGGCGTCGTCCCAGTGCGGGCGACTGAAGGAAAGAGCGCCGTCGTCCCCACGCCGTGCCCCGATGGCTCTCGTCATGGCGATGACCCCAGGTTCCCGTTGGCCGTTCACCTCGACTTTCCCGCCGTCAAGCAGCTCGGTCAGCTTCGCGGCCCTGACGTACACATGGCCGACCGGATCGCCGCGCAGAACAGCTGCCGCCAGCAGGAAGTTACGCTCGAAACTGGTACGGGACCCCTCCTTGGGTTCGTGCCAGTTGTAAAGATCTTCTTCCCAGTTGCTGTGGGCGGCGACGACGTTGGCCACCTGCTCATCGAACGTTGAGCCAAGAGGAGCGTCCTGTGTATGCCTGAGTGCCTGGTCCGGGGCAGAGGGGTCAGGGCCCTGCAGTGCGGGCTGCCCGATGCTGTTCCAGCATGAGGTAAACGAGGTTGAGCACATCGGTCGGGGTTTGGCCGACGAGGAGTGGCTCGACGTCCCGGTGATCGAGCCATTGGTCTGCTGGAAAGTCGGGCTCCTGCCCAAGGAGCCACCGCTCGGCTATGTCGCGCGGCTGTACCGCTCCCAACTCCGCTGCGACGCCGTCCGGTGCCCCGTGACTGATACGCCGCCATTGCTCGGGGCGAGTGAGGACGATGAGCCGGCAGTTGCGTCGTTGGAGGCGCTCGACGAGCTTGTGCAGGTTGCCGCCGAAGGAGGCGTCGACCGTGAAATCGTCTTCATCAGGGGGAAGTTCGAGCAGGTAGCCGCAGTGTTGGTCGTGGGGCAGACGTCTGGTCGGGAAGTGCTGGGATCCCCCGAAGGGAAGCGGCCGTACTTCGGTGATGACGCCGTCGTCCAGCAGTTGCGCGAGTAGAGCGTAGGCGGTGAAGGCGCGACTGCTGTTCGGCGGGCGACTGATGACGAGCACCGAGCCTGCCTGGCGTAGGACGTCGACGGCCCGCCTGAAGGAGCTTGTGGTTGATCGGCCAGCGTGGCGAGGCTCGGCGTACACCTGGCGGACCACGGCCAGGTACTCGGACGAGATCGGGGCGTGCGAGTCGAGGGTTTGCTCGTAAACGTACTTCGTGCCGACCTGTTCACCGTAGTTGATGAAGGCCCTTTGCAGCACAGCGGCCTGCCCGACCGCCTCCACCGCGTAGCGTGTGGGTGGCCCGGCCCTAAACCACTGCCGAAGGGCGTCGTCCGAGACATGCTCTACGACCGCGGCTTCTGCCGACGTTCTGAGCGTTGGCGTGGGCGACGCAGCAATGGCAGGCGGTTCAGGGGGCGGTGGCGGTAGCGTGGCCGGACTGCTCGGCCCGGCATCTTGGTTCTGAGGCGTCGGCGCGGACGGCGTCCGCTGTGTCGGCTGCTCGTCCTCATGCCCCTCATCTTCTCTGAGCCGGGGCAAGGCTTGCTGCGGACATTCTCCTGAACGGCTGTCATGGAAGCTCATGCTGTCGCCCCGCCTCAGCCGAGCGTGCCCTGAACCTCAATGCCGACCTGTTCACCAGTTTCTTGGATGGTTCCGGCCTCCTGATCGACGTGCGCCCGTCCGCGATCCGTGATGTCGCCGCCGACGCGCATGCCGACCTGCTTGCCGCGAACGTCATCAGCTCGCTGCGAGACCTCCACTCCGGGCCGGTCTGCCTCCGTCTCGTCACCGAAGGGCAGCCGGCGCCCGTATACCTCCTCCAGGTCCCGGCGCAGCTGCCCCAGCAGCTCCCTCAATTCGACGTCGTCGCCTTGGAGCAGCTCGGGCCGCGACAGGTAGACGCGGAGCGCACCTTGACCTCCCGTGAGGCGTGCGACGCGTTCGTCGCTGAGCGTCGAGGCCCTGACCAGCAGGGGCTCGGCCTGCCCTGGAACCTGCTCCGGCTCCTCTACCGGCACGCGACCTGTTCGCCGGTCCAAGACCGCACTCGCTCGGTCGAAGAGAAACCTGACCGCCTCGGTCAACAGCGTTCCGGCCAGTACGGGAAATGCCAACGGGTCCATGTGAGCTTCCTCCCCCTGCCCCCTGAGCCCGCACGGCGGCCGCATTTTCCGGTGGTAGATGCGGTGAGCACACGCACAGGCAAAACGGGATTCACCGTACGAGGGTGACCAATAGCTAGGACAGGGGGAGAATCGGTCGATTGGCGAGGTGACCGAAGGCGGTGCATTGACAGCGAGTAAGTGGCTGATCGTGGCTGGGTGGTGGCCATGGGTGGCTCAGCTAGTCTCCGCGGCAGCACTCGCTGACGGCTGGAACCGGGCGATGTTCTATTTGTGTTCATGGCGACACGATGTCCGGTATTGAGTGTCGGTGCCTCCTGTCACCGCTTGAGCGCCCGCAAGGCGCTGGGCTGTTGTCTTCCAGGCAGTGAGGTACTCGTTGATCTTCTTCGGCATGAAGGTGGAGGAGCTACGCCTTCCGCTCCCAGGCGAGCGCGCAGGCGGTCACCGTGTCGTCGAAGCCGTTCGCCTGCAGTTCCTGGAAGAGCTCGTTGAAGTCGACTTCGCCCTCGCCCTTGTTCAGGTGCCAGTGGACGCGGGCCCAGGTGCCGACTGGGTTGAGGATGTAGCAGTTGCCCGAGGAAGCAGTGTGGTCGGAGGCAATCCGCCAGGTGGACGTGGGTGAGGAGGTCGACGGCGAGGGATCCGACTGCGTCCGCGCTCACCACCTTGCTCAGGGCCTGACGCCTGGAATTTGGCCGTGCTGATCAGGAACCGTGCTCTCCGGGTCCCGAGCCAGCGAGCGTGACATCGCTACCGCGGGCGGCGTTTTGGGCTGCGCTGGAGGACCGGGATCCTGCTGCAGTTGGCGAGTCCATGCTCTTCCAGGCTCCTGCTTACAAACCGGTGACGGGCTGGCCGGCGAGTGCTTGGGCGATCTGCCAGAGCTGGCCACCGCGGGATGCCTTTACGAGTACGACGTCGTTGGGGCGGAGGATGGAGTCGAGGTAGGCGGCGGCGGTGGCGTTGTCGCCGACCAGCGCGATATCCGGAACCCCTGCCGCCCCTGCAGCGAGGGCGAGTTGCTTGGCCATGTCCCCGCCGACCGCGACGACGAGATCGACGCCGTTCTCGGCTGCCATGCGCCCGACTTCGCGGTGGGCTTCGACGGCTTCGTCGCCCAGTTCCAGCATTTCTCCGAGTACGGCGATGCGCCGGCCGCCTGTGGCTTCGGTTGCGTTGCCGGCTGCCTCGGTCATCAAGACTCTCCGTTGGGTTTGAGGGGGGTGAAGGTGATTGCGCGGCCGGTGTAGGAAGCGGATACGCGGCTGAGGGGGACTCGGTCGTGGGTCTGGCCCCAGGCCGACGGGTCCCGGAAGTGGATCGTCGGGTCCGGGCCGTCCTCGTAACCGCGGAGGATGACGAGGTGGCCGCCGGCGCGGCCGTCGTCGGGGAACTGCTCGGTCACGGACACGATGAGCGGTGCGTGGTCGAGGCGTGCGGTCAGGTCTTCGACGGGGACGGGCTCGGCGGTCGAGGGGACTCCGAGGTCGGTCGCCAGGCTCGCGATGCCGGCGTGGAGTGCTCCACGCGGGGTCAGGACCTCGTGCTTGACGGCGAGTTTCAGCAGTTCCGTGACCGTGGGTGCTTCGCGGCCGTAGGCGAGCAGGATCATTCTCAGCGAGGCCAGGCCGCACGCCCGGTTGGACCATTCGATCCTGTCCCCGAGTGCCCATCCGCCGTGCAGGTCCCATTCGGCGGGGTCGATGAGCTGTCGGCACAGGGGGACATCGTGGACACGCGGCACAGTGGCGGGCTCCTACGGCGAGACGGCAGCCTCCCGAGCCCGTGTGGTGCCGGCGAACGCGGGAGTGGGCAGGGGGACATCGTAGGGCGGGCGGGCCAGGGCCTCGTGGAGCATCGCCAACACGATGTCCGTGTGTGTGAGGCCGACCATCGCGGCCCCGACGGCGAAGTTGCTGTCGCGGGACATGCCCGGCGTGCTGTTGACCTCCAGTACGTATGGGTCGCCGTCGTTGGTGAGGATGAAGTCGATGCGTGCTGAACCGCGCAGGCCGAGGCCGTCCCACAGCGTCCGGGCGTGCTCGGTGAGCGCATCCAGTACCTCGGGCTCCAGCTCGGCGGCGCGCACGATGACGGAGCCCTTGGAGTTCACGTCGAGCTTGGTGTCGGCGTCGTAGAAGTCGGCTTCGGCGGCCTCGGTGGCCAGTGGCGGGAAGATGACGACCGAGCCGCCCGGCAGTTCCAGGAGGCCCACCGTCATCGGCGTGCCTGTCACGTACTCCTCGACGAGCACCTCCATGCCTTCGTCACCGGCCGCATCCGCGAGAGCGGCGGGCAGGTCTGCCGGATCGCGTACGAGGCTCATGCCGACGCTGGATCCGCCGAAGGGCGGTTTGACCATCAAGGGGCGTCTGTTCCAGGTCACCGGGCTGCTGCCGGACCAGACCTGCCAGCCGGGGGTGGGGACGCCGAGGGTTAGCATCACGCGCTTGCAGAGGATCTTGTCGGCGGCCACCGCGGATGCCGCGACTCCGCTGCCGCAGTAGGGCACGCGCAGGTAGTCGAGCAGGCCCTGCAGCCGGCCGTCCTCGCCGTAGGGGCCGTGCAGATTGGAGAGGGCTACGTCGTACCCGGCCAGGTCGATGATGAAGTCGGGCTCGCACGGGTCCAGCACCTTCCATTGGGACCCGATCTCTTCCAGCGCCGTACCCAGGGCAGTGACGGATCGCTGCTCGACGGGGCACTTGGAGTGGTAGAGCCTGTCCTCGGCGGACACGGGCCCGTAGATGAGGGCGACCCGCAGGCCCTGGCGGCTCCGTCCCCACTCGCGAAGCTCCTCGGCGGCCTTCTGCAGTGCGGCGTCCGAGCTGGGGTTGAGGAAGCGAGTCATGTGAGTACCCCTTCGAAGGTGTGGGTGACCGGTCCGCCGACCCAGTGGGTTCGGGTCGGCCGGGTGTTGTGCGGCCGGACAGTGAGTGGTTCGCCGGCGCGGTTATGGACGGTGACGGCACGTCCGGCGACGAGCCCGCGCAGGGTGGCGATGACCACGGCTGCCACGGCTCCGCTTCCGCACGAGAGGGTTTCGGCCTCGACCCCGCGCTCGTACGTGCGGATCTTCAGTGCCTGATGGCCTGCGGACTGGACGAAGTTGACGTTCGTCCCGAGCGGGGCAATGTCGGCATGGTGGCGCACGAGGCGCCCGACCACCACCGCGTCGATGGCGTCCACGTCCTCCACGATGGCGACGACGTGTTCCGTGCCGGTGTGGGCGCTGTCGAACCAGGTCGGTCTGCCCTTGATGACGACCTGTAAGCGCCGTGGGTGGACCGCGCCGACCTCGGCCGTGACCCACACGGAGTCGTCGGACACGACGGCGTCGTGCTCCACGCCGGCCATGTGGAGACTCATCTGCTGGAAGCCGTGATCGCGGTGAGCGGCCCAGGCGGAGCACCGCAGCGCGTTGCCGCACATGGTCGCGGTTGAGCCGTCCGCGTTGAAGCAGATGACGTCGAGGACGGCGGGATGGTGGCTAATCAGTCGGCTGATGACCAGGCCGTCCGCGCCTACGCCGGTGCGCCGGGCGCACAGGCGTTCCGCTTCTTTGGGCCATTCCTTGTCGTCGTCCGGTCCGACATCGGAGAGCAGGACGAAGTCGTTTCCCGCGCCGTGGATCTTGCGGAAGCGCATGGCGAAGCTCCTCGCGTGATGAGGTGAGAAGGGGGAGTGCGGCGCCCGAACAGGCGGAGTCACAGGCGGCCGATGGGCCGGTAGGTGGTCCGGGCCTCTCGCATGACCCAGGGCTCCCGTCCGGCGAAGATCAGTACGCGGTGGGCTGCGGTGCCGGCGGACCTCATGTCCCGGACGCGCTGGTACTCGCCGTCGAGGTAGACGAAGTCACCGATGCGGACATCGCCCGGCGGTCGGGTGTGCCCGATCGTTCCGATCGGCGGAGGGGGCAGGGCCGGCGCTTCCTTGGTCCGGCGCTCGTACATCAGCCCCTCCAGATGCCGAGCAGGAGGGAGCCGGCGAGTGCGATGAGGCTTGCCACGTAGGCGAGTTGTTGGTTGTGGGGGCTCATAGGGTTCCGATCAGGTGGTGCTCCACGCGGGCGCGGACCGACGGGATGCCTATGTCGGTCAGGGGCACCCAGGCCGCCGCACCGGTCTCGATCATCGACGGGAACACGGCGCCCGAGTGGGCCCGGAAGAGGTAGCGGATGCCGACCCGGAGGCGGGGCCCGTACCGGTGCTGGCCCGGCCTGGTCACGTCGACCAGGAAGGGTCCCTCGGCGCCGGGCTGCGTCCACACGTCGCGGATGCCGACTTCCTCGGCCAGCAGGCGCAGGGCCGCCTCGCTGAGGGAGTCGTCCCTCTCCTCCGGCTCCGCCTCGGCGAGGGCATAGCCTCCGTCGTGCCGCAGGCACAGGACACGATCGTGCTCGTTGACGACGACCGCTCCGGTGGTCACGAGGGGGCAGCGCTGGTCGTGGGTGCAGGCGCGGCGCTGTGAGTGGTCGCGGGCCGCGTCGTAGACCGGCATCAGCGCCATCCGGTCGGCGGGGTGCTCGTAGATGTAGTGGGAGAGTTCCCGCACGATCTGGTCGTCTCTGACGCTCACGGGGCCTTCAGCCCGTTGCGCTGGGAGTAGATCCACAGCAGGCGCCGTGTCAGCAGGGCGAGATTGCGGAGGTAGAGGTAGGTCCCGAAGGTGGGCGTCTCGGGTGTCGGGCGGCTGGTGAGGTCGACCAACTTGGTGCCCTCGCGCAGGAGTTTGCGCACCTCGCGGTCGTCGTCGGCGCCCAGGTCCTCGTGGAGCAGGCGGTTCAGGTGTCCGGCGATCGCCGGTACCTGCTGGTCCATCGTTGCGCGGGTTGTGGTGTCCATCCGCAGGCCGAGGACGGTGTTCGTCTGCGAGGAGATCGCCTCTACGTCGATGGGGGCGCCGTCGCCCGCGATGTCCTCGGCCGTCTCGAAGGTCTTGCCCGTACTTGCCACTGTCATCACTGGCCCCTCCGGAGCGCGTTGTCAGCCGTGGCTATAACGCTAAGAAGGGGAGCGGAGGGGGTTCCACGAGTGTGCCGGAACTTGCCGGGCATTCACCCTAGAGATTCGATGGCGGCGGTGATGATTTCTCGCGCTGCGGCGCCGTAGACGGCAAGTTCTGCCAGTTCGCCGAACGTTTTGGCATACATGGCAAGTTCGTGTTTCTGGACGACGGTGAGATGAGCCGAGACGAGTTCGACGTTTACCAACTCGTCGTCGTACAAGAAGAATCCCTCGACCGGCCACAGAGCCGAGCGGTCGGCGTCCTGGGGGATGATGCCGATGCTCACCGACGGCAGTGCCATGACGCTGAGCAGGTAGCCGAGTTGGCCGGCCATCACGTCGGTGCCGCCGATGCGGTACCGCAGCACGCTCTCCTCCAGCAGGATCGCGAACGTGTGGTTCCCGTAGACGACCTGCTGCTTCTCCACGCGCACCTTGACGGCCGCCGGAACATCGTCGATGAGCCCTCGGCGGTCACGAATGGAGGTCAGAAGCGCGGTGATGTACGAGGCCGTCTGCACGGGGCCGGGGATGAGCCAGGGCGAGTAAATGCGGAAGCGCTCGGTGCGCTCCCAGAGAGGAACCACGGATTCCTGCGCCCACTTGAGGCCGTGGCGTTCCATCTTGCGCCACTCGACATACATGCCCTCAATTCCGCGGGCCGTCGAGATGAGGTCTTCCGCCTGGCCTTCCGCGCCGCACGCGGAACACCACGCGCGAAGGTCGCGCTCCGAGGGCGCGCGTGTGCCGCTCTCGAAGCGCGAAGCCTTCGACTCGTGCCAGCCCAGGCTCTGGGCCAATGCTCGCTTGGTGAGTCCGGCCGTTTTCCGGATTTCGGCGAGGCGTTGTCCGAGCGCCTTGCGGGCTTCCTGGACGCTCGAAGAGGGCGATGTCATGTCGATGCGGCCGTGCTGTTCAGGCTGTCAGGCCGGCTGGAACGCGGCGTGGGGCGTCGCGCGCTGCCACACGGCCTCGAAGGCCGACTCGCACAGCTTCGCCACCTCGGGGTCTTCCGTGAGCTCGACCTCCATGTTCTCGCCCTCGCCGTCGAAGTGGTTGACGAGGACGAGGTGGGAGTCGAACAGCCAGAAGTCGTTGCCCGGAAGCGCGATGTCGGTCGCGGAGCGCCGCGAGAGCCACCGCACACTTTCGCCGGCCGCGATGTTCAGCCCGTCCGTCACGTCGTACTCGAAGCGGATGTACTCGCTGACCGGCATCGAGACGACGCGGGCACGGCGCACCTCGACGCCGCGCGAGGTCGCCTCCGTGACGATGGCGTGCCAAGCCGCCCAGCGCTCAGCGGGGTCCAGGACCACGCCGGCCTTCCAGTCGATGAAGGCCGGGTCCGACTTCATGTAGGCGTCACGCATCTCCAGATGGACAGCCGTCCTCTGGCAGTCACGGAACAGCTCCTCAAACGTCGGGGGCCTCGTCATCCTTCTTCACCTCCAGGAAGAACTGCACCATGCGCCGCGGGATCTCCACCACCGACTCGTGGCCGGGGATGTCCATCTGCCCGAGACGCTCGGCGTCCTGCACCTTCCACCCCTGCACGAGGTAGCTGTCCTTCTCCTCGTCGACGTAGATGGTGGGCGAGCCGCCACTCGGACTCTCCGGGTCCTTGCCGAGCTTGCGCAGGGCCATGATGTCCTCCTCGGATGCCGGTAAGGATCTCTGTGCCAGAGCTTGCCCGCGACGGGGCTACCGAGCGAGGAACTTGCCGAAACTTGCCAGGACTTCGAACGATGCTCCAGAACCAGTGCCACTTGGGCGATGGCTATTTGCACAGTGGGTTTGAGCTGAACCTGTAGAGGATCCGCCACGACTTCAGTCGTGTGACCCAGTGCTCGAATGGCCCCGCGGCGTGGCCAGTGCTCGGTTGACGGTTCGCTGGGCTCCTTTTGCGCGATGCACGTCTTCCCTTGCGGGACATACCGCTCCCTTGCGCAAGTCCTGTCCCGTGAACGAGGTTTGAAGTGTCCCGCCCGCGTTGTACCGTACGGACGATCTAGTATTTTCTGTCTTGAACCGGGGGCGAGGCGAAGGTGTCGACTATCGGTCTGGCTGCGGCCATCGAAGAGCTGCGGCAGGAGCTGTACGAGGCCCAGCGGCTCGGCGCCCACCAACAATTCGCCTTCGGCGTTGAAGAGGCGGAGCTCGAGCTGCAGCTCGAGCTACGCAAGTCCGCCAAGGGTGAGGGTAAGGTCTCCTTCGGAGTGGTCGGCGTCGGAGCTGGGGGCGAGCAAGCCACGGTCCGTACTCATAGGCTGGTGCTGAAGCTGGCGGTCAAGGACCGGGCTCTCGGAGGCACGCGCCCCGAGATTGGCGATGACGAGCTCGGGTCGCTGGACGAGGAGTGACGTGGATCGCCGCAGACTGGCGCTCATCCGCAGCGGGGGCACAGGCGACGGGCGCCTGACTGTCGGCTCCGGCTATCTGATCGCGCCGAGGCTTGTGCTGACCGCGCGTCATGTGTTGGAGGACCGAGACACGGGAACGCTGTGGCCGGTCATCACCGTCCGCGTAGGGCACCACCTCGACGGCGAGACGACGCGCGTGGATGCGGAGTTGCTCTGGACCCACCCGGATGGACTGGACGTCGCGCTGCTGCACACAGACCGTGAGATCGATTCGCCCGGCGTGGTCCGCTGGGGCTGCCCTACAGGCACCGCGCCTGTGTCATACGAAGGACTCGGCTATCCCCGGGCCGCCAAAGGGGAGACCCGAGCACCGGAGCACCTGCGTGGCGTCCTGCCGGTTCTCTCTGGAGGCAAGCACCGTTACGTCCTCGACCAGGGACCGGCCCCCACTCCTCGAACGGACGGCGGGAACGCCTGGGGCGGAGCCTCGGGGGCGGCGATCTTCTGCGGCGGCCACCTCGTCGGCGTAGTGACCGAGGAGGACCACGCTTACGGAGCCCGTCGGCTGATTGCCCTGCCGGTGTCGTCCTTCGCTGGGGAAGGCGACTTCGCCTCCCACGTCGAGGAGCAGACCGGTCGGACTTTCGAGCTGAGCGCGATCGGTGCGTCTCTTCCCAGGGCCGGGTCCGCCGCCGAGCGCACGCCCGTCGAGCGCGAACTGGAGACGCTGCTCGCGCCGTTGTTCTCGCACCCCGACGTCCGCGTCGATCACGCGCGGGCCTTGGCGCTCGAACTCGGCTACGAAGCTGTGGGCTATGAGCCCACAGCTGCTGACCTCGTGGTGTTCCTCATGGCGCATCCGCGAGCGCTCGCGTCGCTCGGCGAAGCCCTGGCGAGTGGCGCGACGGGGGAGACCCGTGCCGCTCTGACTCGCCTGTTCTCGTGGGCCAGGGCAGGCGACTGCGGATCGCTGCTCTCCGTGAACGAGTACGGCGCGCTGGTCGGTCTGCTGAGCAGGGTCTGCGAGAAGGAGCCAACGGTGCTGTCCCGAACAGCCGGTGAGGCTCTGCCATACGCTGTGCTTCCTGAGGCGCTCACCCGCCCGCAGCTCCTCGAAGAGGACGTTTACGGCGTGGTTGAGGGCTTGGAGGATCTGTCCGACGGTGCGAGCGGCCCCGAGGGAGCCCCGCCGGTGCCAGCACTGCTGCGGCTCGTCGAGTACGTTGCTGCGGCCGTAGGCGACGGGTTGGGCGACGACTTGCGCGCGTGGTCGGAAAAGACTGCCCGGCGGCTCGGTATCCAGGCCGGGGCCCTGGGCGAGCGGCGTGCGGACGCTGCCCGGTGGGCGCAGCGCGCAGCGTCGCCGGTGTCACGGATCGTGATGGAGCTGGCACACGACCCCACTGCGGGGGAGGAACGGTACCGGGTTCGCATTCTGCTCGTCCGCGAGGACGGTTCGCACCGTGTGCTCAAGGAGGTGGAATCGGAGCCCAAGACCCCGCGGGAAGCGGCGAACAGCCTCAGCGAGGCGGTCTTCGCCGCAACCCAGGAGCATGGGCAAGGTGACCATGTGCCGTGGGTGACTGTAGTGGTCGACCGGGCAGGCCTCGACTTGGCCGTTGACGAATGGGAGCGGCCTGGAGCGCTCGACGACATCCTTCCGCCGTGGCCGATCGGAGCGGACTACCGCGTGTCTCTGAGCTGTCCGGAACTTAGTGAGCACAGGCCAGAACGCGAAGGCGACCAGGAACGCCGGTGGAAGAACGGACGCGCTTCGGTGCTGGTCACCAGCCGGACATCTGGGGACTCCAGGCAGCTCGTGAATCTGCTGAAGACCAAGCATCGTGACACCGCGCGGGTCGTCCTCCATGGCCCCGCCGACGAGCGCCGGTCCTGGGTGCTGACATGTCTTGTCCTGGGCGTGCCGGTCGTGCTTTGGGACCGTGTGGCTTGCGGCTTCGAGGACGCGGGGAGACTGGAGAACCTAGCCCCGGCCGGCGACCTGGAGGGACTTCCCGAGCGGGTCCGAGCCTTCCGGAGCGACTCGGCGGCTGACCCGGCTGAGCGGCAAGCACGGCCATCCCTCGTGTGGGAACCGGAAGGCCGTCTCCCGCGGTCTGAGCCGCTTCGACTGAGTGACCCTTGGAGAGGATCGCACGCGTCATGACCACCTCAGAGCCCTTGGCTGGTTCAAGCCCTCAGCGTTCATCGTCCGACGGTGCGGGCGACGACTGGTGGCTGTTTCGCGGGGACGGCGAGCGCCGGGAGGTGCCGTTCCCCGCCGCACCGCCGTGGCGCCGGTTCGACCGGCCGGAGACCCCTACCGGTGACAGGGTTCCGTACCCGCGGCCCTACCTCATCGGCTTTGACGAGGTGCAGGTGGTGAACGCGGCGCTTCACCTGCGTCGGCCCCTGCTGGTGACCGGGCAGCCTGGTACGGGCAAGTCATCGCTGGCCCACGCCATCGCCCATGAACTCGCGCTCGGTCGCGTCCTGCAGTGGCCAGTGAACAGTCGCTCCACTCTTCAGGACGCTCTTTACCACTATGACGCCGTTGGCCGGCTGCGTGAGACATCTTTGCGGCGCGACGCGGACGGCACGGAACCGGACATCGGCCAGTACATCCGGCTCGGCCCGCTGGGTAATGCGCTTGTGCCCCGAGAGCGTCCTCGCGTGCTGCTCATTGACGAGCTGGACAAGGGGGATGTTGACCTTCCAAACGACCTGCTGACTGTTTTCGAGGAGGGTGAGTTCGCCATCTCCGAACTCACCCGGCTGCCCGCGAGCCACGCGCCCGTACAGGTTCTGACGGACGACCCGGATGAGACTGCTCCGGTTACGCGAGGCCGCGTCCGTTGTGGTGAGTTCCCGGTCGTCATCATCACCAGCAACGGCGAACGCGAATTCCCGCCCGCCTTTCTGCGTCGTTGCGTTCGTCTCGATCTCCCCGAGCCCAACGAGTCGAGGCTCCGGGAGATCGTCGCCGTGCATCTCGGACCCGACGCCTTGGATGACACGGACGACCTACTGCGGGAGTTCCTTGAGCGGCGTGCCGAGGGCGAACTGGCCACCGATCAGCTGCTCAACGCCGTCTTCCTTCGCAAGGGTGGCGTGAATCTCGACGCGGCCTCCCTCCTCCAAGCCGTCCTGCACCGTCTCGGCGGAGCCGTGTGACCCCGTGATCTCGCGCGTGACGAAGGTTCTGGCCGAGAGCGGGATCGAGCTCTCCCACGAGGAACTCCTCGACGCCATATGGCTCGCCGGGAAACTGCCTCAAGACTCCGGCGTCTTGGCGCGCGCTCTCGGCGTGGCCGCCGCGGCCTCGGAGCACCACGGCGAGCCCCGCCGTGATGGGGCGACAGCGTCGAAGACCTCTGAGACCGCACAAGAGCCGACGACTGCGGCATCCACGAAGAAGCTTGCCCCGCACCCCCTCCTGGCCTCGTCGCAGCCCAGCCTCTCCCAACGCCTGACGACGTCCGTGGTTCTGTCGCCGGCGGTCGCAGTCCGCGCCCCGGACAGCAGTAGCCTCGGGGCCGGGCAACTCCGGCTCGGCAAATCCCTCCGGCCACTGCGGCAGCGCTTCCCCGACCGGGGGCAGCAGGAACTCGACGTCGCACGCACCGTCGCCGCCATCGCCGACACAGGAGTGCCCGAGACCGTCACCAGAGCGGTGCGCACCCGCTGGCTGTCTCTTGCCCTCGTGGTTGACGACGGCGTCTCCATGGTGCTCTGGCAGCGCCTCGCCGCGGATGTCCGGGCGCTGATGGAACGTGCCGGAGCCTTCCGAGATGTGAAGGTGTACGGACTCGACACGCGCAGCGGCACTCCCTCCCTGCGGACCAGCCCCTACCGGCATCGCGGTCGGCGCTTGACCCCGAAGGCTCTCTGCGAACCGACCGGCAACACCCTCGTTCTGGTCATCAGCGACGGCGTCGGCGAAGCATGGCTAGACGGCGGTATGCGCCAGGTGATGGACGATTGGGGACGTTGCGGTCCCACCGCGATCATCCAGGCACTGTCCTCCCGGCTCTGGGCGAGCACCGGCATCAGTGCGAGGGGCTGGCAGGTCACCACCCATCGCCGGGGCGGCCCCACCCGCTCCTGGCACGTCAATGACCCGGACCTGCCGCCGGACCTCGTCCGCTTCGACTCCATACCCATCCCCGTCCTCGCGCCGACCCCTGCGGCCGTCGCCGACTGGGCGGGGCTCGTCGCGTCACCCGGCGGCACATCGCTCCTTCCGCTCTGGGAATCCGGCCGGGCCCGCTCCAGCTCTGCCGTCGCCGACGCCCTGGGCGGCGACCCTGCGAAAGCAGTACTACGTTTCAGGGAGGCCGCGTCCCCCGACGCGTATCGGCTCGCGGCACACGTAGCGGCAGTCGCCCCCGTCACGCCGCCCGTGATGCGTCTGGTGCAGGCTGCCCTCGGACCACCGACAGACCTCGGCCATGTCATGGAGGTGTTTCTCGGGGGCTTGATGCATGAGCTCGACGCCGGCGCGGCGGACCGTCTGCCGCACCACCGTCGGTTCGACTTCACCGACGAGGCTCGGCGTGTGCTTCTCAGCGCAGTCTCCCCGAGGGAACTGCTGCGGACCGCCGAGGCTGTGACACGGAGAGTTGAAGCCGCTGTCGGCCGGGCCCCGGTCTTCCCAGCGTGGGTCGGCCACCCAGAAGGCACGGCCGTCATCGAAGACTCCGGGCGGGCCTTCGGCTGGCTCCGCGAACAGACGCTGACGCGGCTCGGTATCCCGTCCGCCAATGCCGAGCCGGTCGCAGTCACGCCGGAACCACCCGGCGGAAGCCCCGAGGGCGAGCCTGCGGACTCCGCCCGCCTCCCAGTGCCCACGGCTGCCGCGAGCGATGAGGCGTACGACGAGCCGCCTGGTGAGCCTCTGCCGCTCGGCTGGGTGGAGCTACTGCCGGAGGACCCGGTACAGCTCGGCCGGTTCCGGCTCCGTGCACGCAGTGCCTACGGTTGGCCCCACCTGACGATGTACCTGGCTGAAGACGAGGACGGCACGGTCGTCACGGTCCGGGCACCGGTCACGCTGCATGCCAGCGACCCGGAAGCCGCGCTGGACCTGGTCCGGACGGAAGCGGAATGCTTGACGCGCATGCAGGGCATGCACGTACCTGCACTCCTCGGCGTTGCGGCGAGCACCACAGGTGAGCTGCCGTGGGTTGCGGCGAGCTGTATCCACCGCCGAGCAGATTCCCCGTCCTCACCGCCCGCACCAAACTTGCGCGCCGTCCTCGACGAATACGGGGGAGCGGTCCCGGAGGAGCTCTTCTTCCGGATTGGGTTGGGCCTGACAAAAGCGGTTGCCCTTGCCCACTCACGTGGACTCGTGCACGGCTCGATCGCCCCTCGGGCCGTTCTTGTGACGGACCGCGACGTCTGGCTGGTCGGTTGGGCAACGGCGACGATCGATGGAGTTGACAGCACCCATCGCCACGTGCTGCCGCTCAGCGACACCCACCTGGCGGCGCCCGACGACGCGTGCCTCACGCCGCAGAGCGACATGTACGCCGTGGGGGCGCTACTGCTGGCCTACCTCTCGGGACACTGGAGCGACCCAAAGGCCAACAGCTCGGAACATGACCCTGGGCTCAACCCCGGGATAGCACCAGTGCTCATGAGCACTCTTCGGCGTTGTTTGGAGAACGACCCCAGCCGCAGACCGACGGCCGCTGCGCTGGCGGAGGCGTTCGCCGTTGGGTACGGAGGCCACACAGCCGACCGAGCATCGACAGGAGCACCCCCCGTCAGGGCCTCGGGCGAGGACACCGCGGAGGGAGATCGCCCGGTCGGCAAACCCTTGGCACCGGATACCGGGGAGACCGTAACGACGCTGCCTCGTGGCCCGAGAATGCCCGCCGACGAATCGGGAACCTTGGTCGAGGGGCGCTACCTCCTGATCCAGCAACGGCACGTTGGAATGACGTCGACCACCTGGCAGGCGAGGGATGAGCAACAGGACCGGGACGTCACTCTCAAGCTGTTCAATGCACCGACGACGGGCACAGCGTCAGGAGAGGAAATCTTCATCGCCGACGCGGAGCGACTGGCCGCACTCGACATTCAAGGACTCGTGCGGGTCACCGGCTACGGGGTGCACGACAGGCGTCCGTACCTTGTGACGGATGCCATCAACGGCGAGGATCTGGAGCAACTGCTGAAGCGTGCGCCCGGCACACTTTCCTTCGACACGATCAGAGACGTCGGCCGGCAGATTGCGCAAATGCTCGCCGAGTTCCATCGCAGCGGCTTGCTTCACCTGGACCTCAGTTCCTCAGCCCTGGTGTTGAGTCAAGACGGTCGGGTACTTGTGACGGATCCCGGCCTGTGCGTCCGCCGCGTGCCACGCATCGACCTGCATGCGCTACGACCAACCCGCAGTCCCTCCCCATTCCTGCCCCTCTACCGGTCGTACGAGGAGATCTTCGAGAACGTCCCTGCGGACAGCCGAAGTGACCTGTACTCACTGGGCTGTCTGCTCTACGCCATGGCCACCGGCGCAGCTCCCCTACCGCCCACGCCCGCCCCACAAGAAGCAGATACTGACCGCGGCCGGCAGCGTCGACCAGAGCTGCCCTCCGGCTTCCCTCCCGATCTCGAAGCACTGGTCACGGACCTTCTGGCGATCAACCCTGAGCATCGGCCAGCCAGCACGACTGAGGTGCTGGACAGGCTGGTGCGCAGGGGTGTGGACGACGAGGACCTCCTCGCGGCCTACCGAGCACTGCGGGATGCAGACCCGGATGGTGCACGCATGGGTCGTGTCCTGCGGGATGCTCTCGACGAGGTATTGGACGGGGAGGTGACGGGCCGTTACGACTTGAAGCACATCACCAAGACGGAGCGGACTCACATCGGGGGTCTGGTGCACACCGCGATCCAGCGAGAGTTTCGCTTCGAGGACGGTCAGGCTATGGACTTTCGCATCGCCGATGTCGATGTCGACTGCCGGTTCAGCCTGCAATTCGGCGGTTGGATGCTCCCTCCCGGCACGCTGGGGCACCTCTGCCTTCTGGTCTGGGCGGACGATTACCTGAGCCGGTGGAGCGTCGGGTTGCTGCGCGTCAACCGGGAGTGGCTCAACCGAGGGGGCAACCGAGACCTAAGGACGACGCTCAAGGCCGAGCATCGCAACAAGATCGTTTGGCTCTGGCGCGATGCCGAGCTCGGGGAGAACGTCCTTCTGCACATGTCCCATGCCGACCGGGAAGCGGTCTTCGCGAGTGGTTCGGGTCAGGCCCGGCTCAATGAGTTGTTCCGGCGCGTCCAAGGACGCCGGATCGCACGCAACACCGTCCGCACCGTGGTGCAGCAGCGGGACTACATGAAACGCGTCCGTGGAAGCGGCGGATCCCGCTCAGCACTTCGGGACGAAGGAATCATCATCTTGGGCGACTACGACTCACATTGGCGCGTTGCCTATCAGCTCGGTCTCCCCGTCCCCAGGGAGGGGGAGTTCATCAGCGCAAGGGTCGCACCGGCTGTGCCTGGAACCGGCAAGCCGGTCGTGGAGCTGGAGGGCCGACTTTGGGCTCTGGCCTCGCCGGACGATCCTGTGCACCGTGCGCCAGTGCTTCCTTCGCGTCTACCTCCGACGG
Organism: Streptomyces arenae; assembly: GCF_022343545.1. Lineage (NCBI taxonomy): Bacteria > Bacillati > Actinomycetota > Actinomycetes > Kitasatosporales > Streptomycetaceae > Streptomyces > Streptomyces arenae. The sequence goes on from NZ_JAKQYH010000059.1 coordinate 56,805, forward strand.
CAAGCAGCGATCGTGAGGACGGACGCCGCCGGACCTGATGTGGGCTTCCTCCTCCCACCGTTGGCCAGCTAGGGACATCGCCCTGGGGGCGGGGCCCAGCCATCCGTGATTTTCACGCTGCTTTGACCGAGACGGTGACGGCAACGCCTGCAACTCCAACGGTATGGGTGCTGGGGCGGTCTCGGCTGGTGCCTCTGTGGCTTGGACTTCGGAAACAATTCCGCACCTGGTCGGCGTTGATGATCTCCGAGTCGAGGAGGGGAAGGTGTCGGGCCTGAAACTGTTCCGAGTGGGCACGCCGAATCGCGGCATGATCGAGGTCGCGCCGCGTCTTGCTGAGGTCGAGTCAGATGTGCAGGGCCTCGTCGAGGCGCATATGGAGACGCTGTTGGGCGTCCGGTTCCTGGCGAGCGAATACGGCACTGGGCCGGTTCACGGGGGTCGGATCGATTCGCTCGGGCTGGACGAGAACGGGTCGCCCGTCATCGTCGAGTACAAGCGTGGTGTCGACGCCGGTGTCATCAACCAAGGCCTGTTTTACCTGGCGTGGCTCATGGACCATCGTGCCGAGTTCGAGCAGCTGGTCCGCGACCGGCTCGGCGCGACGGCCGCCTCTCAGGTGATGTGGAGCGGACCACGCCTGATTTGTATCGCTGGCGATTTCACGCGCTACGACGTGCATGCTGTGCGGGAGCACCGGCGGTCGATCGACCTGGTTCGCTACCGACTCTTCGGCAGCGACCTGTTTGCGCTTGAGACCGTGGCGTCCGTGAGCGGCGGCATGCAGGCAGTTCGCCGGGTGCGCCGCCAGGCGGTTGCGCGGGCGACGGCCGACGTACAGGTCGCGTCGATGGCGAAGTTGGCGAGCGCGGCAGATGAGGCACTGCTCGGGCTCGGGGACGGTGTGAACCGTGTCGAGCGCAAGACCTATCGGGCCTATCAGCGGCTGCGGAATTTTGCGTGCCTCTGCCCGCCACAGCGCAGCAAGTTGCTGGTGTACCTCAAGGTGGACCCGCAGGATATCGACCTCGTTCCGGGATTCACCCGTGACGTGTCCGGGCTGGGTCACCATGGGACGGGTGATCTGGAGGTGCAGCTGCGTACGCCGAAGGACTTGAAGCGTGCGCTGGACCTGTTCCGGGCCAGCTATGCGGCGGCGTGATCGCGTGCGGGCTCTGGCTGGTCAGTGGTTGTGGTGTTCAGCGTGCACGGCTGGAGACGGAGTTGGCCGCGATCGGGCGAGGGGCTGGCGGGCTGGTGGTGAAGCTTGAGTCGCGTTCCGGGCCCGCGGGCTGTCGGCGGCGAACGCCGGTTTCGTAGGCGAGTGTCTCGGTGAGGTCGAAGAGCAGCGAGCTCGGAGTGTTCGGGGACGCGGTCACGGCCCAGGTGGGTTGGTCAATTTTGAGGCCCGCCCAGACGGTCCAGGTGGACAGGTTGTGGCTCGAGTGCTGTGCGGTGACGGCGTCAAACTGGACACCTGCCTCTCCATCGGGGGACGCCCAACGGATCCAACGCCCGTCCGTGGTGTGCTTCCATCCGACGTCGGAGAGGGGCCGCGCGGCTGCGGTGACCATCTTCTCGTCCACGGGCTTGCCGACGGCTGTGTCCCAGCCGTCGCCGTCGGCGAGGTGACGCAGAAGCTTTTCCAAGACCGGTGCGGGAGTTGCGCCGGTCGCGGTGAGGACCCACATGCGCTCGGAGACAGGTGTCTCGTACGCGGCCACTGTCCACGCTGTCTCGTGAGCGGGGGTTTCGTGAACGCGTTCGATGCGCAGTGTCTGGGACTCGTGGATGGCGTGGGTGGTGTCGTCCGACCAGGTCCGTTCCCTGTCAAATTACGCGTGTTGAGTTGAGGGAGGGGGAGGCCGACCACCGGTTCGTTCGCCTCACGCCCACGCCACGCCTACGGTTCGGCTGATGGAGCTCTGACGACAAGGTTCCACGTTGGGTCTCCTGGGGGCAGTTCAGGGACGTTGGCCCACCGTGACATGCTCGGGCGCGGGAGTAGCTCTCCAGGTGCCAGAGGCCGCTCCCTCCATCCAGCGGGCCAGAGACGGTTGCCCCCAGCTTGTATTGAAATCCGCGCGAGCGAGGGCTTCCTCAGACGAGGCTCCTTCACTGAATACGGCATCATCGGTGATGCCCTCGGCGCGCAAGGCGCGTGCGGCCTGTTCGGCGTAGTGTGCCTCCTCGCGGTCGATGCGTGCCATGACCATTGTCTTGTCGTCGAGGGGCTCGAAGCCGTGGAGGGCGAGCAGGGCTAGCACGATGTGGGTGGGGGTGCCCGTGATGGTGGCGGTGACGGCGCTGGGGCGGCCGTGGAGCAGGTCGAGGCGAAGGTGCAGGTCTGCTTCGGGGCGCGGCAAGTTGGTCTCGTTTCACGGCTCCGGCCGGCGTGGGACCGGCCGGAGCGGGTGGGTCATCGGAGTGCTCGTCCGCTGGCTGAGGTAGCTCGCGGGGGCGGACCGGCCCGAGAGACGGCAGGGCTGCGCGGTTGGCGAGGTGGCGGTGGCGTAGGGCTGGTGCTGCGCTGCCAGCGGGTTCGCAGGGTGGTGAGGTCGGCCAGGGCGCGGCGACTGCCGGTGATCAGCTGGTGCGGGGTGTTGGCCGGGTCCTCGGCGTACGAGGTGATGCGCGTGCCGACGTCGAATGCGCGGGCCAGCAGCGCGCGTTGAAGGACTCGCTCACCCCAGTACTCGGGTGAGCCGACGGGCGTGGAGACCAGGGCGATGAGGTCGCGGGGGTCGAGGCCGTCGGCGAGGAGTCCGCGGTGCTGGGCTTCCCAGAGCACGGTGACCGGGTCCACGGGCTCTCCGTTGTGGGCCAGGGTGGTCAGGCACTGCCACACCGTGGCGTGCAGGGGAAGCGTGAAGTCGTCGGGCTGCAGCCAGCGCATGTTCTTCAGCTCTGCCGGGTGCGCGGTGGCCGTGGCGAGGAGGAGCCGTTCCTCGTCGAGGGCTTCCTCGCAGCTGTTCCCCGCCGGGGCGCTCGGCACGGAGGTGCGCGGAAGGGAGCCGGGGTGCGGGGCGAACTGTCCGGCGAGCGTGTCCAGGAACTGTCCGAGCGCGTCGGCCTGGGCCAGGGTGGTGGCGGCCGGGTTGGGCAGGGTGGTGTCAGTGGCGATCTGGGCGAGGCGTTCGGCGTGCATGAGCAGCGTTCGCCGGGCGTGATCGGCTCGGATCATCCGTGCGTACGTCGGCGCGTGCCGGGGCCAAGGGCAGACCTGGATGAGGGTGTGGAGATACGAGGCGGACAGCCCGGGGGCATGGGGGCACGCCGCGTCGAGCACGGTGTTTAGCCATGCGGGATCGGAGCGGTGTAAATCCGGGGCGGGCGGGGGCACCGTGCGCATGGCCTGGAAGAGGGCGCCGTGAGCGTGGTTGCCGAACTGGCCCGCGTTCAGGTCGCCGATGTCGGCGAGCCGGTGCGGGTCCAGGAGGAGCGCGCCGAGCAGGGACTGCTCGGCGTAGTGCACCGGCCGGGCAAGGGGCAGGTCGTCCAGGTCGTCCTCGTACGGGTCGGTGGGCTGGGGCATCTAGGCGGCCAGGGTGAAGTCGTCGGGGCTCAGGGTCTTGCCGAGGTGCGGGGCCAGCAGGTGGGCGGCGAGGCGGGGCGGCACGGCGTTGCCGATCTGGGAGAACTGCTGCCCCTTGTTCCCGGCCCAGCGGTAGTCGGCGGGGAAGGTCTGCAGCAGGCCGGCCTCTTGGGCGGTGATCCTGATGGACTCCGATGCCGGGCGCTCCTCGTCGGTGTCGCTGGGAACGGGTTCGGCGACCCAGACGCATTCGTTCGCGCGGTGGCCGAAGAACAGCGTCCCGGCCGGCTCGTCGGATCGCCGCACGGTCGCGTTCGCCTGGTTGTTGCTGCGCAGCGACCACGACCAGCGATGTGCTTCGCCGGTGAACGTGGGGGCGGGAGCGTCGGCCGCCCGGTTCTCCCTGGCTCCGTGCCGAGCGCTCCACCCGGCGCCTTCGCGACGGGACTGCAGGACAAGGGTGCTCTGCGGCTTCCAGGTCCCGCGGTCGCGGGCGTCGGTGAGCGTCTTACGGGAGCCGGACGGGAAGGGCTCGGGGCCGCCTCCCGGCCCTCCGCCGGCGCACACGGTCGGCACGGGCCGGTCGGTGGCGCCCCAGCCGAGGGCCTCGGCCATGGACACCCACTTGGCGCGGCCCGGTCCGAACAGCGACTCGGGCTCGGCGACCTTGGCGTGCGTGGGCGGCGGCGGCTCGGCGGTGCGGGCGCGGGAGGCAAGCAGGATCGCCCGCCGCCTCGTCTGAGGCACTCCATAGTCCGCCGCGTTCAGGATCCCGGTCCATACCGAATACCCCCAGCTGCGCAGGATCGCGGCGTACTGGCGCCACAGGGGCAGGACGTCGGGCACCTCTTCCATCGCGACCCACTCGGGCTGCCCCTGCTGATGGAGGGCGTGCAGATAGCGCATGGGCTCGGCGGCCAGCAACGAGCGCTCGTCGCGGCAGGCAGCCAGCAGCTGTTCGCGGGTGTCGCGGCCGATGGCGAGGTCGGCGACGGCCTGGTGGACGAGCGGCTGGTCGAGGAGGCCGAGACGCTTGCCGGCCATCGACCAGGCCTGGCAGGGCGGGCTGGCGATGAGCCCGGTGGTCTTGCCGAGGAACGGCCAGACCGGGTACATCGCCACGTCGGTCCGAATCGTCAACTGTCCCTGCGCTGCACGGGTCTTGCAGGCCCACTCGTCCCATTCCAGGCCGATGTCCCTCATGCCGAGCACGGTCAGCGCATGGCTCCAGCCGCCCGGCCCCGCGAACAGGTCGAGCACAATCACGTGGCCAGCCCGAAGTCGTCCTGCGAGGCTGAGATTTCTCCCCTGCAGGTCCAGGGAGAGCACCCGTCGGCAACGCCCTCTTCCAGTTGCTCGACGTCTTCGTCGGTGCCGAGTTCCTGCTGTAGCGCGGCCCATTCGGCGGCGGTGACATGATCGATCGGGGCTTCGCTCAGCGGGATGCGTGAGCGGTGCAGGAATGCCTCACCCAGCAGGCGGTTGCCAGTGGCGTTCGCGCGGGCGTTTCCCTTTCGGATGGCGGCATCGAATTCCACCACGTCCGCCCACTCGGCTGGCGAGCTGTCCCGGATCTGTCGCCATTGGGCGTTACCGTGAAACGGACAGCCAAGGCAGCTCGATTTCGGGGTGTCCGCCAATCCGAGCGAGGACAGATAGTGGATGCAGTCGCTGCGCGACCAGCCCATGTCGATGAGTGGGTGCCGATTGTGCATGTACTTCACGTCCGCGTCTTTGGCGCGATGGAATTCATCGGTCGAGATACCCACCCACTGCTCCACGAACACGTCGCGCGGAATGCGTGCCGGATAGGGGTAGCCGAGGAGTTCGCGGACCTTCTTCTTGATCGGCTTTATCTTGTATTCGCCTGTGCATTGCCTTCTCGTCATTCCTGCCTTGCCGTCCTGATTCAGAATGTAGAGCGGCATGGAGGCAAATCTGTGGGAAGGGTCGAGCGCATCGCTGCGAATGTTTCCCGACGTGACGCGCAGAATCGGGATGCCCGCCGGTTTCGCTATCTCCCGCTCCAGACGGTTGAGATGGGAATAAACGGCCTTTGGCTCCCATCCTGTGTCGGCAAAGATGGCGTAGTCGACCTTGGGGAGAATCCCTTCGGCTGACAGGGCGAGCATGGCGCTGGATTGAATTCCGGCGCCGAGCGAGATGGATCGAAATACGGGGTTGGCGGAAATGGGGCGTCCTTGCGGTGGGTGGGGCGCGCTGTCCTTGGGTGGTTTGGTCAGCGGCGGGGGTGGGGTGCACGGTGCGCGGTGGGTACCGGCAGGCTCGGGGCTGCGGCGGGGGCGCCGGGGGAGGCGAAGGCGGGGCTTAGCTCGTCGATGCCGGTGGCGAGCTCGCGGGTGGCGTCCGTGGCGTCCGTGGCGTGTCGGCGAGCCGGTCCCCGGCGCCTGCCAGGTACTGACGGGTGACCATCACCTGGTCGTCGGGCGCGTACTCCGTCACCGGTGGACGCCCTGCGCGACCGCGGCCTTGGGCGGCGTGGCGACTGCGGTACTCAGTGCGGCGTGTGGGCGCGGCCGGGCCAGAGCCTGTTGCCCCTGCTCGGTGACGGTGATCTTCTGCCCGGTGGCCAGGGAGGTGCTGGTGTCGCGTGTGACGAGGCCGCGCTTGTCCAGGGCCTGGAAGGTGGCGATGGAGACGCGCGTTCCGTCGTCAGTGGCGACCCGGGTCACGCCCAGCCCGCGGGTTGCGCTCTCATACAGATGGCCTCCGCCGTTCAGGGCGGTGAGGGCGCCGTACTGGGCGGGAGTCAGCGCGGGGCCCGGGGTCTGCTGTGCGGGCGTCGGCTTGTGGTCCTGCGCGGTGGCCAGGTCCTCGGTGATGCCGTGGGCGAGGTAGTTGCAGCCGATGGCGCACAGGTCGAGCTGGTGGACGGCATCGTCGAGGTGGCCGTTCGTCTGCGGGATGGCCTCGGCATGCCGGACGGTGCGCACGGACTCGTCGTCGGCTGGGTAGCAGGCGAACTGCGCGCCCTCGTAGGGGTTGGTGAGCACGACGTGGGTCAGGTCGGTGCCGGCGAGTGACGACGAGGACACGACCGAGGCCAGCAGTTCCAGGCCGGCCCGGCTGCCGGCGATGTTCGTATACGTGCTGTTGTCGAGCGCGGTCAGGCGTCCCAGCGCGGTTGCTGTGAGGTCCTGTGCCTGGAGCAGCAGGGGGCTGATGTGGTGCAGCGCGTTCGTGCCGGGCGTGTAGGAGATGTCGTGTACGCGTGCCTTGATGGCTTCGAAGTCGTATGCCAACTGCCGCAGTTGGCGGACCTGGTCGTTCAGGTCGGATGGGGGCGTAGGGATGGGATGGCTCCTGTGCTGGTTCAGCGGCTTCGGGCAGTGGCCTGCGCGGTGGCAGGCAGGGGGCGGGGCGTGGTTCCGGGCGCGGTGCTCGGCCCGGCCGGAGGCACGTCGATGACCGAGGCGAGGGCGGTGATGCCGGCCGAGGTGAGGCGCACGCGGCCCAGGGGTGGGCCGCCGACGTACGCAGCGGGCGCCGAGCCTGCGGTTCTCTCGGCTAGGCCCCTCGTCTCCAGGGCGCGCAGGGTGCTCATCAGTACCTTGGGCTCGCGGGAGCGGGTGAACTCGCGACCCAGAGAGCTGCTGGCCACGACGTGTCCGCAGGCGATCTCGGCCAGGGCCGTGCGGTGCACGGCGGTCAGCCGGTCGTCGGGGGCCGGCGCGGTGGCCCAGCGGCGCCGCCGGGTCTCGCTGACCAGCGTCACGGCGCAGCCGACAGCGGCTTCTGGGGCCAGCGCGGTCAGCTCGCGAGCGGCCCCGGCGCTGAGGTCCGCCGAGGCGCTGGTGAGGAAGGCGAGCTGCCTCAGGCGCATGACCGTCTCGGTCAACTCGACGCTCTCATAGAGCCGTTCGTCCTGGATCGCCTTGATGGCGGACTGGGTGTCGGTGGCCAGACGCTGCGCGGAGCCGACGTGGGCATCCGGCGCGGGAGGATTGGTAGCGCCAAGGAAGAGGTCGAGCGCGTCGTTGTGCTGGGTGTACTGGTCGGCCAGGTGGAGCAGCCGTTCGACGGGCGTGGGCGGTGGCGCCACGTCGAAGAGCAGGGATTCGGCGGGCGGCTCGGTCATGAGCGCCGCCGCGCGGTCGGGCAGGGGTGAATGGGACTTGCCTCCCGTCGGGTTGGGTAAGGCCGCCGACCTTGGGGGTGCTTAGGCGGCAGGGCCGAAGTCGCTCTGCTTCGGGGCGGCCTTGGCGATGGCGCGGGCGGTGATGCCCTTGGAGGCGCGGGCGGAGGCGGCGGAGAGCTCGTCGGCGCCGGGCTCGAGATACCAGGGGCGCAGGTCGAGCATGGCCGCGCGCATGCCGGTGGCGAACGCGAGCGCGGTGCCCTTGGGCAGCGCGCGGATGGCGTCGGCGGCCAGGATGCGTTCCTGTCGCATGGACACGGAGGTGGACTTGGCGGACTCCGAGGTCGAGGTGGAGGTCGTCTCGACGTCGTGGTCGCCGATCAGCCGGGACAGCTTGTCGGCGAAGTCCGGGTCATCGATACCCGAGCCGATGACCTTGATGGTGGAGGCGGACCACATGGCGTCCATGCCCGCGTCCCCCCACACTTTCTGGCCCTGCCGGTACGACTGCAGGATGGTGATCGGGATGATGCCGCGCGAGCCCAAGTGGGAGTACAGGTCGGGCAGGTCGCTGATTTTGCAGACGTTCGCGGCCTCGTCGAGGATCGCGAGCATCGGCGGGTCGAGGCGCCCGCCGGCACGTTCGGCCTGGGCGGTCGCGGCCCGCATCACGGAGTCCGCGCACGCCGCGATCAGCGCCGAGGCGCCGCCACCGCCGTCCTTCGACAGCAGATAGAGCGTGTCCTTCGAGGTGACGAACGTCCTCGGCGTGAACTCCGGCACGTCCTTCTGCGGGGTCACCCAGGCGGCGATCTCGCTGTTGAGCAGGGCGGCGGCGTATTGGCGAGCCGTTTCGTAGATCCCGTCCCTTGTTTCGGGCGGGCCCTCGACGGTGCCCTTGAGCTGGGCGGCGACCGCGGCGAACTTGTGGTCGCGCAGTATGTCGAGCGGGGTGCGGTCGGCGGGGAAGGCGAGCCAGGCCATCACGTCGGTGATCGGCCGTTCGTCGAGCGCGGCGGCCAGGTAGAGCTGGGACAGGATGTTGCTGCCGGCCTTGGACCAGAAGTCGCCCTGCTGGGACGCGTCCACGCTCGCGGCCAGGAAGTGACCGGCTAGCCTGCCTGCCCCGTCGAGGGTCTTGGCGTCGGCCAGCGGGTTCCACCACATGGCCCGTTCGGCGTGGGCGATCTGCTGAGGGTCCATCGACCAGGTCCGGCCGACGGCCGCTCGCGCGTCGAGGGTCGCGGTGTAGGCATCGCCCGCAGCCTTGTTTGAGGTGAGCAGGACCGGGCCGGGCGCGTTGAGGATGGAGGGGATCGCCAGCGAGGTGGTCTTGCCGGACCGGGGTGCCATGATCGCGACGGCGACGTCCTCGTACCCCATGCGCACCTCATGCTTCGTGCCCTGGAGATTGCCGAGGAGGATGCCTGTGTCGGCCGCGGCTATGTGCTTGGTGTCCTTCAAACTCGGGCGTAGTGAACGCGCTTTGTCGGTGATGGCCTTGGACAGCAGGGGCTCGATGTCCCGCTGCTTGGCCATGCCGGCGACACGCTTGTTGCGTCCGCTGCCGCCGTCTCGGTACCGCTTGTAGAGCACCGCGGCGGTGATGCCGAGCGCGACGAGTACGACGCCGGGCAGGATGCGCGTGCCGATCAAGAGGGACGTTTCGCTCAGGTCCGGCCACAGCTGGTCGGGATGCAGGAGAGCTTGAACCGGCTGGTAGGGGGCGGTGCCGGAGGTGGTGGCCCAAGCGGTGAGATTGCCGCCGAGCCAGACGAGGTTGGACAGAGGCACGGCGACGGCGATGGCGCCGAGGAGGATCTTGAAGGCTATGTCGTAGCCGTCGGTGGACTGGGAGGAGGAGATCGGCAAGAGGGCGGTTCCTGGGGGTGAGGGTGGTGCACGCGCTCAGCAGCAGGGGCAGGCGGCGGCCGTTCGGGTGTCAAGGCGTGCGGCAGGGCGGCGGACCGGACGGAAACTGCGCGGGCGGTGTCGTCGTGCGCTGCGGATGGCGGCTGGTCAGATGCTTGACACGGTCTTCCAGTGCGAAGGCGATCGTCTCCACGGGCACGTGCTGCCTGACGTCGTGCCGGTGACGCACGCCAAGTCCGGGCAGGCGGTACGGATCACGGATCAGCGTCGGTGAAGCCTGCGATGATCTCCACCGGGGTGTGAATGCCGAACTGGGCCGACCAGGTGTGGCCCTGGGCCGGGTGGATGCGCCAGGAGGACATGAACTCGTCCTCTTCGGGCTCCAGCGTGAGGCGCCGCACGTGATCGGGCTCTCCAGCAGGACATGCGGATAGCCCGGCACCGAATGGTTGCTCCAGCCCGACACGAGCAGACTCGGTTACGTGCCGGGGATCGCCTCCGCCAGCCAGGTGCCGCGGCGACACCTCGTCCAGCCGTTGGACGGCGTTGACGCGGTGCAGGGTGGGGCCGTTGACGCGGGAGTAGAAGCGTTCGTGGCTCACCGTATCCGCCCGGCCTTGGCGTACGGCCGAGCCCCGGGGCCTTGAGGGCGCGCCTTGTTGGTGGCGAAGGTGTTGCTGGCCCACGTTGCTGCGCGCGCCGCGGTGATCCGGGCCTGCTGCCACGCGCTTAGCTGCGAGGGCAGCACGGACACCGAGGTGGTGCGGATTCTCTGGGAGGGCGGGACGTGCCCAAGGGGGCGCATCACCGCCTGCGAATCGGCGAGCGCGGTGCTGAACGCCTGCACCAGGTGCATCGGCGTGGTCGGTGTGAACATCGCCTCCCATACCCGCCCGTGTTCATTGCGGGCACCGGCCCACCAGTGCGCCTGTCCGGGGGCGGACTGGTGGAAGCGGACGACGGCGTCGCCGTCCGGGCTGCGGGCGGTGAAGTGCTGTCCGCGCTCGGTTTCCCAGCCCTGTGCCTCAAGCGGCGCCCACACGTTGGGGGCGTGCGCGGAGCACGGTCGGGTCAGCGCGTCGGTGACTCCGGCCACGATCTCGACGGGGACCTGCCGGCCGAGCGTGGCGTGCCACGCCTCCTGCGTCTTGGTCTGCTTCCCGCTGATCGTCCAGCCGCCGGGCTGGGTGTACGGGTCGTAGCCGATGCGTACGGACTTGTCGGGGCTGTCGAACACGACGGGGCCGCCGGTCTTGGACTTGTCCTTCCAGCCCGAGGCCCGCAGGTACTCGGTAACGTGGCGCAGGTCCCCGCCGCCTGCGAGGTGGCGGGGTTCGACGAGGTAGTGCTGCTGGGCCTGCTGACCGTTGGGGCCCCAGCCGGACCACTGCTTGTTCTTCTTCACCGGTGCCGCCTGACGACCATCGCCGATGCGACCGGCGCGGCGGTGGGCCCGCTGGAGCTGAGGGCGGGCGCGGCGACCTTCTTGATGGCGCCGGTGTGCTCGGTGAGGTCGACGCCCACGCTGTCGAGTTCGTTGGCGGCGCGGCCCAGCGCTAGCCAGACCTCGGGCGGCAGGATGCCGCGCTCGGAGTTGACCTTCGCGAAACGCGAGCCGATGGAGACGAGTTCGGTGACCTCACCGAGGAGACCGGTGTCGTAGTCCAGGACGTTGGCGAGGATCTGGGCTGCCTCGCCCGGCGGCGCCAGGGCGAGGTGACGGCGGAGCTGGCCGATCTGGGCGGTGATGGCGTTGGCCAGCTGTATGGAGGGGAGATTCAAGTCGGGCATGGGCCTCCTGAACAGGCTGTTCGGGGCTGCTAGTTGTGGTGACGGATGCGGTAGCTCTCCACGAGGAGGTCGGCGTCGCGGCGGCGGGCCTCGTCGAGGGCCGCCTCGGGGCGTCCGCCCGCCAACGGGATGGTGCGTTCCCAGCTGCCGACGCTCACGGCGCGCAGGTAGCGGCGGAACAGGGCGGTGACCAGGCGGGGCTTGCGGTCGGCGGTGATGGGCGGGGGTGTGCGGTCGGGCTTGTGAGTGACGGCGGACTCCTGGCGAGGGTGGGGGTGGCCCCGGTAGACCGGGGCCGGCGAGGGGCGGTCGGTCAGCGCGCACGGCGTGCTTGCGCGGCGGGTGGTGTGGGTGGCGGTGCTGGTCGGTGTGCTGCCTGTTCGGCGAGTGCTGCGCGATAGGCAGTGCCGCCGAAGAGGCCCGCGTCGATGTCGACCCGGTATCCGGCACGGGCCAGCAGCGGCGCGGCCTGGTCGGCCAGGGCCTTCATGGCGATCTCGTCCATCTCGTCCGGGATCTGATGCCAGACGTCACCCTCGGCCCGGTACCGGTCGAGGCCGAGGGCGTCGAGCAGCGCCAGGAGGGGCTCACCGGCTTCGGCGCGGGTGTCGGCGTAGATCGTTCCGTCGCGGTGGTAGAGGGTGACGTCGACGTCGTAGTCATCGGCGAGGCTCACCGGCGGCGTGTCCCTGGTGGACGACCCGTGGCGGGCACGGCGTGTGGCGGGGCCGGGGCGCTGTGGTTGCGCATGGCCGTTGCGGCGTCGGCGTAGGCGGCGGCGTCCCAGACGTCATCGTCGATGCGGACCACATATCCGGCCTTGTGCAGCCAGGGCACCGCATGGGTGGCGAGCTGCTTCTTCGAGTCCTCGTCGAGGTGGGCGGGTGCTTCGTGCCAGACGTAGACGGGCCGGGGGGTGGGCAGGGTCCGGCGCTCGAAGCCGAGCTGGTCGAGGAGGGCGAGCAGCTGCTCGGGCGCGCCGGTCGGGGTGTCGGCGTGCACGGTGTCGGTGAGGGGCTTGAGGTAGATCGTGACATCGGTGCCTTCAACGTCGGCACGGGATCCCACGTGCGGCTTCTCCTGTGCGGGTTGGGGCTATCGCCGTCGAGCGGACGGCGCGGACGAGGTGGCGGGCGGCGCGACGGGGGTGGTGTCCAGGGCGGGCCGCGTCTGGGGATGGCGCAGCACGGTGTCGATGCCCAGCGCGGACAGCCGTTCTCCGGTGGCTCGTACGGAGGCAGCCTGGCGGGCGGTGTCGTCGCCCGGCAGGACAAGGACGGCTCGCGCTGTGTCGAGGACGAAGCCGTGGTCAGTCAGTACCCGGGTGATGTCGGCGCGGTCGGGCTTGTCGACCACAAGTGCACCGTCCGACCAGGTCATGACCAGGCGTTCTTCAGCGGACGATTCCTGCGTGAGGTGCTCGGCGTTCTTGAACACCTGGTGGGCCGCGACGTAGTAGCGGGGAAGGAGGTCGAAGGTGATGTTCTCGGCCGCGTTGAACGGGTCGGCGTCGACCGCGATTCCGTCGGGCTCGCGTACGCCACGGAATGCCTCAGCAGGTACGTCGTCGGGGGCCAGTGCGGCGATGAGGTATCCCTCGGCGTTTCCGGGCTGTTCCGTGACGAACAGGCGTGTTCCGTCGTGCCGTTGCAGCACGACGCAGTGGTCCACGGGGTGCTTGGCCAGTGCTTCGGCGACCTCGTTCATGTCCCAGACGGCGTCGGTGAGGACGTGGTGGGTGTTGAGGCCGCCACGGTCCCGGTGGTACGCGCTGGTCCAGGTGCCCGGCAGTTCGCCGGCGAGGACGGCAGCGAACGAGCCGAGGCTGGTGTCGGGGGTGGGGTCGTGCATGGGCTCCTCGGGAGGGAAGGGTGCGATCAGTGCCGCGGGTGTGCCGGTGCGGCAGGAGCGTCGACGGGAGTGGTGGTCAGGCGCGGCGGAGGCGGCGGGCAGGCGCAGACGGCGGAGGCTTCGCGCTCGTCCGGTCCGACCTCGGCGGTGCACGCGCGGCGCTGGGGATGGTCCTGGTGTCGGTCGGCGAGGTCGTTGCGCATGTGCGCGAGGTCGGACCACAGGACGGCGAGCCGGTGCTCGGCGAGGTACTGCAGCCGCTTCGCGGTGTGCGGATCCGGCGGTTGGCCGAGGTCCTGATAGAAGGCGGCGGTGGCCGCGAGCACCTCGCCGAGGGCGATGAGCACGCCGTCGTGGGAGGCCGTGAGTTCGGTCAGGACGTCGGCGACCTCGTCGCTGCTGGTGGCGTCGCGGATCCGCTCGGCCAGGTGCGCGACGGAGGAGCCGAGCGGAAGGTAGTGCGGCTCGCGCCTGTCGGTGTCGAAGGCGTCGCCGGTGTCGACGCCGTATTTCACGGCACGCAGACGGGCGACGGCGCGGGTGGCGAGACGTTTCTCCTCGGCTTCGTCGAGGCCGACGGGCAGGCGGTGATAGGTCTCGTGGAGGCGGACGACGGGGATGAAGCCGCTGCGCTCAAGGATGCTGTGGGCTTCGGGGTCCCCGCCGCGGGCGAGGACTTCCCCGGAGTGCACATCACGCCTCACGGTCAGGAAGCGATCGGCAAAAGGCAAGAAGGTGATCTTGCAGAGGGTTCAGCGGGCAAGCCGGGTGCCGGTCGGGCCGGTCGAGATGGTCGGCGTGGGCGGCCGGGTTGGCCATCCAGGGCCCGGCTGTGAGGGGGCCGGCAGGGCGGCGGCCATGGACTCGAGACTCTGTTGGATGCCGTACAGGCGGCGAGCGACCATCTCCAGCTGGTGTGCACTGTCCGGGCCATAGGCATCCGGCAGGACCTCAAGGCGGTGGGCCGCGTGTTCGAGGAGGCCGCGGACGGTGGCCAGCGGCCCGGTGCGCTCGTCGGCGAGCTGCCGCAGCAGGGCGGCGAGTTGAGACACAGTCTCGGCGGAGCCGGCCTGCCGGGTGCGCCCCGCGAGCCGGGCCTGCTGGACGGCTTGCTGCGGATCGGGGCCGATCCGGGGCGAGACGAGATCCAGCTCGGCCTCGATGCGCCGGCTCTCGGCGGCCAGATGTGCGGGCAGCCGGTGCGGTTGTGGCGTCCAGGTGTCGTCGGCCCGGATGAGGTTGGCGATCAGATCGAGGCGGCCGGGCTGCGCCTGCACGGCGATCCAGCGGCAGCCGTGGTCGTCACCGGGGCGTTGGATGCCGGCGGTGCGTGCGATCCGGTGGGCGATCTCAGTCCACTCGGGGCGGGACAGTTCACGATCGTCCGGGTGCAGCCGCACGTCCGCGTGCCAGATGGCGCGGCGGTCGCCGCGCGGACTGACCGGGACGGGGTGGCGCCAGTTGGGGTCGTCCAAGTGCTCGGCGAACTCAGCGGTCGTCCAGGTCTGCGCCTCGTCGAGAGGGGTGTACAGGTCCAGGTTCTGCCAGTGGGCGACCACCGTGTGGTCGGTCAGGCCCTCTTGGTCGCTGACCGGGCGACCGAGGGCTTTGGTAAGCGGTTCGACGGCGCTGAGATCGCGCGGTCCAATACGGATGATCACGGGGTGGGATCCGGGCGTTTGGGGATGAGGAGGGCCAGGTCGTGTGCCATGGTGATCAGGGCGCGTTCACGTACCAGGTTGGCGTGGACTGCCAGTTCGCCGGGTGGCAGCAGCTCCAGGGCGTGGTCGATGGCGGTGAGGGCCTCGGGATACTGGCCCAGACTGCGCCGGGCCGAGGCCATGCGGAACAGAGCGATCGGATCGTTCAGGCCGCCCTCGGGGAGCAGCCCCACCAGGGCCAGCAGCATGGGCGCCCGGCCGGGAAGGAAGGTGCCCAGCCACACACCGTGCAGCAGGACGTGCAGGGTCTTGGGGTGGCCGGGGGCGGCCACGAGGACCCGGTGCATGACGGCGAGGCCGTCCGAGCGGGACTGCCCCAACCGTGCAAAGCCGTACAGGGCTTCGCTGTACGCGTCCTCGTTCAGCACGCTCACCGGCACCTTGTTCATGAGTGACTCGATGACGCGGCAGCGGAAGTCGTAGCGCAGGGTGCTGAGGTAGAGGTGCCGGTACGTCCGCCAGATCACCGGGTGCGGGCCGGCGTCGGTGACGTGCTCGGGGGTGAGCACGACCAGCGCGCTGTTGCCGGCGGCGCGAGCCTGCCAGGCGACGTCGGCGCATACTTCGGCCGACTCCTGCCACGTCGCCTCGATCTCGCGCAGAGCCTCGGCGAGCAGCGTCGGCCACTTGCTCCCGGTGATCGCCTCGATGGCCGCTGAAGCCGCACCCGTCAGGGCTGCGGCGCGCTCCGAGTCGTGTGCGTGGGTCACTGGCCGCCCCGTGCGTCGGCGACGTGCACCACCTGGTTGAGGTGGGTGACGGAGTACCAGCCGCAGTCGGCGTCCCCGTCGGCGCCGGCCAGGCGCGGGATGAGGTAAGTGCGCAGCGCCTGCTGGTAGATGAGGCAGTCCGGGCAGCGGCTGGAGAGGTGGACGAGGTAGCGCGGGTGCGCGGTGATGTATGTGCGCGCCCCGCCGTCCGGGTCGTACAGGCGCCAGCCGTCCTCGTCGGTCGGGGTGTGCCACGAGGGGGTGACGACCTTGTAGGCGTCGCCCCACAGTTCGCTGCCGGAGGTGCCCTTGAGGATGACGACCTGGTCACCGGGCCGGAAGTGGGCGTGGGTGATGTCCCGGTCGGGGGTGACGATGTCACCGGGGGCATGCGGATGGCGGGATGCGGGCACAGCGGGGTTCCTTCCACGAGGTGCGCGGGGAGGCGGTGGGAGGAACAAGGATCCGGACGATCCCCGGTTTCGGTAACCGGGGATCGCCGGGTATACAACCCCGCGTCCTACCGGAACGGGTTCTCCGTCCCGATGTCGCCGGACGCCGCGGCGTCCAGGAGTTCGGGCAGGTCAGAGCCCTCAGCGTCCCTCTGATCGATCCACCATCCAGCGCGGGCGACGGTGCGGATCCTGTCTTCCAGGACGGCCCAGTCCGCCTCGTCCCAGGCGCCCTCGCTCACCAGCGCGCTGTAGGCGGCGGTGACGAGCTGGTGGCGGGAGCGCTCGCCCCAGGCGAGAGCCTTCTCGGGTCCTTCGAGCGCCGGCATGTCGAACTGCTCGGCCCACTCGCGGGCAGCCTGCTGCTCCTCAACGCGCTTGGCGGCGAGCCACGCCTCCTTGGACTCCGTGTCGGAGTCGCGGGCGGCCTTCCAGCACTCCGAGCAGTCGCGGCCTTCGAGCCAGCGGGCGAATCCGGCGCGCCGGTCAGCGGGACGGTCGGACAGGTCATGCGTCACTTCGTGTCCACAGCTGTGGACGATCTTCCAGGTCGTACGGACTGCCACGTGGTTGTTCCTGCTTTCTGTCTTCTGCGTCGTCTCAGCGTGTCCTGCGGATGGCGTCTGTGGCCGCCGTGGCGATGGCGACGGGAGCGCTGGAGGGCTGGGGCAGGTGCAGCAAGGTGGTCCCCGGCAAGTGGTGGGACTTTGGGGTGAGGGTGAGTTGGAGTACGGCGCAGCCGGCGGTCGTGAGCTGCTTGACGCGGGTGACGGCTTGAGCGGTTTCGTCGCTGCCGTACCGGGCGTCGGTGACGATCACGAGGAGGCGGCCGGCGCCGGGGCGGCTGAGTTCGAGGCCGTGGTCGAGTGCGTCGATGGCGTTGCCGAGGTTGTGGTGGCCGCCGTTGGCAGCGAACGTCGTCACGCGCTCTGGTGCTCGGTGGGTGGGTCGGGTCAGTGCGGTCAGGTGCTGGTCGTAGGCGATGGTGGCGGTTAGGGAGTCGGGGTCGGTCAGGGCTGCTGCGCGTGCCACGATCCAGGCGGCGGAGGCGACGGGTGCGCAGGCGGCACGCATGGAGCCGGAGACGTCGACGGCGATACCCACACGCAGCGGTGGGGTGGGGGTGTTCCGGCGGCGGGTGTGGGTGAACGGTTGTGCGGTGGGGATGGACCCGGCCGCGCGCTGGGCGTCGCGGGCGAGGGCGGCGCGCATGTTGAGGCGGCCGGGCGGGGTGGGGCTGGTGGTCCGCTCCTCGGTCCGCTCGCGGTAGGCGGCGGCACGCAGGGCGCGGCTCAGGCGCGCGGCGGCACTCTGCTCGGCTGCGGTGGGCCTGCGGGTGCCGGTGACCGGGTTGCCGTAGGGCGCCGGAGTGCCGTCGGGGTTGACGGTGGTGCCACGGGCGTTGAAGACCGACTTGGCGGTGGCGGCGGCTTTGCGCCGCTGGCCGGCCCGCTGGGCGCGGTCCTGAGCCTGCGCCTTGGACTGCGCGGCCATGGCGTTGGTCGCTGCGGCCTGTGCCGCGAGGTCGGCGGCGTCGGTGGCTGCCGTGATGTCCATGACGGCCCCCACGGCGCCGGACAGCAGATCGGTGAGGTTCTCCGGCACGGGTCGGGCGGGGGCCGCGGTGTCCAGAGCGTCGCACCATTCTTGACCGTGCGCGAGCATGGTCGTGGCGTCGTGGTCGGCGCATTGGTGGGCTGCGGTCCAGATACGGGTGAGTGTGGCCAGCAGGTCTGCGCCCAGCACCTTTTCGCACAGATCGGCGACGGCCCGGGTCTCGCCGGCGTCCAGGATGCCGACGTCACGGCGGCCGAGGATCAAGGCCGCCACGGCGGCGGCGTGCTCGATGCCCTGGAGGGTGGGGTGGGCGATGTCGGGCATGACCAGGGTTCGGGCACTGGTGCGCAGGTACGTGCGGTCTGTGGGCCGCGTGATCAGGTGTGCGCCTTCGACACGGCTCTCCTCCAGCAGGAGCGCGGCCTCGACGACACGGGGGTTCGCTCCGGCAGGCGCCGTCCAGTCGGAGTGGGCCGCGTGCGCGGCCTCGTGGACGAACACTCCCCAGGCGGCGGGATACCGCTCCTCGTCGCCCACGATCCGCGGATGGATCTCGTGGGGCTTCAGCGGGGCGAACAGGCTGGCGTCGAACTCGACCTCGCCCAGAGTGGGGAAGAACGCGGCCGGTGCGCCGCTGCGCGTGCCGGGGCGGCAGGTGACGAGGAGGTCCTGGCGGCCGGAGAGGTCGACCAGCCGGTCGCCGAGTTCGGCTCCCACGCGCAGCCAGGCGGCCGGGGAGGAGCGGGGTTGTGCGGGCGGGGCGCCGTCGTCGTCCCAGCGCGCGAGGTCGGCGTCGTCGTCCGGCGTGGTGGTGGGGGGCTGGACGTGGTGGTGGGCGCTCATCGCGGGCGGCCCCGGTGTGCGGAGGCGGTGCTGCCCGGGGGCTGCCGGGCGGCTGAGGCGGGGAGCTGCTTGCCGAGGGTGAGGGGGGCGATCTTCTTGACGCCGGCAGCCTTGATGACGGCGTTGGCGACGATGTCGCGATCCTCCGCAGGAGCGATGCCGACCAGGTTCGCGAGCGCGGCTTTGGTGCCGAGGACGGCCTCGGTCTTCTGGTAGCTGAGCAGTTCCCGCAGTTGGGGGGCCCAGCCCAGCTCGCCGAGTTCGACCTGGTGGGCGAGGTGTCGGGCGACCCGGACCACCCGGGCATCGATCCGCAGCGCCAGGGCGAGGTCATAGTCCGTGCCGATCTGGATCTGCACGCTGAACCGGCTCGCGAGCGCCTCCGTCAAAACCGCCCCGTGGACGCCGGGATTGTGGCCCGCCACCACGTAGAAGCCCGGCTCGGCCTTGATGGTCTCGCCCTTGTGGGCCTTGACCTGGATCTGCCTGCGCCCGTCCATCGCGGGATACAGGGCCGCCAGGACCTTCGGTGAGATCAAGGTGGCATCGTCGATCAGCAGGGCGCGGCCCTCGGTCATCGCGGTGACCAGCGGACCGTACTGGAAGACGTAGGCTCCCGCGTCGTCCTGTGTGTACTCGCCGATCAAGTCGCCGACCGTGGTGTCGCCGTCACCGGCGACGGTGAGCAGGTCCGGGAACGCCGCCTCGACCAGACTCGTCTTGCCGGTGCCCGGAGGGCCGTAGAGCAGCACCGGCACGTCGGCGTCACGCAAGCGATTCAACGCCTCGACGTCGGGCAGATCGGCCAGCTCCCGGGGGTGGTAGAGCTGGCCCCCCGCGCGGCGGATCGGGCCGGTCTGCCTGGAGGTGGCGGCTGCGGGAATGGTCGTGCGGGCCGTGGCCGCCTGGGCGCGGGGAGAGTGGGTGCCCGGTGGGCTGATCACAGCCGTCTGCGCGGCTGCGGCGGTTTTCGCGTTCGCGCGGAACTCCGGTTGTCCCATTCCGCCTTGGTCGGCCTCACCGCGTCGCACCAGGGTGAGGGCGGCGTTGCGGACGGCGCCGTGGGAGTGGCCCAGCTGCCTGGCCATGTCCCCGATGGTGAGCGTGTCCGACGGCCGGTCGGCCAGCAGTCGGGCGACCTTGGCCCGTAGTTCGCCGCCCTTGGTGCGCGCTGGACGGGTAGGCGTTCCGGGTGTGGTCAAACGAGGATCCTTCAACAGGTGCAGGTGCAGGTGCGGGTGCGGGTGCGGGTGCGGGTGCGGGTGCGGCGCGGGCGCAGGTGCGGGCGGGGTTGGCGATGCGCTGGAGAGGCCGGCCGCTCTCGGAGCGGATCACGGACTGTGCCGACAACGACGACCGGGCCAACCGGGGCGTACCGTCGGCGCTCACCGGCCGACCGAGGGTTCGGTCCAGGTGCACGGGATGGTCGGTGACGAGCAGCTCGCTGGCTGCCGAGCAGGCCCGTGCGTCCGCTCCGTATCGGGTTCCGTCGCCCGGCAGGCGCAGCCTGGCGTCTCTTCGAAGCCGGCCTGGAGCAGGATCCGCCGGGCGGCGGCGTTGTAGCCGGTGGTGGTGATCTCGCCGGTGATGGTGTGCCGGATCGTCATGAACGGCTCTGTTGGTGCTTCGGGCAAGGCGGATCTCCTATCGGTGGCGGCGGAGGAAGTCAGGGCGGAGGGCCTTCGTGTCGAATCGGCGGTCAGCGCCGCTGCCGCCGCGGGGTGCCGGCGGGTGCGGACTGTGCGGTCATGGCGGTCTTCGTGCGGCGTGGCGCCGATGGCGCGGACGACGCGGCGGGCGGGACGGCGCGCAGATCCGGGTCGAGGTCGACGCTGTAGCGGGCGGCGGCGAGCATCTCCGCGGCCCAGGTGGCGTGTTCGTTTTCCCAGGTGCGGCCCAGGTCGAACGGCAGCCGGATCCAGACGCCGCGCAAGGTGGGGTAGGTGTCGAATCCGGCGCGCTTGAGGGCGCTCGCGGCGAAGCCGTCGACCGGGCCCTCGACGTCGACTTCGCCGCCCTGGCCGCGGGTGATGCGGATAGGCTCGTCGCTCATCGGCTCCGTCCCTTCCCGGCTGCCTGGGCACGCCCGCCCACCGGTACGGCGCCGGGCTGGGGCAGAAACTCGGGGAGTGCGGTGGTCGGGGCGCCGCGTTGCTGCGGGGAGCGGGTGGCGGCTGCCTGCGCGATGCGGTTGCGGCGCTGCATCAGCCCGTTGCGCACGGTCGGCCGGGGCGGGGAGGCGCTGCGGCCGGGGTCGAGGCTGTAGTCGGCGTGGACTTCGTAGCCGTGGCGTCGAAGGTCGTGAACGGCCTGGCGCGTGCGGCGGATCCCGTCCTGTTCGGGGTTGGTGAGCCGGTACAGGCCCGGGGTGTCGGGCACGGGCTCGAACTGCTCGCGTACGAGGAACCAGTTGGCGAGGTGTGCGGGGATGTTGGCGGTTGCGGCCGCCACGAATCCGTGGTCGGGGTGGGTGCCGAACCGGAAGTGGTCGGACAGAGAGGATTCCTTTCTGGAGCGGTCAGCGGTGCGCTGTCGGCGGCGCGGGGCGCAGGCGGCGGAACGGAGCGGGTGGTGAGCAGTCGTGGGCTGGGCGCGGACAGAGCCGCCGGTCCGCCCGGTACGGCTGCGCGGGCCTGGCGCTCGAACGCTTCGCTCTCGGCGAGCCAGGTCTCGATGGCCGACAGGACGGCGAGGCCCCGAGGGTGGCGCCGCGTTCCTGGGCGCGGTGCACCAGGGCGCTCGCGGTGTGCCGGGCGGCCTGCGCGTCGGCGAGCGAGGCGGTGTACGCGCCGTTGGACAGGCGGCTGAATCCGGCAGCTTCGAGAGCCTAGTTGGCCTGTTCGTAGTTTTCACCGGAGGTGATGGCGACGAGGGCGAGCGTCCGGCTGGTGCTGAGGGTGATCTTGGTGGAGGGGGTGGGCATCAAGGTCCTGGTGGGTCGAGCCCGCGGGCGACGTCGTCCAGGCGGACGGGGCTCAGCGGGTCTTCGGGGCGCGCTTGGGCTCGGGGCTGCGCACTGGGCCGGAGGGTGATGGCCGCGCCGCGGGAGGCCGAGGCGATGGGACGTGCGTGATGGTCACCAGGGGCACGACGGCCTTGGGGAACGGGAACGACGTGGAGCGCAGGATGGGCCGGGGATCAAGGGTCTTGGCGACGACGGCATGCATGAGGAAGTCGGGCGCCTTCTGCGTGAACGAGATGTCCCACAGGTGACCGAGGTCGTCCGGGGAGGCGGCCACGTGCCAGGCGATGGATGCGTCGCCGTGGATGGGCGCCGCCGTCGAGTCCGGCGGCCGACCGATCACGGCTGCCTGCCCGTCGCGGGAGATGAACCCGGAGAGTCCGGAAGCCTCGAAATGGTTCCAGGCGTCGATGTCGACCCGCAGCTCGAACTGGCCGGGCTCGGCGCCGATTCCGTAGACGACGTGATCCGGATCGGCTTCCAGTTCGGCGGCCAGGGTGCCGAGGAGCGTGGAGACGAACTCGACCGGCACGGCGCCGCTGACGCTCGTGCGCCATCGCTCGGACGCGTCCTCGTCGCTACGGGCCGAGACCACCAGGTGGGGGCCTCGGCCCACGGCCGTCTGGTCGTGGCGGATGGTGACGCGCCGGCAGGGACTGGTCACGGTCAGGGCCGAGTTGTCCGTCTGCGCACTCCACCCTGTCTCCTCGGCGAAGATGTCCAGGAACTCGTGGTGGGTGGTGGGCAGGCTGGCGGCCAGGTAGCGGGGAGAGATGAGGACCTTCTGCGGGGCGTGGTCCTGAGCGGGGGTGTCGGGCATGGGTGCCTTTGGTGGGTAGGAGTGGGGCGGGACGAGGGCCGTCTCAACTACGCGGCGACGGAAGCGGCTTCGCGTAGTGGCGAGGACGCGGCGCGCAGGCTGACACCAAAGCGGTGGGCAAAGGCCCGCGCCCTCGCCTCCAGTTGGTCGTAGGAGTCCTGCGCAGTCATCTGCCCTGCGTGCTTGCGGTACCTGTAGACCGGGACGGGCAGCACGATGCCCGGGGCGAGGCAGGTGACCGCGAGGGTGCAGTAGTCCTCGCCCTGGACGAGCCCGCCCATGGGGGCCGCGCGCACCAGTTCGGTGCGGGCCAGGAGGGTGGTCGGGCCGAGTGGGATGGTGTCGGCGGGGTCCTTCCAGTACCGCCACACGTCCCCGGCCTCGTGCCGGCCCGGCGGCGTCGGGGGCCGCCACAGGGTCGTGGTCCCGTCGGGGTGGAGGTCCTGGCTATATCCGGCGCACCAGCCCACCCCAGTCGCCTCCATGGTGCGCAGCCGCAGCGCCATGGCCCAGTCAGTGAACTCGTCATCGTCATCGTCCCAGTTGACGTACTCAGTGCGAACTTCGGTGAGCGCGAAGTTCCGGGCGCAGGCCGCGCCGACCGGGCGCGGCAGGGCGAGGATGTGCACGCGCGGGTCGGCGGCGAGGGTGCCGGGCAGCCGGGCGGGGTCGGCTCCGTCGAGGGCGACGACGGCCTCCCACGGCACGCTCTGGCGGCACAGGCTGGCGTGCATGGCCGCAAGGAATGCGAGGCGATCCGGGCGGAGCTGGGTGGTGATGA
Organism: Streptomyces arenae; assembly: GCF_022343545.1. Lineage (NCBI taxonomy): Bacteria > Bacillati > Actinomycetota > Actinomycetes > Kitasatosporales > Streptomycetaceae > Streptomyces > Streptomyces arenae. Next base: position 79,799 of record NZ_JAKQYH010000059.1, read on the forward strand.
CCACGGTGATCTTCGGGCGCGAGTGCGGGGGCAGCGGGTTCTCCGGGTGCGGTGCGGCGGTTGGGGACGGTGCGGGGAGCCCGTGCTAGCGGCGGGCGGGTCGGCGCGGGGGCGCAGTCGGTACGACAGGTGCCGCTGGTGCGGCCCGTGGGGGTTGCGCGGATGCCGACCGGCTGGTGCGCCGGTAGATGCTGGCCAGGTGGTCCTCGCTCAAGTAGCCGAGTCGGTCACCGAGTGCTGACAGCTCCTCGGCGTGCTGGCGGTAGCGCGCGGCGATGCCTGGTTCCTGGTTGTGCTCGCACCATTCGGCCGCGGTCTCCAGGAACGTGTGCAGCTCGCCGAGGCCACTGCGTCCGTCGCCGAGGACGGCCTGCGTAACGGTGTTCAACTCGGCTGCTGTGCGTACCCGGTAGAGCTGACGGGTCCAGTCGATGATGCTCTGACCAGCCTCTTCGTTGGGGAGCGAGGTGCTGAACTCCCGTGCGTCGTGGGCGGCCCAGCGATGCAGGTCCTCGGCGGTCGGCCGGTCGACCCGATGGGCCGTGATCTGCTCGGTGGCGCGGCCGACGTTGTCGTACAGCTCGAAGTCGGGGTGTGGCAGGGACAAGGGACGCCTCCGGTCGGCTACGCGCGGTCCGTCGGCGCGGAGCCGACGGGCGGGCCGGAGGCGTCGGTGCGGGCGCACGTATAGCCGATCAGGCGGGACGTTGCGGTCTTCGCGGGCACGGTGGCGGCGTCGGCGCAGACGAACGTGTACGTCACCGACGTGCGCGGGATGCCGTGGAGCCAGGCGTTGTCGTCCTTGTCGGGGTTGATCTGCAGCCCGGAGTGCGCGACGGCGTCGGTCTGTGTGTGGGTGTGGGCGAACAGCACCAGTGCGCCGCCGTCGTTGGTCTTCAGCGCGTAGGCGTCCTTGAACCGGTTGGTGCCGCCGGCGAAGACGGTGGTGCCCAGGTTCCCGAACTTGCGGGTGGTTTCGTCGTGGACCTTGATCTGCTGCTTGCTGGCCTTGGTCGGGGCGAAGACCTTGGTGCCGGTGTTCGTCCCGCCGGTTGCGAAGTTGTCGATCACCGCGGTGCGCAGTATGTCGGCGTCGGCCGCGAGCTGCTTGTTGCCGGTGGCGGCGACCGCGGTGGCGTAGCCGTCCTTGTTGAGGGCGACGTCTGGCAGCGTCGTGCTGTCGAGGTCGACGACGGAGACCAGTTCCCACCGCTTGTCCTTCGGCTGCTCGGCGAAGACGGCGATGCGGCTCGGCCGCTTGCCCTTTTCGCCCGAGAGCGCGGCGGCGAACCAGCGGTCCTGGTCGGCGGCGAAGCGCGGGATGTACAGCTTGGCGGTGGAGGTGTCGTACGACCAGGGCTTGTACGGCGTGCGGTCGGCCTTGGGCAGGCCCTCGGTCTCGGTGTAGTCGGAGACGGACATCGCGTAGAGCGGGCCGTCCTCGACGGTGTCGAGCAGGGTCCGGTCGCGCTGTGCGTTGGCCTCGTTGTTGATCTTCGAGTAGTTGGTGATGACGGCGCGGGCCTGCGCGTCACTGAGCGCGGGCACCGGCTTTGGCGCGGCGAGTGTGGTGGCGTTCTTCTTCGTGGACGGGGCGTCGTCGCTGCTGCAGGCGGTGGCGGCGACGGTGAGCAGCGCGGCAGAGACGAGCAGGGGAAGGGCGCGGCGGGCGGTGCGGATGGGTGTGCTCCAGGGTGTTGGTTGGGGTAGGGATCAGCGGCTGCGGGAGGTAGCGGGGCTGGCCGGGGTGGCAGGGATGGCGATGGTCGTGCTGGGGCTGCGGTTTGGTGTCGGCGCAGCGGCGAGCCGGTCGGCCTGCTGATGGAGTCGGCCGCCGGCTTTGTTCAGCCGATCGCGGGTGCTGTCGATCCGCGCGTGCAGCAGGGCTCGGGTGGACTCGATCTTTGTAGTGCGCTGCGTCGAGCGGGGCGCGGCGGCGAGCTGGTGGAGGGCGCCGGCGTGGGCGACGGCGTCGCCGAGGTCGGCTAGGGCGTGCCCCAGGGCGCCGACTGTGAGCGTGAGTTGGGTGACCGTGCGGCGAGAGATGTCGGCTTCGGGGGCGCGTCCGCGTCGTACGGTGCGCGCGGCGAAGGCTGCTGCGGTGGTGACGTGGGTGATCAGCCCGGTGACTTCGCGGACGCGGTCGTCGAGGTCATCGAGGTTGTCGACGCCGGAGTGCACCGAGTCGGTGAGCGGCAGTTCGTCGGCCGCGTTGTGGATGCGCTCGGCCAGCGAGTGCAGCTGACTGACCTGGTCGTAGAGGAAGGGCAGGTGGGCTCCTGGAAGTGTGCGGCGGGTGACGGCGCGGTCAGCGGGTTCGGGTGCCTGGACGTCCGGCCGGCGGCACGGCAGGAGCAGGTGTCCCTGCGGGCGGAGACATCTGTGCTCTCGCGGTAGACGCCCCACGCGGTGGTGCGCGGCGGTTGGGGGCTTCGCGCGGGGGTGGGGTTCTCGGCGCTGCGTCGGGAGCGCCGATAGTGTGCGTGCCGCCGAGGAGGGAGGGGGTGCCGTCGAGTTCGTCGAGCCACTTGAGGAGCTTGGGCAGGTTCTTGTCGGGCCCGTACGCGAGGTAGGTGCCGTCGGCGCTGTCGCAGCCGAACCACTCGGCGATCTTCAGACGGGACCGGGAGTTGACGCGGCCCATGTGCACGCCCTTGCCGCGGACCTTCGCCTCGCGGGCCAGCCGTTCGGCTACGGGGCCGAGTTTCCATTCGGTCGATCCGGCCAGGAACAGGACGTCGAAGCTGTCCCAGGGCAGCAGCCCGGGTTGATCACAGCCGTCCTGCGCCGCGAAGGCCGCGGGGACGCCCAGCTCGCGAATGCGGGCCAGCCACGGCAGCGACTCGGTGAGGGTGCCGGCGGCGTCGAACGGCTGGTCCGGGGCGAGAGCCCACAGACAGCGATCCGGCCCGTACCTCTCGACGGTCCGGGACAGCCAGGCGAACCACGCCTCGGCGCCGGGCCAGTAGCGGCCTTTGCCGTCACTGCCGAACTTGGAATTGTCGCAGGCGTACAGGGCGCCCTCGGGGATGCGGCTGCCTTGCGCCGGGGTGGTCATACAGCCGATGCGTCCCGCGCTCATGGCCGCCCGTATGTCAGGCCCCGAGGGAGTGCCGAGGTAGCGCACGGTGCACCTCCCCGGCGCCGCCGCAGACCGTCCGGGCGACGGCGCGGTCAGCGGTGATGGCTGCGGACTGCCGTGGGCAGCGCGGGCGGCAGCACGGCGGGCGTGGCCGGTGCGGCGTGGCGCAGGTTCACGCCGATTCCCCGCTGTGCGGGATGGCGGGCCACCGCCTGGACCCGCAGGGCACGGCCGTCCTCGCCGTATGCGGTGGGCAGCAGGAAGGCTGCCTGGTGCGGGTGGTACTGGAAGCCGTGGGCGTACAGTGCCATCCGCGCCTCTTCCGGCACGCTCGCGTACGGCGCCCCCAGTACCCCGTTGTCATACCAGGTCAGCGTGACCACCTGTGCGACCTGCGGCGGAGCCTCCCGGTGTGGGGGCTCCGGCTGCTCGGCGGCGTTGCGGCGTACCGCCTGGAGAGCCTGCTCGTAGCGAGGTAGGACGCTGCGGACGATGAGGGCTGCGGCGCGCGCGGGATCATCGGGGATGACGATGCCGTGCGGCTCGTCGACGCCGTCGAAGTGATGCGCCTGGACGGCGTCGTCGTCTGGCTCGAGCGGGGCGACGACGAACTGGTGCGAGGAGCGCGGCCGGTCGGAGAGGTAGAGGTGCTGCTGATACGGACCGTGCAGGACGGCCTCGTGCCCGAGTACGAATTCGGTGGCGACGTAGCCGACGTGGCCGGCGTCCCAGAGCTGTTCGGACACGGTGAACTGGTCGGAGTAGGCGAGGTGACGGTGGTATTCGCTGGTCCAGACGCCGGGCAGGCGGTCGGCCAGGGCGGTGGCGAAGGTGTCCAGGTCGGTGCGTGCTGAGGGCATGGGCTCCCTACGGAGTGGTGAGGTGGTCCTATCGGCCGCGCGCCGCGCGGGCGGGCGGCGCGCTCGTGGGCGCCGGAGCGGGCACGGCTCGTGTCCGGGGGGCCCGCAGGGAAGGGGCCAGGGAGGCTGCCACTTCCCGGTACGCGCGGATGACTTCTCTGAGGTGGTCGACGGCATCGGCCCGGCGTGCGGCGAGAATGTCGATCTGTGTGCCGCTGTTCTGCAGGACGCCGAGGGAATTGATCGACGTATTCCCGGAGGCGGCGCGTGTCAGAGTGGAAGCCGCGCTCTGAGCGGCGCCGGCGAACTGCTCGTGCACGTGGTCCAGATGGCGCGCGGCCGTGTGGACCAGGTCGGCGAGGACCAGTTCGGGACCGTCATCGTGAAGGCGGCCGAGGTCTTGAGGCGAGGCGCCGAGGGTTTCGTGCACCATCCGGGTGCCGGGACCGGCGGAAGGTGGAAGGCTGGCTGGATTCTCGATGGGGACGTCCACGGGTTCGGGGGCGGTCGGCACGTCTCGACCGGATCAATGCATACGGGCATCCGTGTCGAACAGTGCCAACTCGTGTGCGTGCAGGAGATGTTGAACGATGAATGACCTTCCGGCGACCTTCCACAGGCCCCGTCCGCGGTTGAGGTGGGAGATGGCGTCCGTTTCCACGGACGTGAGTCCCAGCAATGCTGCTGCGGCGTGGAGTTGGTCGGTTTCCTGCCGGTAGATGATGCGGGTGGAGCAGTCGGCGAGCAGGCCCTCGGCCAAGGCGCGTCCGCGGGATCCGGCGTCGCCGGCGGTGAGCAGATCGCTGAGCCGGTGGATGACCATGAGGTTGGCAATGCCCAGGCCGCGGCTGAGCTTCCACTGGGACTGCATTCTCGCGAGCAGGCCGGGGTGGCGCATCAGGCGCCATGCCTCGTCGTAGACGATCCAGCGCCGGCCGCCGTTCGGGTCGGTCAGCGCGGATTCCATCCACGCGGAGGCGCAGGTCATGGCGAGAACGAGGGCGGTGTCGTCGCCGGATCCGCCCAGGCGGGACAGGTCGATGGTCAGCATGGGCGAGTTGGGGTCGAAGGCCACGGTGCTGGGGGCGTCGAACATGCCGGCGAGGTCGCCGTGGACCAGGCGGCGCATGGCGTGGGCCAGGTCGCGGGAAGCGTCGCCGAGGCGGCCGGACATGACGCCGCCGACCCGGTCGAGTTCGTCGGGGTTGTTGAGGGTGGCGGCGATGTCGCCGAGGAGCGGGGTGCGTCCGTTCGCGGCGGCGCGGGTGACGACGGCGTCCAGGGCGACGTCGAGTCCGGTGTGTTCCATCGGCAGCAGGTCCCGCCCGAGGACGGTGCGGGCCAGGGAGCCGAGCAGTAGCAGACGGCGCTTGCGGATCTCGCCTGCCCAGTCGGTCTCGGAGACGCTGTTGGGGCGCGGCGCTGCGTCCAGCGGGTTGAGTTTGCCGGGCAGGCCCGGTCCCAGCGCGATGGAGGCGCCACTCAACGCCTGTGCCACGGGGGTCCATTCGCCTTTCGGGTCACACGGGACGTAGACCCGGTAGCCGAAGGCGATGGACCGCAGCGCGAAGCTCTTGGCGAGCGCCGACTTGCCCTGCCCGATGACCCCGGCCAGCAGGACGTTGGGGTTGGTGAAGCCTTCGATGCGGCCGTACAGTGCGAACGGGTCGAAGCAGAAAGACGCCTCAGCGTGGACGTCGCGGCCGATGTAGATGCCCTCGGCGCCCAGGCCGCCCTCGGCGAGGAACGGGTACGCCCCACTCGCGGTGGCTGTGGTCATGCGGTGGGCAGGCAGCTTGATCTTGTTGTTGCGCGAGGACGCGGGACCGGGGCGTCCGGCCGGTGGGAAGAGCGGTGTCGGCATCTCGTGCTCAGCTGCGCCGGAGCTGCTGGTGTGGGCGGCTGCTTCGGTGCGGGCCTTCGCGGCGGCCTCGGCGAGCTGTCGGCGGGCCGCCTTGCGCGAGGCGCGGTCGGTGCCGTGTGGGGTGAACAGGGGGCTGGCGCTGGCTCTGCGGGCGCGGCGCGCGGGCCGGTGACTCATGGCGGGGCGGCTTTCACGGGGTGGCGGTCTGGACGCGGTGCGGGTTCAGACGACCGGTGAGGCGGTGAACAGAATCGGAGCCCGGTAGCTCTTGCCGTCGCCGGACCAGTCCAGCTGGATGTAGCCGTCGGCGATGTAGTGGCCGGAGCCGGCCGTGTGCTTGAGGGTTCCGGTCGAGTAGGAGCCGTTGCCGTTGCTGCTGCTGTGTTCGAGCGCGTGTTCCAGTCCGGTGTAGGCGGCGGACTTCACGACCGGGTCGGTGCCGCTGACGCTCTTCTTGGTCTGGAGCTGGAACTTGGCCTTGTTGAAGGTCAGGGTGCTGCGGTTCTTGGCCGTGTACGGGCCGTCCCAGTAGACGGTGGCGGTGGTGTAGATGGCACCGCCGGATCGCATGGCGCACAGCGTGACGTCGAAGTCCCAGTTGTCGGAGTCGGGGCCGTTGTACGACGGGTCGTCAACGGTGTAGCTGCTGGTCGTGCAGTGATAGCTGGCGGCGGAGGCCGGTGCGGCGGTGGCCAGGGCGGCGGTGCCGGCGAGCGTGGCGACGATGACGGCGGCGGAGGTGGAGCGCTTGAGCTTGCGCATGCAGGGCCTTTCGGTGGTGGGGGTCACTGGGCGCAGGTAGTGATGCGACTGGGCGCCGGGGTATTGAGGTCGGTCGGGGTGGTCTTGCGCCGTACGACGTGGCCGGCGGCGAGATGGCGCTGGCAGATGGTCAGGACGGGCGGCCCCTCGGGGAGGCGCTCGGGGTGGCATTCGGAGCCGGACTCGTCGGCAACGGGGAGAAGGTGGAAGGCGTCGTGGACGGCGGCGGTGGCCTGCCACAGGCGGGTGTGGGCGGTGGCGAGCTGTCGGCCGGCGGCGGGATGCGGGGGCCGGGTGGTCTCGGCGAGCTGGTCGAGCAACTGGTGCAGGGCGGTGAGGTGGGCGTGCAGTACGTCGAGATGTGCACGGTCCGCGGGAGCGGCGGGCTTCTCGGCGCGGGGGGCGAGGGTGCGCGCGTGGTGGCGGATGCCGGCGCTGGCGGCCCGTAGGTACGGATACGCGTCTCCGACGGGGATGGCAGAGGTCAAAGGGGAAGGGTTCCTTCCTGCCGCGGCGGCACGGCGTCGTCGGTCGGCCGGGTGCGGGGGGCTACAGGGCGGTGCGGGCGAGCGGGAGGGCGCCGAGCGTGAAGGCGTCGGGCTGCTGGAAATTCAGGCGCCGCAGGTCGACCTGGGCGGTGACGGCGGCGGTCTCGATCTGCGCGCAGGCGGCGTCGAGGAGGGCGTCCGTCTCGGCGGATACGGTGAGCAGTCCGGTCAGGGCGACGTCGGCGTGCCCGGCGATCAGCTGCCGCTCGCGGGTCTTGACGTCCGCGTACTCGACGCTGTCGGCCTCGGAGTCGACCTGCCCGCGCCGCGAGCGCTCGTTGGCGTCAGCGATGATCGCGGCCTTCTTACGCTGAACGTCGCGCATCGCGGACTCGAGCCCCTGGGGCACGTATATAAGGGAGAGGGTGCGGCGGACCCCGGCGGTGAACATGAGCCCGTGCAGGAAGCCGGCGCTCGTTTCGGTGCGGGGCCAGTCCTCGACCCAGTAGGTGGCGTGCCGGGCGGAGTCGGTGGCGAGCCGGTCGTACTCCTCGACCTGGACCACCGGGCCGGCGGCGGCCGGGTCGGCCTCGGCGCGCCCGGACTGCGACCACTGCTGGAGTGCGGAGAGGGCCTTGGGGTCGTAGGCGGTGCGGATGACGGCGGCGATCTCGCGCGCCGAGAGCCAGCCGGTCACCATCAGTCCGGCGCTGCGCGCGGCCTGCGCGATGGAGGACGTGGTCTGCTCCATGACGGTGAAGGCGCCAGGCAGCCCGCCACCGGCCTGGCTGATCAGGCGCTTGGCGGCCTTCAGGTCGAGGCTGATGGCCAGGTATGCCTCGTGCGGTGCGGCGGCCGGTCCGGCGGAGGCGACCAGTTCGCTGTAGACCTGCCCGGCCACCGGTGTCTCGGGGTGGCCCTGCTGACTCCAGTGCCGGGCGAGGGTGTCGCCGCTGTCGGGGACGGTGCGCTCCAGTACCTGCACGGTGGCCACGTGTCCGGTCCGGGCGATGCCGGCCAGGGCCCGGCCCCACCCGGCGACGTTGTGGTTCTGGGTCGCGGGATCCAGCAGGGCGAAGGCTCGGCTGGACACGCGGGCAATGGCGGTCAGGGTCTGCTGGTGCGGGTCGTGGATGGCGGCGGCGCCGTTGGCGGAGTCGCCGGGGGTGACCACCCGCAGCGAGGCGGCGGTGCCGGGCAGGTGCAGGACGCCGTCCCGGCGGGGCCGGGTGACGGGCCGGGCGAGCCACAGGGTCTGTCCGGTGCGGCGCCGTCGCGCGAAGCGCAGGACGATCGGCGCCCAGTCGATCAGGGAGCGGCCGTGCCGGCGGACGGCGACCAGTGCGGCGACCACGGCCCACAGCGGCGTCAGGGCGATGGCGCCGAGCAGCCCGGTGGACACCACCGTGCCCAATAGGAGCGCCAACGCGCAGGACACCAAGACGAGTTGCGGCAGAGACAGGCCGAGCAGGATGCCGCGCCGGGAGCGGTGGGGGAATTTGACGGTGAGCGGTTGGACGGTGAGATCAGACAAGGGCCGTTCCGGGTGTGCGCGGGGCGGTGGCCGGGGCGGCACGCGGCGAAGGAGTGCGCGGCGCGTGCCGCCCCGGAGTCGGGCAGGAGCTACAGGCCGGTGGGCGGGGGCGGCGGTGCACCGGTCCCACTGGTGTCAGCCGAGTTCGGTGCCGACGGGGCGCCCTGCGGCGGCGGTGTGGAGGCACCGGCGCCGGGCTGCGACATGAAGCCGCTGCCGCCGCTGGGTGCGGATGCGGCACTGCCGCCGCCTCCGGGCGCGCCGCCTACCTTTCCGCTGGTGTCGTCACTGGGGCTGGTCGGGGGCGGCTGAACCGCCTTTTCCAGGCCGTTCTTGATGCCGTCGCCGCCAGAACTCGGAGAGCCTTGGCTCTCTTGGCCGCTGCCTCCGGTGGGGTTCGCAGCTATGTCGCCAGGGAACCCGCCGCCGACGGCCGCGGGCCCCTGCGCGGCGCCCGCTCCGGCTGCCGCGCCGCCGGTTCCTGCGGTGGCGACAGCGGCGGCGGCCTTCCGGCCGGCCCTCTCGGCGTGCTGTCGGGCGAGTTGGGCGCCGGCACCACCGGCGCGGTGAATCGATTCTCCGTCCGTACCCTCGGCCGCCCAGTGGACGAACTTGAAGGTGGCGTACGGGCAGAGCAGCACCAACACCATGATCACGATGCCTGACATGACGTCGGCGAGCGCGCCCAGGCCGTCCTTGGCCTCGGTCTTGCCCATGGCGGCGATACCGAGCACGAAGATGATCGTCATCAGCAGTTTGCTGACCACCAACGTGGCGGTGGCCTCGATCCAGCCGCGCCGCCAGCGGCGGGCGACCTCCCAGCCTCCGCCGGCCCCGGCGAAGACCGCCAAGGTCACCATGACGAGGATGCCGACCTTGCGGACCATCATCACGCACCAGTAGAGGAACGCGCCGACGGCGGCGCCGAGCCCGGCGAACACCGCGACCAGCCAGCCCAGGCCCGCCAGGGAGGGGATCTGGGAGACCTTCACGATGCGGCGGACGGCCGTCTCGATGGACAGGTGTGACGCCTTGAACAGGCCGGCGGACAGGGCGTCGACCACTTCGATGGCGACGGTGGTCAGGGCGATGGCGGCGAACGCGAAGATCACGCCCGAGGCGGTGCCGGTGAACGCCTGGGTGAGGGCCTGCCCGTCGCGCTTGACGGCGGCCCGGATGAGCTGCGCACAGAACGTCCCGACCAGGATCACCAGGCCGATCGGCAGCAGCATCTCGTAGTTGTCGCGGAACCAGCCGGCGTTCAGGTCGACCTGGGTGGTGGCGTCGACCGCCTCGGCGGCCAGGTCGGCTGCGGCGGCGGCGAGTTCACCGGCGCTCTTGGCCATCCAGTCGCCGATCGCCTTGCCGGGATCGGAGGCGAAGTCGACGGCCTCACCGACGGCGCAGAGTTTGTCCGCTACGGGGAAGTCGCAGAAACCCACGGGAAGTTGGCCTCCTTATCTGTTGGTGAGGTGGGTCACTGCGTGACGCTGGGGGCGATGGCGGCGAGGGTGCAGTCGTGGGCGGGCCGGCACTGCACGGCGAGGGTCACGGCGCGGTCCTCGGCTCCGCCGCCGCCCTTCTTCCACTCGATCTGCTGCTTGCCATTGACGGTGACGACGTAGATGTACGCCTCGGTGATCGCGGACGGGTCCTCGGCCAGGGCCTGCTTGAACGCGCCGGGGTAGTGGCCTTCGGTGACCGTGGCGCTGGCGTGCTGGTCCTGGTCGGCCATGCGCGACCACAGCAGCGGGTCGGGGACCTGACCGGACACCGAGGCCCAGTCGGTGTACTTGGTCTCCTTGGTCATCCACGCGCGCATGCCCGCGAGTTGCTGGTCGCGGCTGGTGTCGCGGGTGTCGTACGACCAGAGCATCTGAGCTGCGGCCTTGGCGAAGGCGACCGGCTCGGCGATCTGCGGGAGCTTGGGCACCGACCCCGACCCGGCCGAAGGCTTCGGCGCGGCCTCGGAGGGCGAGGAACTGCTGTTTTGCGAAGTCGTGTTGGCGCTCTGGTGGTGCTCGCCGCGGCCGGTGAACCAGGCGGCGGTCGCGGCGAGGGCGAGCAGCGCGGCGATGACCAGTGCGACGATGGCGACGCGCTTGTTGGCGGACCAGGTCACGCCGTACCCGGACAGGGAGGGGAGTCGATTCGGCATCAATGAACCTGCGACCCCAGGCCGGAGAAGAACGCCACGATTCCGTTCGCGGCGCCGAGGCCGAGCGCTGCGCCGGCCGCGACGACCGCGCCCTTCTTGCCGTTGGCCTCGGCCTGGTGGCCACCGGTGTGGTGGCCCCAGGCCCAGACACCGAGGGACACGGCCAGGGCGCCGACGGCGGCGATGATCCCGAACAGGTTGATCGAGTTGACGACGTTCTTCAGCACGGACAGGCCGGGCAGCCCGCCGCCCTTGGGTGAGATGCCTGGGTCGTAGGCGAGGAGGACAGCGGCGCGGTCTGCGAGAGGTATGGGCATGGATGTGGCGGGGCTCCTTGCGTGCGCGGGCCGTGCAGGGGCCGGCGGAAGGGAAGAAAGAGGGAGGAGAGGTGCGCTCGCGGCGCGAGAAGGGGGCCCGGCGGGCGTGGCCCGGGAGGTGTCCGGGCGGCGCTCGGCGTCAGAGGACGCGACGGACGGCCAAAATTTCCCAGTCCTTGATCGGCGTGATCCGGACCGGCTTTGAGGTGCGCGGCGCCTCGATGACGAGGCCCTCGCCCATGTACATGCCGACGTGTTCGGGCCGGGCCGCGGTGCCGCGGCTGAAGATCAGGTCACCCGGCTTGAGGTTCTTCGCCGAGACGGCCTTGCCCTCGTTGACCTGCGTGTACGTGGTGCGGGTGAGCTTGATGCCGGCGTGTGCGTACGCCTGCTGCATCAGCGAGCTGCAGTCGCAGCGGCCCATCGGGTCAGGGCCGTGGGAGTTGGTGCAGGAGCCGCCCCACTGGTAAAGCGTGCCGAGCTGGTGCATGGCCCACTCGATGGCCTTGCGGGCCTTCGGATCAGCATCCTTGGGGATCTTGTACCCCTTCGGGACGCTCCCCTCAGGGATCTGCCCGAAGGACGTGCCGTCCTTGTCCGGCACACATCCGCCGGAGGCGGACTCGGCGTCCTTGTCCTTGGCCGAGTCCTTGGCGGACTCGTCCTTTCCGGCGTTCGGGAACGTGGCGGCAATGGCCTTCTGCAGCGCGGTCGCAAGGTCCTCCCACTGCGCGTACGCCTCCGGGTAGCCGGACTTCTGCACGGCCTGGGCGGCCTGGGTGACCTTCATCTGCTGCCAGCCGTCGATCTTCAGAAGTGCCTTGTAGAAGCGCTCGGAGGCGTGGACCGGGTCACGGATCTGCTGCGCGGTTCCCCACCCCTGGCTGGGCCGTTGCTGGAACAAGCCGAGGCTGTCCCGGTCACCGGAGTTGAGGTTGCGCAGCCGCGATTCCTGCATCGCGGTGGCAATCGCGATGATCTGCCCCTTCTTGGGCACGTCAAGGCTGATGCCAGTGGCCACGATGGTCTGCGCGTTGGGGATCTGCTCGGCCGGAAGGTCCAGGCCCTGGATGTGGACGTCCTTGGCGGACGCGCCGTCGAGGAGCTTGGTGACTTCCTTGGTCACCTCGGCGGTGTCGATGCCGGTCAGGCATCCGCTGAAGGAGGAGGTGGTCGAGGCTTCGCTGGAGGACGCCATCATCATGGCGGTGCCGGCGAGCAGGAGCGGGGAGAGCACGACGACGCCGATGCCGGCGGCTATGCCCTTCAATCCGGTCCGCCTCCCGGACAGCGGTCACGGGCCGGTGGACGGATCGCGGGCAGGGGAGGGTAGAGCGATGTCACAGCGAGGTCCTTGGTGAAGTCCCGGCGGCGCGTGCGTCGTTGAGGAAAGGGCGCGACGTCCGGGTGGTGGGTAATTCGGGTCGCCCGGGTGCCATTGCGAGTTGCCGCTCGCACCGGCACAGGGCGTCGGGTCAGGTGTGCCAGGACATGGGAATACCTCTAGGAAGGCAGGGGCGGGGATGTGCCATCGGCGGTGTCCGCCGGGCAGTTCCAAAACAGTAAGGGCGGATCCCCGGTTGCCGAAATCGTGTCTGATCAAGGCTCTATTTCGGGGTTTTCGGCGGCGATAGCGCTCAACCGGGGATCGTGCCCTACAGTTTTGGCTCCTCCCCTCGCCCCCTCACGTCGCAGACCACGGAGCCGTCCGCCCGCATTCGGTCCTGTGGGGTCATCCAGGCGAGCTGGAGCATCTCTCCCTCATCTCGCACGACCCGAATTGGGGTATCTCTTTGCCTTTTTCTCTGCACCAGGGCGACGCGCTCAGCGTCCTCGCCGAGCTGCCGGACAACTGCGTCGACTCCGTCATCACCGACCCGCCGTACAACAGCGGCGGGCGGACGGCGAAGGAGCGCACCTCCCGGTCCGCGAAGCAGAAGTACACCTCCGCCGAGGCCGCGCACGAGCTGCCGGACTTCACCGGCGAGAACATGGATCAGCGCAGTTACGGCTTCTGGCTGACCCAGATCATGACCGAGGCGCACCGGCTGACCAAGGTCGGTGGCACCGCGCTGCTGTTCACCGACTGGCGCCAGCTGCCGATCACCACGGACGCTATCCAGGCCGCCGGCTGGCTGTGGCGGGGCGTGCTCGCCTGGCATAAGCCGCAGGCCAGGCCGCAAAAGGGCCGGTTCACGCAGAACTGTGAATTCATCGTCTGGGCGTCCAACGGCCCGATCGACGCCGCCCGCAACCCGGTCTACCTGCCGGGCCTCTACAGCGCTTCGCAGCCCAGCGGCAAGGCGCGCCAGCACATCACGCAGAAGCCGGTCTCCGTCATGCGCGAGCTCGTGCAGATCGCTCCGCCCGGCGGCACGGTGCTCGACTTCACCTGCGGCTCCGGCTCGACCGGGGTTGCCGCGCTGCTGGAGGGCCGCGATTTCATCGGCGTCGAGAAGACGAAGCACTACGCCGAGATCGCTGCCGACCGCCTCACCGAGACGCTGCAACAGACCCTTTCCCAGGATGACCTGACGCTGACTGCCTGAGGCTGAAACTCGCGCGCGGCGCGGCGAGCGGCGCCCTTCGTGCGTGGTCCCGCCGCGTCGTGCGCAGCGTTATAGCAGCGAATCCCCGGTTACCGAAACCGGTGATTCTCTGGATGGTTGGAGCCGCAATCAACGCCCTATGCGTGCGGTCCAAGGAGGCCCCTTTTCGTGCCTGAATCCATAAACCCCCCGGAGGACACGGAGAGGGATCCGGTCCAGATATCCGACTCTCCTCTGCCCTCGGAGGAGGGAGAGCTGGAGCCGGTTCGGCTGCCGGAGGCTGGTCTTGCGAGGGTCGAGGCGAACGTCGCCATGCTGCTGGATCGATCCGCGCGGCACGAGCGTCAGATCGACGACCTCTCGGCGGCACCGCCGCTACCGGACTCGCCGTTCGCCGCCTACGGTCTGCAGGGGTTCGCGGGCCTGCCGCCCGTCCCCGCGCCGCCCGAGCCGCGTCCGATCCTCGAGTTGGAGGACGAGGAGTACGAGGACGAACTCGACGCCCTGTCCGACTGGGTCGACGACTTCCTCGTCCGGGTCTACGGGGCGGAGGTCACCACCGCCGCCCCGTGGTGCGAGCAGTGGCAGGAGCACCCCGATGTCGTCGCCTGGCTTCATGCTCTGTGGCTGGCCTACCAACAGCACAAGGATCCCGAGGCCGGATTGAGTGGCCTGTTCGTGTGGCACCGGGACTTACTCACCCACGCCATGGCCACCGTCCGGGCCGCTGGCGGTCCGCTGTCCGCGTGCATGACCGATCCGGACCGGCCCGCGCATCGCCTGCTGCCAGGCCCCCGCCCCTCGAACCGGAACACATCCGCCACCGAGGAGAACGAGGACCACGAGGAGTCCGGCGAGCTGGGCCAGGCCGGCGGATGACCGGCCACGAGGACCGGCCGGCATTCGGCCTGTCCTTCGACCCTCGCGCCCTGACCGACCTCCTGCAGGCCCCCGGCGACATCCGCGACCTGGCACTGGCCCAGCTCCAGGACGTCGTCAACGCCCGTCTGTTCGGCGCCAAACTCACCCGCGACCTCGCCGGCTGCCGCAAGGTCTATGTCGATCACCGCAATGCCTGGCGCATCGTCTACGCCCAGCGGCCGGCGCCCGCGAACTCCACGCACACCACCGAAATCCACGTCGTGGCCGTACGCCCGCGCGAAGCGCACGACGTGTACGACACCGCCCGCGCCCGCCTCGGCATCCGCCGGCGCCCACTGGGCGAGCGCACCCACGCGGCCCGCACCCGCTCGCCGCAGCTGGGCACACGCCAGCCCGCCCCCAAGCCGGGACCACCCCCCTATGCGATGCCCGGCCTTCCCCGACCCGTACTGCCCCCGACCCTGAAGGGCCCCGTTCGTTGACGCAGTTCCCCACCCTGATCGACCAGGTCGCCACCGCCGTACTCGCGCCGGCCCAGGTCACCGAGAACCCGCACCACCGCGCCATCCTCGACGTGTTCGTCGAGATCCAGGAACTCGACCAGCAGCTCGCCGAGTTCGCCGGCACTGAGCTTCCCGGCGTCAGCCCCACCGAGCAGCTCAGCACCCTGACCGACCTGCTGGTCGAACGGATGGCAGCCGGGGCGGAACTGAGCGCAATCCTGGCCACCTCCTGCTGCTGCGCAGCCGCGTACGAAGCTGCTCCCCCGTCCGAGTACGAACCGCTGGACGACGAGGAGCCCAGCTTCGACCCGGACTTCGACGACTTCGAGGGGTTCGGCGACTTCGAAGAGCCGGACGGCCTGGACGACTTCGACGACATCCACGAGGACGCGTGGGAGGAGTTCCTGTCCTGCCCCAGCAGCCCGCAGACGATCGTGCACGCCTGCCTCGCCGTCTTCGACGACGAGGGCGCCCCGGACTACGTGAGCACCGCGGAGCTGGTCCAGCGCCTGCGCGGTCTGCCCGGTCAGGCTGAGGGGCGCTGGAGCTACGCCGACCTCACCCCGCTGCGGCTGGGTCTGCTCCTGCGCGGCTACGGAGTACAGCCCTGCAAGCCGCGCGCGGCCGACGGCAGCCGCTATCGGGCCTATCGGCGCGCCGACCTGCTGGCCGCCCGCCCGACCTGCTCCTGCTGAGGCACCCCGCCCTCGCGCGGAGTCGGCGGGTGACGGAGGCGGACTGGGACCTGGTCGCCGCCTTCCATGCGCAGTGCTCCGAGCAGAACCTGCTGCGCCGCTGGGGCCGTACGCGACTTACGCCTTGCGACCTGTCCCGGCTGCTTGCCCACGCGCAGTGCTGGATCGGGCTCGGCGCCGACGAGCGCCCTGTGGCCCTTGTCTGCGTCGGGCCGGTCAGCCGGGAGCCGGGGGTCTTCGATCTCGGGCTGCAGGTCGTCGACCACCGTCAGCGTCAGGGCATCGGCTCGGCCCTGGCCCGCCAAGCCGCCCGTCTCGCCCGCGCGCGCGGAGCCCACACCCTGTCCGCGTTCACGCAGGTGGCGAATGCGCCCATGCTCCGGCTCCTTGACCGGCTCGGCCCGACGTCGCATACCCGCGACGGCCCGTACGTCGAGGTCCGACTCGCCCTGGACGCGCTCGCCCCGGACCCAGAAACCGCTCCGCCATGACCGCACCACAGCCCGACGGGCTGATGCCCACCGCCCTCGGTCAGCGGATCGAAGCGGCCGTGGGCTACGGCGTCGAGGAGCTGCGCCGGCACCGCGACAGCGGACTCCTCGACGCACCGCACGCCGCCCTGGCCGACGCGTACCGCGAGCTGGTGGTGGCTGAGCGGGACGTCACCTTCTACCGTGACCGTCTCGCTCGCCTCGCCTCCAGTGAACTGCCCGTGGACCAGGCGCTGTTCGCTCGAATCGAGCGCACCCTCGATCATCTGGCGACGGCCGCCGCCGTACGCGATGCGAAGCGATCCGTGGCAGCCGCAGCGCTGGCGCCGATCGAGGCCGCCGCTCCTCGGCAGGCGCCACCGCAGATCGCGACGAAGGATGTGGCGGCTCTGCTCGCTATCGCCCAGGGCGCCAAGTTGCATGAACACCTCGTCACCCATCGCCTCGCCGTGGCGACGCCCACCCGCACCCGCATCTCCTACGCCCAGCTGCAGCACCTGGAGGAGATGGGCCTGGTGGCGCGCGACACCGCGCATCCGGTGCACGCCGGGCAGCCCGTCACTCTCACTGATGCCGGCCGCGCCGTACTGACCGCACCCCGCCGCGCGGGCCCGCCCGGGACCACGCCCGCGCCCCTGCCGCCGGCCCTCCCTGCCGTCTCCCGTACCCGCCGCTGAACCGCGCTGCGTGCTACGCGCACGGCGCCGCCGGGGTCACGACCGAAAGTACCGATGCCCACCTACGAACCCGATTTCCGCCTCGACGGATACGAAGCCGTCAACGACCACGTCGCCGATCAGTTCTGGGGGCACATCGGCATCGAGCAGGACTCGATGACTGTCCTCGCCGAGCACCACAGCGACGATGCCGCGCACAGCTTCTACGTGATGCACAACCGCGCCGTCACCTGGGGCATCCCCGGAGAACCGCAGCTAGTCGCCCTGCACCTCAAACGCGACCCCGCCGCGTGCACCTACCAGTTTAACCACGCAGAGCTGCCACTGCCCTCCATGGCACAGTCCTGGCTGATCGCCCGCGGCTGCCCCGAGGAGAAGATCCTCCTGCCCGACGGCATGGGCACCACGGCCGCGACCGACGCCACCCGCGTGCTGGAGCAGCGTCTGCGCACCGACGGCGACCACTTCGCCCTGCTCACCAGCTACACACGCGACGACGACCCGATCCAGACGACCGTGATGCTGCGCGCCGTCGACGAGAAGGCGGCACTGCCCTTCCGCGTCCTGCTCGAAGAGGTCGACACCACCACGTGGACACACACTCTGCGCGAGGGCGGCTTCCACACCTTCGAGGCCGCCGCTCAGTGGTGGGAAGCGCACTGGAACGGCGACGAGCCCCCGCTGCCGACGGCCTCGCCGGCAACCCGGCCCGTCACCGTCGTCCCTGCCCTGCCGGCACGCCCCACCCCGCCGCGCGGGCCGGGCCGCTGAACTCCCGCTAACCCGACGGCATTTTGCCTTCCTGCCCCGGCGAATGGCCATCAGCCGTGTGCGAGGCGGCGCGGAACATAGCACGCAATCCCCGGTTACCGAAACCGGGGATTCTCCGGACTCTTGTTCTCAGCCCGCACGGCACCCGCCCGCAGCTGCTTCTCCCATATACCCTTTCCTCGAATTGGAGCTCAATCCCCCATGCGCTCAACCCGCATAGCCGTCTCCGCTGCCCTGCTCGGTGCCCTCGCGCTGCCGCTGGTCTCCACCGCCACCGCGAGCGCCGCACCCGCGCAGGCGCCAACCTCCATGACCGACCCGACCTGCAGCAAGCCCGGACCGTGGACGCTCAGCACCAAGGCCGTCACCATCCGCGCCAAGGCGTCCGCCAACTCCAAGGCACTCGGGGTTCTGTATCGGGGCCACAAGTTCACCGTGCACAAGACCAGCGGAAAGTGGCGCTACATCACCGACAGGACGACCGGCGTCAACGGCTGGGTCTCCGCCAAGTATGTCTACCGCCCGGCCGGCATGTGCCTGGACTAGCCCACCGTCACCCCATTTCCCATTCTCACACCGGAATTTCCGAAACGAAGGGAAGCTCTTAGTGCTCGACGCCAGCGATGACGTGATGGGCGTCATTACCGAGCGAATCGAGGATCGATTCCAGATGCCGCTCGCCGACCTGCGCCGGGCTGTTGAGGCGGCACCGCAGGCCGATCCCGAGGCCACCACCGTCGTGCACTGGTACGGCCTGCTCGCCGAAACACAGCAGGCCCTCGACACCGCCGAGGATGCGCTCGTCGAGGCGCTGGGCACCCAGCCGCCGGACGTACTCGACGATCCCGTCATGGAGTTGGCCCACCAGGTCAACGCCGCGGTAGCGTCCCGCGACGGACGCGCCATGGTCGTGAAGTACCTCCTCGACCCCAACGCTCCCGGCAAGCGCGGGCCCGGGGTGTGGCCAGGCGCGTCTCCCGCCGTCCGTCGCGCTCCGGCCCTGCCAACCTCTCCGCCCACGCTGCCCAGTGCGCGGAACGCCACGGCGCGCGGGGCCACGCGGTGAGCGTCATAGACAAGCCCAGCAGCCGTGATGCGGCTCTGCAGGAAGCGTTCGGCGCCGAGGTAGCCGAGCTGTATGCGCAGGCCGCCCGAGGCGAGGCCAATGCCCCACTTCAGCGGGCGCTGGAACTGCGCAGCTTCCTCGCCATTGCCGAGGAGCAGGTGGCCCGCGTCCGTGACCGCGTCCATTCCGCGACGGAACCCGACGGGGACATGGACGACCTGTCTGCTGAGGGCCTGCGGTGGGACGCGGACTGGCTGGACGCAGCTCTGGCCGGCCGCGACGGCTGCACCGCCGCACTCGACGAGGTGCTGCGCACCATGCCGGCGCCGAACCAAGTAGCAGCATCACGCGCCGGGTTGAGTCCCAAGATCGTCGCCACCGCTCCGCCCGCCCCGGCAGCATCCCGCGCCGGGGCGGTGCGGATACGACGTCCCTGAAAGTCCATCGATTGCCCCAGCCCGACATCCCGTCCCATGCCGTTTCCCAGCTCGTCGCCCGGCGCATCGAGGCGCTGTACGGACAGCCGCTCGCCGAACTCGAAGCCATCGCCGACGCCACCCCCGAGACCACGCTGCTCGCCGCTTTGACCGGCACCCACAGGGACCTGGCCCTCGCCGAACGCAACATCGCCTTCCAGCTGCAGCGACTGCGCGAACTCACCGACCCTGACCAGGACATCGGCCGTTTCGCCGCCGGCCACATCCTCGACTGCGCCCGTCGCATCGCCGAGTCCGTCGCCACCCGCGACGCCTACGCAAAGAGCATCAGCGCGGTCCTGGGCGGCCTGCGCCGCGTGTCCGCCCCGGACACCCACCCGCCGGCTGTACCGGGCCCCGCCACACCGACGGCGACCACCTCCCGCACCCGCTGACCCACCCGTACCGCTTGAGGAGCCCCCTTCTTGGCCACCACCGCGCCGCCCGCCACACCGAACGATCTCGTGGGCGTCACCAAGACCCTGGACTTGCTCGCCCCGCGCTGGAGCGTGTGGGTGCTGATGACCGTCTCCTCCCAGCCGCTGCGCTACGCCGAGGTCAAGCCGAGGCTTCCGTGGCTGGCGGACGGGCAGCTCCACCCCCGGCTGCGTCACCTCACCAACGCCGGCGTCATCGAGCGTACGGAGTACGCCCCGCGCCACGTCACCTACGGTCTCACCGGCCGCGGGGCCACGCTGCTGCCCGTCCTCTCGGTGATCGCGTCCTGGGGCGACACGTATCTGGAGAAGGACCTGGTCGCCAACAAGCACACCGGCGTGGCCGAGCCCGAGCGGATCGCGCCGGCCCAGAACATTGACGACGCGGTCGCGCTGCTCGTGCCGCGGCACGCCACTCCGATCCTGTTCTCCCTGCAGGCCCGGGGCATCGCGACGGCCAAGACGCTGGCGACCGAAGCCATGCCCGGCTACGGGCTGACCGCCGTCTACAAGCCCCTGGAACGCCTGGTCGACGACGGACTCGTCACGGCCATCGGAACCGGCGGCTACCAGCTGACCACGAGCGGCCGGGCACTCGCCCCCATTTTCCAGGCGATCTCCGCCTGGGCCACCGCCCCGACACCCGAGTCCGACGCCCGTCGGACTCGGGTGCCGGGCGCCGCCCCGTCGCAGAACCGTTCAGGCCCGTGGGCGACCACTCCGACCCGCCTCCCCGCACCGGCGGTTCCGGCAGCGCCAGCAGTTCGTTCCGCGCTGACCACGACGCCCCCGGGCGGCCCGGCGTGGCGGCCCGGCGACCTCTTCTCCCACCAGATACCCGCCCGCCCGATCTCCCCGGCAGGAGGCCCGCGCCGATGACCCGCTCCCTGCCCGAGACCCTCCTGCACGAACGCCGGGCGATCCGGACCCTGACCCTGCCGGGCCTGATCCGCCTGGTCACTGAGATCGACGACAACGGCCCCATCAGCCACCGGCGCGGCAGCCTTCAGGGCGCCTTCGGCGACCTCACCCCCGGGCAACTGCGCCATGCCATCGACGTCGCCCGCGACCTCGGCCTGGTCCACGCCGACGAACAGGCCCCCGACCGCTACCGGCTCACCGTGAGTGGCGAGGCTCTGGCCGAGGTGTACGACACCGCGGCCCGCTGGGCGCGCGCCCGTCAGTTCCCCGACACCAGCACCGACTTCGTCACCCGCGTCCAGCACACCCTCCAGCTGCACAGCCGCAGCACGCACGCGTTCGGCTCGAGTCTGGAGCCGTCGACGCCGCATCAGGTCCTCACCGATTTTCTGCAGGCGAACCCCCGCGTCCTCAACCACACCGACGCCCGCTCCGCGCAGCAAGCGGCGGAAGCGGGGCGCGCTGCGTGAGATCCCGTGTCGGACCGCGGCATGCCCGCCGACCGGTCCCCACAGTGCTGCGCGGCATCTACCTGCCGCGCAGCACGGACGCCGCCGCGTACGCCATGGCCACCTACGGCATCCCGCTGCTGGTCCTGGCCACCACCAACTCCGCAGCCCTGACCGGCCTCGCCTTCGCGTTGGAATGGATCCCGCGACTGGGCGCGTTCGCCTTCGCCGGGGCCCTGGTCGACCGCCATGGCACTACCACCGTGCTCCGCTACGCCTCCGTTGCCCGCGCCCTGGTCGTCCTGGCCGCCGCGTACTTCCTGCCGCAGCAGGAAGCGGGGCTTGGGGCAACGGTCACCGTCATGGTCCTCGCCGCGTCCACCGGCATCCTCACCGAGTGCTCGTACATCGCGGTTGAGACCGCGGGCGGGGTCGCCAGCCGTGAGGCCGGCGCCCGCGCCCACCGCGTGCAGTCGGTGCTCCTCGGCATCGACCAGGTTGCCACCCTCTCCGGACCCGCCCTGGCCGGCCTCCTGCTCCAGTGGACCGGCGACACCGGCATGCTGCTGGTGATCGCCGTCTTCTCCCTGCTCACCAGCATCCTCGCTCCGAGCCAACACCTGGGCCCCGAGCCCGCCGCAACGCAGCCCGTCGGCAAGGGACTGCGGACCGGATGGGCGACCCTGCGCGCCCTGCCGGCACTCGGCTGGCTGGTGGCCGGACTGACCGTGTCCAACCTGGCCGTGGGCCTGCTGCAGGCCGCCGCCCCGGTGATCATCGTCAAGCAGCTCGGCCACTCCACGGTTGACGTCGGATTCATCTGGTCGGTTGCCGCGGTCGCCTCGCTCGGCGCGGTCCTCCTGTGCCGCAAGGCGATCGACCGCTTTGGCCTGTGGCCGGTCGGCGTCGTATCCGCAACGATCGCCGCCACCGCGTGCCTGGCCGTCTCCTTCGCTGGCACTTACCACGCCTATCTCGCCCTGATCGCCGTCCTCATGGCCGGCGAGGGCGGCATGACCGTCGTGCTGCGCACCCTGCGCTCCCGCCTCATCCCCGCGGACGTGTTCGGCGCCACCCTCTCCCTGACGATCTTGGTGCTGTTGCTGCCCTTCCCGCTGGCCGGCGTCCTCGTCGCCGTCGTACCGCCCGCCCAGCTCGGCCATGTCATCACCGGCTGCGCCGTGCTCCAGGCCGCGGGCCTGTTCACCACCTTCGCCCGGCTGCGCGCCACCGCCACCCTGCGCACGTCCTTTGCCTGACCGTCCTGGTCGACTGCCCTCGTCCCACGCCTCGTCCGACCAGGTGGTCCCGCCGTATCCCGCCCGTCGTTGAGAGCAGGATCGCGGCCCACGCTGACCGACCGGTTCCTGGCCTTCGACGCCGAGCACCCGTACGTCTACCGCGCGTTGGAGCGTTTGACCGCTGACCGGCTCGCCACCGGGGCCAGCCGGGTCGGGCTGAAGGCGCTGTTCGAGGACCTGCGCTGGCAGCTGCCCGCGGGCGTGCGCGGGCTGAACAACTCCTTTGCCGCCTTGTACGCCCGAAAGCTGATCGAGGACCACCCGCACTGGGCGAGTGCCTTCGAGCTGCGGCGACGTTGCACCCTCTGACCCCGGCCGTCTGCCGTCAACCTCCTTTGTTCTGCCACTGTTTGGAGCCTTGTTGTCCTCTCGCCCCGTCGTTCTGGTAGTTGCAGCCGCCGACATGGAGGCGCACGCTTATCGCGGCTACTGCCTTTCGAATGTCCGCGCCCATTACGACGTCGTCCTGATTTCCGGCGCCGAGCCGACCTGGGAGAAGGAGTTCCTCCTCGACTACGCCGTCGCCGACCCCACCGACCAGGCGGCACTGGCCGCGGCCGGGCGAGCGCTCGCTGAGAGGTACGAGCTGGCCGGCGTGGTGACGTGGACCGAGTGGTACCTCGTCCCGGTCGCCCGTCTTGCCCGCCAGCTCGGCCTGCCCACCACGGCTGCGGAAGCCCTCCAAGGCTGCCGCAACAAGCACACGAGCCGCAGCCTGTTCGCCCGCCACGGGGTGCCCTCCGCCGTATCCGTGAGCGTGCGCATCGAGCGGGAGGCGGCCGATGCCGCCTCGTTGATCGGCTATCCCGTCGTCGTCAAGCCCGCCGCGCACGCCGCGAGTATGGGCGTCATCCGCGTCGATTCCGCCGACGACTTCCCGGCCGCGTACGCCTTCGCCGCGCGCACCGCCGACGACGGTGTGGAGAGTACCCAGGTCCTGGTCGAGGAGTACCTCGACGGCCCGGAGGTGAGCGTCGAATGTGTCACCCATCAGGGGCAGACCACCGTGGTCGCCGTCACCCGCAAGACCGTCGGGATGCCGCCCTTCTTCGAGGAGCTGGCGCACGTGGTCGATGCGAACGACCCGCTGCTCGCCACCGTAGCGCCGGTCGCCGTCGCGGCCCTCGACGCCGTCGGCATCACCGACGGTGTCAGCCACGTCGAGATCCGCATCGTCGACGGCCGCCCCCGCCTGATCGAGGTCAACGCGCGCATCGCCGGCGACATGATCGGTCACCTAGTCCACCTGGCCACCGGCGTCGATCTCGCCCGGGCCGCCGCCGACATCGCGTGCGGACGTACCCCTGACCTGACGCCTACCCGCCGCCAGGCTGCGGCGATCCGCTTCATCTACCCGGCCTATTCCGGCACCCTGACCGCCCGCGGTGTCGTGAAGCCCACCGGGGGAGTGGAGCGCGTGCTTTTCCAGCGGCAGCCTGGCGACCAGCTCGTGCTCCCCGAGGACGGCGGCCATCTGTTCACCGCCCGCATCGGCTTCGTCATCACCACCGGGCCGACCGCCACGGCCGCCCAGGACCGAGCCCAGGAGGCGTACCGCAACCTCGACGTCCAGGTGGCCGCTGGCACGCAGACGGCTCCGGCCACCGGGGAGCACGCCGCGTGAGGAAAACCGCAGCGATCGAGCTGGTGCGCAGCCGCCGCCTGCTGATCGGGTACTTCGCCGGCCTGGGGGTGGTCATGGCCGTCTTCAGCGCCCGCATGCCCGCAGTTCAGTCCGCCGCCGAGGTGAGCACCGGAGGGCTTGCCCTGGTCCTGCTGGCCGCCGCCCTCGGCATGGTCGCCGGACTCCAGGCGGGTGGGCGCCTCGCCCGCCCGGCTCGCCTGCCTGCCCTGCTGACCGGCGGCGCCATGGCCCTCGCCGCCTGTCTCGCCATCCTCGGGGTCTGCTCCAGTCTGGAGAGCCTGTTCGCGGCGGCGTTCGCCTTCGGCGTCGCACACGGCGTCCTTGACGTCGCGGCCAATGCCTCGGCGGTCCGCTGCCAGGACGCTCACGGCCGCCCCATCATGGCCGGGCTGCACGCGAGTTACAGCCTCGGCGCACTTCTCGGCGCCGCGCTGGCCGCGGCCACCACCCACACCTCACACACCGTTCTGTTCACGGGTGTCGCCGTCTGCGCCGCAGCGGCGGCAGGAGCCACAGCGGCGCTGACCCGGACTCTCGCCAGCCCTGCACTCAAGCCCGTTCACCATCCTGCCGCACAGGGCTCGGGCGAACGCGGGGGCCAGTCGCGGCCCCGGGTGTGGCTGCTGGGCGTCCTGGCAGCGGCAACATTGCTGGGCGAAGGCGCTGCTGCCGACTGGGCTGCCGTCCACCTGCACGGCCTCGGCGCGACGGCCGCGACCAGCGCTGCGGCATTCGGCCTCTACAGCGCCGCCATGGCCGCAGGCCGACTCGTCGGTGACCGACTCACCGCCCGCTTCGGCGCGTCAGCCGTCGTACGCGCCGGCGCCGCTTTGGCCGCGCTCGGCCTCGCCACCGGACTGGCCGGCTCCACCATCGCCTTCGCCCTGTTCGGCTGGGCGGCCTTCGGCCTGGGCCTGTCCGTCACCATCCCCAGCCTGATCACCGCCGCTGGCACTGGCGGACCACGCGCGGTCGCCACCGTCGCGGTCACCGGCTACGTCGGCCTGCTCGCCGGTCCCGCCGTCATCGGTGCCCTCGCCACTGTCACCGCACTGCCGCACGCGCTGCTGTTGCCCGCCCTCCTCGCCCTGACCGTCGCCACCCTCGCACCCAAAGCCCTGGAGAGAACGACCCCTTGACCCGCACCCACGACTCCCGGACCGGCATAGAAGCCCTGATCCT
This sequence comes from Streptomyces arenae, assembly GCF_022343545.1. Taxonomy (NCBI): domain Bacteria; kingdom Bacillati; phylum Actinomycetota; class Actinomycetes; order Kitasatosporales; family Streptomycetaceae; genus Streptomyces; species Streptomyces arenae. The sequence continues at coordinate 104,909 of NZ_JAKQYH010000059.1, forward strand.
CGACTACAACGGGGTTCTTGGTTTGCAGCCCAGTACCGCTATGTGGACCCGGCTCGCCGACCTTGCCGAGTGGCCCGACCGGCATCTCCCCTCGTTTCAGGAAGCCTTCTGGGCTCACCGCAGCGCCTACGACGCAGGACAACTGAGCGATCTCGCCTACTGGGCGAAAGTGCTCGGTCACCAACCCGGCCCGCGATGGCTGCGCACCCTGCGCGATGCCGACACCTCCCTGTGGAGCCGCACCGACCCGCGCGTCCTCCACATCCTGTACCGCGCCCGCACGTCGGGGCTGACGATGGTTTTGCTCTCCAACGCCCCGGCCCACCTCAGCGACGTCCTGGACGCCACCGACTGGCGGCACGAACTGATGGACGACGCCTTTTACTCCGCCCGCTTGGGTCTGTGCAAGCCCGATTCGGCCGCGTACGACCACGCCCTGGCCGCCACCGGCGTCGATGACCCTGGGCGCGTGCTGTTCGTCGACGATCGCGAGGACAACTGCCGGGCCGCCGCTGAGCTGGGCCTGCGCACCCTGCACTACACCGGCCAACCCGCAGAACTTGCCGCGCAGTTGCTGCCCGTCATCGCGGAGCGCACCGGCTTCTGATCCCACAACGCGCCGCTCACTCCTCAGCCCCGACACCCTCTGGACTTTCGTGCCCGACACCGAAGAGATCGACGGCGACGTCTACGTCTCTCCCCGATACCTCGCCGGCAGCACCGCCGTGGGGGACCCAGCGCTGGAGCCGCTGCTCGCGCTCGGCTTCGACCTGCGCCACGACGACCTCGGCAACGCCTACGTCACCGCGCCCGACCACCGCGTCCGACTCGGATTCCTGCCCGAGGGAGCCGACGACGGACTCTGGCGGATCAACGCCTACCGCGACCGCTTCGGCCCGCCCGCCTGGGGCGTCTCCTTCAATGACCAGTGCCCCACCGAATTCGTCACCGCGTTCACCACGGCCCTGGCGGCGGCGTATTAGGCCGGACCCGAGCACTACCTCGCTCAGCCCGACCCCGCCGACCCCGAACTCGACGCCTTCCACGCCGTCGTCCCGCTCATCAACCGCGGCTGGAAGATCCAGCACCCACGGTGGGGCGTCCTGGAGCTGCAGACCCCAGACGGCATGGCCGGGCTCGAATACGCCCAGGGTCGACTGGATGCGGAGAAGGAACTCACCACGCTGCAGGCCCGCTGGTACATGTGGGGCGGCCCGAGGATCAGCTCCGGCTGGTACGCCACCGCCTCCACGAACACCCCGATTCCACTGGTGAGGGCCATCACCGAGAGCGTGTCCGACCCCGCGCCCCTGCCGCGCTGGAAGGACCAGCTGCTGCGAGCCCAGCGAGAGAACGCCCAGCTCGTTCCCGTCACCCCTCCACCGCCTCCGGTTCCCACGCCCCTCGATGCCCGGCGTACCGCTCCCCGCCGGGCGCCCGCGCTGACCACGCGCAGCATCCCGCGCTGGAGCACCACGACAACTCCGTCGGCAGTCCTGCCCGCTCGGTGCTCCAGTCCCCGTCGCTGACCGACCAGGTCCCCTTCGTCCGAGAGAGGCTCTTTGGCCCTGCACGCCCAGCAGTTCTTCGACGACGTCCTCGAACTGCCTCTCCAGTACGCCATCGTCGGCGACACCCTTTACGGATCCCCGCGGCCGAACTCGCCGCTGCGGCTACGGATCGACTTCGCCCCCACCATCCGCCACGGCGAGTACGACGGACTTCGCCTGCGTGTCGTCCACCCCGAGCAGGGCGTCCTCGACACTGCGATCCTCCGCTTCCCAGATCACGGCACCTTCGCCAGCCGCGACACGGCCCGCGACCTCGTGCCCGGGCGAGACGGCTACGCCGTCTTTCGCGACTGGCACGCCCACAGCAGCCAGCCGCCATGGCACGGCGCGGACGGCACGGGGCTACGTACCGCGATCGAGCAGTACGCCCACTTCTGGTTCCCGCCACCTGCCGCGTCCCGACAGGCAGCCCGGCCCGTCGCCCAGCCCACACCCACCTCCGCGGCTTCGCCCCGTACCCGCTGAACCACCCACCTCACCATGGAGTTCTGGATGTCTCCGCCCCACTGGTTCCCCTCGCACCGACGGCCACCGCCGCTGAACGACACGGTCCCGGGCCCGCCTCTGCCGTCGGGCCCGAACGGTTTCCGGCTCACCGACCCGGACTTCCGCGCCCGGCTGCACAGCGCGACGCTGACTCTCCTCGACTTCGTCGAGGACTGCCTCCACGATGATCTCCCGCTCACCGACATCCTCGACGGCGCCCGCACCACGCCGAGCACATGCTTGGCGTCCCCAGCACCTACGGCATCCTCGTCGAAGCCGAGGCTGCCGCGCAGATCGTCCAGGCAGCCGGCCTGGACGCCGGATCCCCCTTCGGCCTGAGCATCGCCCAGGGCCTGGCCGGCATCGCACGACTGCCCGTCGAGCAGCAACAGCGACTCGTCCGCGCCGCCGCCCGCCGCTACGCGATCACCGCACCCTCCCGTTCAGCAAACGGACCGCCTACTTCACCCCCGCGTCCGGCGCCCGGCCGCTCCCGCTGAACCACTGATCCGCATGCCCGCCTTGCCTGTTCCCGCCTGCATCCCTTGGAGAGTTCCTTCTTGCGCATCCGCTCCGCTCGCACCCTCCCGGTCGCTGTTGCCGTCGCCGCCACGGTGACCGGCAGCCTGTCCTGGGCGCCGACCGCATCGGCCCAGAGCACCGATCCCAGCCCGTCCGCATCCACGTCCTCGACTCCGCGCAACGCCACCGTGCCGGAGACCGGCGGCGTGGCCATCCTGAAGAAGGACCCCGCCGACGACTTGCTCGCCGGCGCGTCCTTCACCCTCTTCGACTCTGCGGGCAAGGAGGCCGCCAACGGCAAGACCGACGCCCAGGGCAAGCTGGCCTTCACGGACCTCGCACCGGGCGTCTACCGCCTCAAGGAGATCTCCAGCGGCAGCACCCTGCACGACACGGTCGACGACCAGGACGTCGTCGTCACGCCCGGCACGGACACCCCGCTCACGATCGTCGACCCCTTCAAGGCCGCCTCGGTCCTGCTGAAGGCCAAGGACGACAAGACCGGCAAGCTGTTGGCCGGATCCACGGTCAACATCGGCAGCGGCGACAAGACTATCCTCACTCTGACCACCGGCGCCGACGGCACGGCCAGCGGCAAGCTCCCCATCAACTCCCGTACAGGCAGTGACTTCTGGGTCAAGCAGGTGAAGGCACCCGCTGGCTACGACCTCTATAAGCCTTCGAAGGCGTTCAAGGCCAAGCCGGGCGATCCCGTGACCGTGACCGTCACCAACGCCAAGACCGCCACCAGCCCGCCGCCCACGGAAAAGCCGACTGACAAGCCCACCGAGAAGCCGAGCGACAAGCCCTCCCCGGACAAGCCCGGCAAGGACGAGGCCGCCCCGGCGCCGTCCGCCTCGGGTACTCCGACCTCTGACGAGACCACATCGAGCACCGCGGCGCCCGCTCCCACCGGCTCGCTCGCGCACACCGGCGCCGACGCCACCCCGTGGCTGATCGGTGGCGCGGGAGTTCTGATCGCCGCCGGCGGAGGCGCCCTCTTCGCGGCCCGTCGGCGACGCACGGACAGTTCCACCGACGACGGCTCCACCGCGAGCTGACCTCACCCGCAGCACCCATGACGAAGCCCCCGGAATCGATTCCGGGGGCTTCGTCATGGGTGCTTATCCGATGTGAGCGGAGGCGAGGCGCCACCCGCTGCCCACGCGTGGCCTGCGCCGTAGTGCGACGTCGAACCGCGAAGGCTCGTACGAATATTCGCCTTCAAGGGTGGACTCGCCATCCCGTTGGGGTCGGCGAGCGTCGAACGCCAGCGCGATATCGCTGTGGTGCGGCACACTGTCGCCGAAATCAGCTCCCCGCACCGAAGGAGCCGTTCCCGTGGCCTAGCGAATCGTCGTCCCCGACCCGTGGACTGGGCGCTGCTAGCGTGGCGACCACACGTACGAGGCGTCCGTATCCCGGGCGATGCCCACCTATGCGTGCATTGTGCGCGCCTGTCCGGTTCTCCGGCGATGTCATGGGTCGGTTTCCGCAGGGACGCCGTGAAGCGGACGGGGTCGGCAGGAGAGCCGATCTACTTCTCCACTTGGCCGACCCTTCACCGAGGATCTTGCCAGCGCTGCCGCACTCCGGCTCATGCCCGGCTGCCGGGCCATCGCCTGCTCACCGGGTATCGCCGACCTCAGCAGTCAGCGTCCGACGGACCGATCCGAGTGGGACCGCGTGAAGGCCAAGATCGCCCAGGGGTAGGAGCGCATCGAGTTCCGCCTGTACCGCGACAACATCTATCTCCTGTCGCTGGCCTCGCAGGACCTGGAGGAGTAGCGCGGCGTACTTTGTGGGCAGCTCGCGGAACTCGGCGCGTCCTGGCGGAGTGCGACGGCCGCACCGTCCCAGGAGTGAGAGACGGACCCACGCCGCGTGAGTACAGGCTCGCGGCTCGGCGTCACCAGATCTCGCCGCCCTCGTTCCAGCCGCACTGTGTGCACCGCACCCCCGCGTACGTGTCATCGCGAGAGTGGTCCACCTCGCTCCACCCCTCCAGTTTTGGGCTTGGAGCCCCGCACTTGAGGCAGCCCACGGCCACGCCGTACCCGTGGAAGTATTGGTAGTCGAGGCCCGATTCCTCGACGGTCTGCTGCATGGTCTTAATGAGGTCGGCCTGGGATTCGATACTGACGAGTTCCCGCGCGGCGCGATCTACATCGTCGTCCGTCATAGAGACCCACATGATCCGCCGCAGAAGAGCCGGCAGGGGGGTCTCGTCGAGGAGTACCGGAATGACCCGGACTGAGTCGTCGTCCAGGCTGCGTGTCAGGGCTGTTTCCCACTCCGTGTTCACCCACCGAGACTTCGAGGCGTTCTCGGACCAGAAGACGATCACGGTGTCGACCACGCTCAGAGCTTGGTTGACCTTGCCGGGGATGGTGTCTCCGGGCCGGATCTCCCAGGAGTCAAGCCATACGTCGACACCAAGCAGCCGCAGCCGGGCGGCGAGCGGCTTTACCGCGGGCTTGTCGCGGTGGTTGTGCGAGATGAACGCGCGCATAAGCTCGAGCCTCCCAGCTTCGGCAGCTAATCGTCAAACCGACGAAAATACTCCGAGTTGGCACGTGTTCGCAGAGACGGTTGCGGCCTTCGTGCCACGGGTACGCCCCGTCGTCCTAGACCTTGGTGGTGGCTAGCTGGCTACTGGCGGTCGTGGAGTCGGACTTGCGGTCGAGCTGGAACACTGTCACGCACCATGTTCGAGCGTGGCGAAGCAGTGTGAGCAAGTTCCTGGTGCTGCGAGGATCGTCCGCATGGACCGTAAGGACTATCTCGGCCAGTCGATGATGCAGGCCGTCGTACTACCGGCGCGCGCCGCCTATCTCATCCGCGTGGGCAGCGAGCCCGGTTTCCGCCAGGCAGTGCAGGAAGCGAGCACCCGGTGGGGCGGGATGACCGAACCCATCCTCGCCGTGCCAGACAACGGCGAGATCCCCGACGAGCTGCGCGAGACCGTAGCTGCGGCGAAGGTCGAAGCCGCGGTCAACGTGGACCTCGACGACGCCCTCGCCCAGCGCGTGGCTGCCGCCCTCGGCCTGCCCTGCGTCCCGATCGCCAAGATCGACCAGGCCGGCCCCGCGAGGTTCACCTGCCACCCGCTGCACGTCAACCCTCCCGTGCAGCCGTCCACCCTGCCGGTCGTCGCCGTGGACGGCGCCCCGCTGTGGCAAGTGGCCGCCGCCGGCCTCCTCAGCGAGGACCAGGCCGAAGAGCTGCGGCCCACCGCACTCGCCGTCCGCCCGGGCCTGCCTGATGAGTACGGCCGGAACCAGATGTACGGAGCCACCCATCTGCAGAGCACGATTGCACAGTTCGGCGAGCATCGCAGCAAAGCCATCGGGTCACTGCCCGCGGCTGTATGGGTCACCGATCCCAACGACATCGAGGACTGCGTCGCCTTCTGGAACGCCCGCGCGCTACGTCCGGTCAGCCACCCCGGGATGCCCATGCTGCTCCTGCCCACCGGAGAGGTTCAGTACTGGCTGGGCCCTGCCCAACAGCTCGCCGGCATGCTCGCCCGCCCCGCAGAGTTCTCCCCCGACGTGATGCTGCTCAGCAGAAATGTCCCCCAGGAGCACCTGCACGAGATCGCCGAGATCCTGGAGCTGCAGCGCACGGACGCGGAGGTGAAGATCAGCGAAAAGTTCCCCACCCCAGCGCTGCGGCAGCCCCCCTTCACCTACAAGACTGGCCTCGATCCGCGCTCGTGGCTCCTGCGGGACCGTGAGTACGGCTTGGCGACTTCGTTCGACGTGCACGTGTTCGCCGGGGACGCGAGCACACTCCGGTTCACCTCGCCCGTCCACTTCCACACCCAAGGCAGTTGGGCCCTGGTCCGGCTGTGGGGCAGCCCGCTCGACGGCCTGCCCCGACGCGACTGCGTCGCCTCGCTCGTCGAGCCGAACGCGCAATGGCGCGGGGACAGCATCCAAATGCACACTCGCGCGGCGAACGACTACAGCTTCGCGCTCACCGTGCCCACACTCGCCCAGGCGACCGAGGCAGTTCTCGAGCAGGCGAGCGCCCGTCACGCCCTGGACAAGGGCAAGCTCGGGGTCGCGTTGCAGGCTCAGGCTGACATCACCGCTCTCCTCGAACCGGGTGTGTACGAAGCCGTGATTGCCCTCACGACTCCCCGGTCCAAGGAACTCCTCAGGGAGCTGCGGAAGATCAGGGCGGAAGGGGCGGACGACGCTGCGCAGCTGGTCGAGCTGGCCTCCATGTGGGGTGGCCGCGCCGAGCGTCGGTACCGCCCCACCGCGAAGTTGGAGCTGTCGCCGCAACGGGCCTCCGAGGCGGCTGAAAGTCTGTGTGCACTTGGCTGGGCCGAACGTGGGGTGGAGACCAACTGCGCCCAGTGCGGGGTTCGCACCTTCCACCCATTCGAACAGACGCAGCGCCGACCGGTGTGCCCGGGCTGCTCCTCGCCATCGCGGTACGAGACCACCGCGGACGGCCTTTCCGTCTTCTACCGGCTCGACAGCTTCGTCGACCGCGCCAGCGACCAGGGCCTTCTTCCTCACCTGCTCGTGATCGCTGCCCTGACGGAGAAGGAGCCGGACTCGTACTTCCTACCTGGCATCGACCTCTGGTTCACCGATCAGCCGCGCGGCGAGGCCGATGTCTTCGGCCTGTTTGGCGGGCGCGTGTTGTCCGGCGAGGTCAAGACGTCCGCGTCCCAGTTCACGACCGACCAGCTCACCCACGACATCGCCTTGAGCACTCGCTTGGGCGTCGACATCCACCTACTTGCGGCGGTCGACACCGTTCCCCAGACGACTCGTGAGCAGGCCGCCAAGCTCTGCTCCGATGCTGGGCTGGATCTCCTCGTCCTCGACAAGAGTGAGCTCCGCCGTTCCTGACGCCGACTCGGCCAAAGCACCAGGCGGCTCAGTGTGCAGTGGGTACCTGGCTTCGCCGCCCAAGGACAGTTCGCCTGTGGCAGACAGGAAAGAGCCCGCAGGGACTGGAGATCGCCGCGACACCATGTCAACCTAAATGACCTTCCCTAAAACCCCAGGTCAGAGAGGTGATGCTATGGCATTGGACGCGACGCAACCCGGGTTCGCCACCACGGTCGGAGCCCTGCGGCTCCACTCCTGGAAGCTCGGTGCCGGCCAGGCGATGGAGGTGATCGACCAGTTCCCACAGGCTGATTTCACCCACATCGTCGACGACCGGGCCGACGTGCACGTCAGCTCGCGCGACGGACGGTTCTACCTCGGCTACTTCCCCAACGGCCGGCCCGGCGGCGCCGACGAGGACTGGGTGACGGGCGAGGGCTGGGTCATCGCAGTCACCGGCACCGCGAACGTCCCCGGCTACCGCATCGCCTTCGGCACCGACACGCCGGCGGAGATTGTCGCCGATGCCGTGGCCCGGATCCTGTCCACCACCTGCCCTCTGTGACGGGCACGTCCGCCCTCCATGTATACGCGCGCCGCGTACCCTGCCCCTGCTCGCGCGGCTTCGCCCGCTACCGCTAGGAGAATGCCTTGGACCCGCACTCGCCCGACATGACTGTCGGCGACGTCCTCGACCTGCTGTCCGCCTGCGACCGTGACACACCCGTCCGCCTTGCCATCAACCCCTTCTTCCCCATGACCCACCGTCTGGGCGGTGTGGAGAAGTCGGTGGACGAGCACGGCCGGCCGATGGTCTACATCGCCGAGTCTCCGGAGGCCGAGCAGTTCGGTCCCCTGCCGCCCGCCGTGGCCGTCGCTCTGACCTGGCAGGGCCCGGTTGATGCACCCCGGCGCCGCCGACGCGGTGCGACCAGGCCGAACGACGGCCAGTGATTCACCCCCGAACTGACGGAGGCGCCCCTGCACCCGCACCACCCCATCGATCCCTCACGTCCCACCGCGCCGGACCCGATGTGCTGGGTTACCCCGCGCCACCTGGCCGGTGACGACGGCGTCCTCGCCGAGCGGATCGGCGAGACCCTGACCGACTTCGGCTGGCGCATGTGGCCGACCTCCCGCAACACCCTGCTCTATACGAGTCCCGACGGCCTGCGTGGCGCCGAGTGGATCCTCGCCGCCTACCCGTTCGAGTTGGGCGGCCTCCCGGTGGCCTGGCAGATGTCGGCCCGCCCGCACCCTGCCTCGGCCTTGACCGAGTGGAACGCGTACTTCACCGCCGGGATACCGCACGAGGCGCTCACCGATTTCGTCCTCGCGCTCGACGCCAGCGAGACCCCCGATGCTGGGCTCGAGAACGCCGAGGCGGTGCTCACATCGCTCAGCGCCCGGGGCTGGCTGCGCGACATGGAACGCCCGCGTACGACCGCCACCGACCCGGGCTTTTCCACGAACGTCTCGCTGGAGATGCTGCCGCCGCTCATCCACGACGCCGACCCTCGCGATGACCTGCTGGGGTGGCAGGCGTGGGCGGAGCCCGTGCTCGGGGAGCCGTACCTGTGGTGTGCGAGTTTCAGTGCGAGCGCCCCGCATGAGCTGGTCGCGGTCTTCGCCTCCTCGCTCGCCGCACCCGGCCCGGTGCCGCGCCGCACGCTGCCCGAGGGAGCGGAGGACCGTCTCACCGTCGTCCGCCGCGGCTGACGGGATGCCCATAGCCGCTGACCGAGGCGGGGATCGAGGGGAGCGATGCCCCTTCTCCCAGGCCCGGTGGTGCCGCTCCCTTCACGGACCGGCACCACCGGGCCTTCGCCGTACCACGGCATCAGCGCACCCGACGGCATCCTGGAACCAAGATCAAGGCCGTGCGTAGGATCACCGGCGTGCCAGGCAAAGTAATCGGCAAAGGGCCCTTGCGCGGCTACCTCCTGGAGGAGGTGCTGGCCTGGTTATTGCGCTCCAGCGGCTTCGAGGTCCTCACGGCCGACGATGACCAGGACAAAGAGCCGTGGAAGGTGCTGAAGGAGGACAAGAACGGTCTGCTGGTTCGCGGACGCGGGGCATGGCACCAAGTCGACGCGCTCGGACAGTTCCGGTATGTCCCGCCGTTCTCCCTGCCGGTCCGCCTGTTCGTCGAGGCAAAGTACCTGACCACAGGTCCAGTTGGTCTGCCCACCGTACGCAACGGCCACGGTGTGATCCATGACGTAAATGAGGGCGAGACCACCACGCTCACCGCTGTGGGGACCGGCCGGCCTCGGACGCGGTACCGCTACAGCTACGCGATCTTCTCCACGTCCGGCTTCAGCCCGGAGGCACAGGATTACGCGCTGGCCCACCAGATATCCCTGATCGACCTTTCCGCAGCGGACTTCGCCGTGCTGCGGAATCTCGTCAAGAACACGGCCGACACGATTCATGCGGTGCTCGAAGCCACCCCCGCGGCCGAGAGGCCGAAGGTGCGCGAGATACGGACGTATCTTCGTGGCCCGCTGCTCGAAATGGACACGGGCGACGTGGAACTGCCCGATGCGATTCGCGGCCCACTCGATTACCTGGCGCAGGCCCTATACAGCCGGTCGCAGCTCGGTCTCGTTCTGGCCTTTCCTGCCGCGCCGTTCGTCCTGGGACTGGCCTCGGACGATCTGTACGGCTTCGTCGACTACGCGAGAGCGCACCCCACGCATGCGGTGCGCCTACGCCGCATCAACCAGGCGGCGTCACATCCTGTTTGGGAACTGCGCTCCGCAGAGCACCCCGAGGCATACGCATTGCGGTTCGGGCTGCCGGAGCGGGTGGAAGCCTGGATTGTCGAGCAGGACGAAGGAATGCCCTCACGAACCCGGTACATCAAGCGCAGCATGCTGTCGACCATGACCCTGTACTGGATGCACGGGGAGCACGCCCAGACCTTCCAACTCCGTTACGAGCCGGGCGAACTCCGTCTCGACGGCTGATCGCCGCATACGACGAAGCCCCGGGGGCCGGGCCTGTCGGGAGGACAGAACCGGCCCCCGGGGCAGGTGATGGAGCGGATCAGCGGGTGGCGCGCGCCTTGGCGAGCGCCTTGTCCAGGTGGGCGTCCACGAGGCCCGGCGAGCCGGAGACGATGACCAAGATGTTGCCGGTGCGGATCGCCGTCTGCTTGACGACGCTGCGCTGCCCGCCGGCGGAGAAGGTGAGCAGCTGGCTCCACTGCTCGTCGCCGAGGTCCGGCGCGGCCGACTTCTCGGTACCCATGTCGACGACGGTGCTGCCTGACGTCACCTGGTAGGACGGGCAGGAGAGCATCGCGTCGAAGACCTTCCCGATGCCCGTGGACAGCTTCGCGGCGCTGTCGCTGTACAGCTCCTCGCTCACCTCGGAACTGCTGCTTCCGGTGTAGGTGAAGGACGCCTTGGACTTGCGGTGGAAGTCGAGGCCAGCACCGGTGGCCGTGGCGCCGCCGAGCTTATCCAGCGCTGGGCAGCCGATGACAGCGATGTTGTCGTTGCGGCGAGCGGGCTCGGCCTTAAGGGTGTAGCCCTCGCCCAGGTCGTTCTCGTTCAGCAGCCGCTGGTTCAGCTGGGCCGAGGACAGCGGCGTGGATGCCGAGAGCCTGCTGCCGCCCCGGTGCGCGGGTGTGGAAGACGCGGCCGAGGCGTCGGTGGGCTCGGCGGAGCCGGCGCAGCCGGTCAGGGTGAGGACGGTGAAGACGGCGCCAAGGCCGAGGGCGAGCGTGGTGGAGCGGCGCATACGTGAAACCCCTTTGATGATGCGAGACGGATGGTCTGACCGGGTCGGCCCTCCGGGTGTCGACGAACGCAGGGGTAGGGGAAGGGGTTTCGCGCTCTCAGCGGCCGAGGTGGCGCAGGCCTTCTTCGAGGGTGGGGTGGAAGTGGTCGACCGGACCGGAGTTGCGGTTGTACCAGGCGGTGTCCAGCCGGGTCTCCTGCATCTCGTGGCCGGCTTCGCAGCGCAGCCACACCGAGTCGTCGCGCATGTTGAAGACGATCCAGTTCCGGTAAGCACCGCAGTGGCACGCGTGGACCTCTCCGTCGATGACGAGCGGCAGGTCCCAGCGCATCATGAAGCCCGAGACGTCCTGCCGGCACGGTGCCCGGAACTCCGGCGGCAGGAAGTCGGGCACTACCGTCGCGGACTGCGCAGCTGGGGCCGACGCGGCGACCGGGCCGGGTGCATCCGGCAGTGGCCACTCGGTGTGCATCGCCAGCACCGCCTGGCCGGCACGCTGGGCTTCACGGAACTCTCGGTCCGCACGGTTGCGTCGGAACATGCCGTCTCCATCTCTGTCGTCTCGCCTGCACGAGGAGAGTGCCGCAAGTCGCTGACCTGCTGCAACTCTAAGAATGCTGAATTCAGCGGGACTTGGCGGAGCGCTCCTTACGGTTGGTCGGACGCTGCGCAGCTCCACCGCGGCCGGTGGCGGGCGTGCTGGCCGTGTGATCCGGCATGGTGGAAGCGTCGGCCGGCAGAGCAGCCATGCGCCGCAGTCGCCACACGAGCACGTCGCTGATCGAGTCGGCGGTGTCCAGCTCTCGCCGCTCGGCAGCCTCGGCCAGGAGCGCGGCCGGGTCGTGCCCGGCGCTCTCAACGTCGGCGAGCGTGGCGGCCAGTGCGTACCAGCCCTGTTCGGCGAGGATCTGCTCGGCCAGCTCGGGCACCGCCTGGCGCAGGTAGGCGGCCTGCTTGCGCTGCAGAGGCGGGGACAGGCGCCGACCGCGCTGGTGCATGACGCCCAGGTACGTCGGCGCGGCGGCCTGGTAGGCGGCGCGCAGGTGTTCGGCAGCCTGGCGGGCAGCAGCGGCCTGCTGAGCGTGCTTCTTCAATCCGTGCCAGTGAGCGGCAGCGGTGACCAGGAAGAACACCATGTCGATCAGCATGGCGGTGGTGGCGCCGTCCTCTCCGCGGCCGAGCGTCGGCCCACCGTGGACGAGGTCGCGGGCGGCCTGCCTCAAACCGCGGGCGTGCCCCCGCCCGGCCCGGACGTGGGATCGAGTGGCCCGCTCGAATGCGAAGGCGGCGTCTCGCAGTTCGCGCCGGGTGTGCGCGGCCGATGTCTTGGCGAGCGCGTCGAGGACCTCGCCGGCTCCGGCGAGCTGCGCGGCGATCAGCCTGTCGTCGCCCTGGTCGACGATGAGCACGGCCTGCCAGACCGCCCACGTCGCCTGGCGCCGGGCGGCCGACGGGCTGACCCGGGCAGAGCCGGAGGAGCGGTCGGTGGTGGCGTCGCGGTCGGGTTCGGAGGCGTTGGTGGACCACCGCTCGCGGATCTTGGGGAGGGAGAGGTCAGGGGCGAGGGCGGAGCCCGAATAGTAGATCGGCTCCTGGTCCTCGTTGCGGTCGTCCGTCAGCGCGACCTTGTAGCCGAGCAGATCGCCCGAGGGCGCGACACGCCGGCTGACCAGGAGGCCGGCGGCGGCCAGGCGGTCGAAGAACTCCTTCTCGCTGGCGACACCGGCGGCGGCGCGGCGCACCGTCTCTCGCAGTTCTTCGCGTGACGTTCGTTCCTTACCCTGGCGGTTCGCCTTGTGGCGTTCGGCGCTGGTGGGCCGCTTGGCGGCGGTTCCGTCGCCGGTGTTGAGCTGCTTGAGGCCGTACTCGGCCTCAATGAGACGGGCCTCGGCCTGGGAACGGCCGGCGTCGTTGTGCAGGCGGGCCTTACGCCCGTCCTCGTGAACGGTCGTGGCAATGATGTGGATGTGGTCATCGGCGTGACGCACGGCCGCCCAGCGGCAGCCGGGCTCGTCCTCGGGGTCGGCGATGCCGGTGGCGGCGACCATCCGACGGGCGATCTCGCCCCAGTGCTCGTCGGTCAGGATCGGATCCTCCGGTGCAGCACGGACCGAGAGGTGCCACACATGCTTCTTGGGGCGCTGTCGCTTGGGAAGCACGTTGACGGGCTGGTCGAGCAGTCGTTGCAGATCCGCCAGCGTCGCCTTCGGGTCGCGGCCAGGGTCGGGAGCGAAGAAGTCCCAGGAAGCGACGAGGTGGGGATCGATGTGCTCCTCGTGCGTACCGGGCCCGTAGAGGTAGTACAGCAGGCCGATGGTGCGGGTGCCGCGCTTGTGAACTCGCGGGATCATTCGTTGGGGGTCTCGGCTTCGATGTAGTGGTCGGCAAAGGTGGTGACGCGTTCGGCGGCGTACCGGACGGCGGTCAGGGCTGAGCGGGCATGCGGTGCGTCCTCGCCGGAGTTGAGCGTCTTGGCAACTTGGTTGATGTTGTTGCCGATCCGGCTGAGATGACGCTGAAGGTCGAAGAGTGCGTTGACCATCTCGCGTTCGGCGGCGATCTCGGCGGCGGTGCGGTTGAGGTCGCTGGCAGCCCGAAGCGCGGCGCGGGCGAGGAAGCCGGCGACGCTCATATGACATTCGTTGGCAGCGCGGACGAGGAGTTGGTACTCGTCGTCGTTCATGCGGCAACTGGGTTGGTGTAGACGCTTGTTCTTGTCATGCAGGCGTTTGCGCTGACGCGTACGCGGTTTCGCGGGGACTTCATGTGAGCAGCGCGGGCTGTGGCAGGTGTGCTGATTTTCCCCCTGGGATTGCCGGCCGCCCTCGGTCGCAATCCCACGGACCGGTGCCCCCTGGCACAGGTCCGTCTCGCCCGCCATTTCAATGGCGGGAAACCCATTTGCAATGCTCCCGACGGGAGCATTGCAAAAGGGATAACTTGCTCCCGCTGAGGTCGAGTTGGCTTCCGGCTCATCGGGCGGGGAAGAGGGGTTTGTCGTCGGGTTTGTCATCGGGTGTCGTTCCTCGTGGTGCGGATTTGGCGCTGGATCGCGGCGGCCAGATCGACCATGGCGGTCGCGCCGTCGAGGACCCGGACGGACGACTCGGGCCGGTGCTGGACGAGCCACTGGCCGGTGGGGGTCAGCACGGCTGTGTGCAGCAGCTGGTGGTGCACGAGCACGTCCGCCCAGGCGCCGGCTTCGGCGATCGACGGGACGTGCGTGCGCGAGTGGCGGGCAGAAATGGCGATCCCTCCGGGGCAGGAGCGGTGGCCCGACCGAGGCCGGGCAACCATGCGGAATGCGGAGTCAGGCGCGTGACCTGCATCTTTGCAGGAGTCAGCCGCACTCGGGACAGCGGTCGAGGTGTGTGTTCAGGGCCCGCGCCATGTTCCGCTTCACCGAGACGGCGTTCTTCGCGCTGGTCTTCGCCGGCGCGGATCCCTGGTGGCGTTCGGCGTGACCGCGCAGAAAGCGGGCGTCCCGCTCGAAGTCGGCCTTGGTGGTGGCGAATCTGTGGCAGGTCTTCATCGGGCCGTCCTCCTTGTCGTGGTGCCCGCCTCATCTCGCAGCAGTTGCAGAAGCCGCGTGATGTTCTCGTTCCGGCCGCCCGCGAGGTTCAGGGAGCGCAGGATCTCCCGCAGCTGCGGGCGCGTGATGACCGCATTTCCGTCACGCTCCAGCAGTGCGGGTATGTGGGGACGCACCAGCTCGGCCGTCTCGTCGAGGCTCAGCTGCTTACGCCGAGGGCGCTTGGGCTTACCGCCACCCGGCCGACTCCGCTGCGCCTTCGTCTTGGGCTGCGGCTTCCGCCGTCCGGGGACGGTGTGGGGACGGTCCTCTTCGGCCTCGGTCCCCGATTCGGTGTCGGAGTTTTCGCCGTCCCCGTTGTCGTTGGGGACGGTGTGGGGACGGTCCCCTTCAGCCTCCGTCCCCGTTTCCGTGTCCGGGTGTTCCCGTCCCTCTTTGCCGTTGGGGACGGCTGCAGGGGACGGTCCTGCACCGCCCTGAGCAGCAGCTTCGTGGACGTCCGCGGCGTTGCCCTCGATGTCGGCGTCGGCCTCTTCGGCCCCGGCGGGTGCGTCCCCTCGGTCCCCGATCGCCGCCGCTGTGCCCTCGCTCAGCAGGCTCGAGTCGGGCTCATCGACGCGGTCCCCGTTGCCGTTGGGGACGGTGTGGGGACGGTCCCCATCGGCCTCCGTCCCCGTCCCCGATTCCGTACGGTCCCCGTTCCCGCTGTTCTGGAGACCGTCGTTGGGGACGGCGCTCAGCCACCGACCCACCTGTTTCTTGTCCGTCGGCAGCGTCACCGGGGACGGGCCGAAAGGGGACCGGTTCTCGCCAGCGGAGTCCGGGCCGTGCACGGACTGGGCCCAGGGCGACGGCAGATCGACGGTGGCGAGGGCTGCCGCGTGCCGGCGGGCGGCCAGCTGCTCCAGGAGAGCCTGACGCTGCTGAGGATCGGTACCGACCCCGGCTCGGGTGAGAGCCGACTGAAGCCGACGCGTGATCCTGGTGTCCTTCTCGCGATCCGCCGCCGACATCCCGGCCAGCTGGGAGGCAAGGGCCACTGCCCGTCGAGTCGCGCGGTCCTTGGTGATCTGCGCGGCATCGCGGTTGCGGGTGGCGATGCCCAGGCGTGAGAGGAGCCGCTCTCGTGCTTCGCGTCCGAGCGTGGCCAGGAGTCCCTGCGAGGCGGCGTCCGGTTTGTGCAATCGAAGCTCGATGCCCATGGCCAGGTGCCAGAGCACGGCTGCCATGACCGGGCCGACGAAGGCGCGCACGGTGCCGCCCATCGTGCCCGACTCGGCGTACGCAGGGATGACCTGCACCCCGGTGATAACCCAGACCAGGGCGCCGGGCAGGCCGGGCGCTCCCTGGGTCTTCAGGTTCTGCCGGGCCATCAGCGCGGTCGCGAACAGTGCCGCCTCACCCGCGCTGAACATCATGGCCCGCTCGACGGTGCCGGCCATGTCGAGGTAGTCAGCGGCGAACCGCCAGCTGGTGTCGCCGGAGTAGACGGTGCAGTTGAGCGCGGCGAGGGCCGCGACCCAGACCGCGGGGGTGCCGACGCGCCTGCCGTCCGCCCGGTTCCGGTTACGCCGGATCGACCAGCCAGCAAGCGCGAGGGCGAGCAGCCCGACGGCTGCGACGACACAGGCAGGTTCGATGGCGTAGGGCAAGGACATGGCGATGGGGTTTGTCATGCGGCCTTTCGGAGAGCAGCGATCAGGGAGTCGGTCTGCACCTGGCGGGGCACCTGTACCGGCGAGGCGATATCCTCGTCGTCGGCGGTCTCGTCGTCGGCCGGCTTGGTCTCGTCGGCCTGATCCCAGTAGTGGTCGCGGTCGGCGACGGCGTGTGCGGCGTTGCGCATCAGGTCGCGCGCCCAGTCGAGGTCGAGGCGCAGCGCGTACGCGAGGCGCTCGGGGCTCCAGCCGCGGACGTAGGCGTGGCGGGTGACGGCCTCGCGCTCGGCGTCGCTGAGGTGGATGTCGCGCCCCTCGAAGGCGGCCTTCACTCGGCTGTAGTCCAGGCGCTTGTTGACCTTGGCGTGCCAGGGGCGGCGCTCGTCCTCGGTGAGCCCGCCCCACATGCCCTGGCGGATCTCGTTGTCGAGGGCGTAGTCGAAGCACGCCTTCTTCACCGGGCACTGCCCGCAGATTGTCTTTGCCGCGTCGATGGCCGCACGGTTGCGGGCCGCGTGGAAGAACAGCTCGTCGATCTCCTTGGCCGGCAGGCCCCGGCACAGGCCGCGTTCCTGCCAGCTGTGGTCGGCGATGCCCCGAATGGTCGGGGTCGGGGTGTCGTTGGTGGTGATGTGGCGCAAGGCAGTCTCCGGAGGGCGCCTCGGTCGGCGCGGGGCGCTCGACAGCGGTGGTGGCTGGGGTGCGGCGGGGCGCTGCGAGGCGGGCTCGGGGTACGGCTGGGCCGTACGCAAGGCGGATGGTTTCTGTGGAGAGCGGGCTGCGCTTAGGCGGAGGACGCCTGGGCCTGCTCCGCCAGGGCGCGGTCGATGCGGCCGGGGTGGGCAGTGGCGCGCGGTGCGTTGCCCCGGGCCGTGCCGTCGAGGGTGATGCGTCGGCGGCGGCAGGACTCGCCCTCTGCGGCGTGACACCACTCGCACGGCACGCCGAGGACGTCAGGGCCGCCGGCGGCGATCGCGGCTTCCCGGGCGGCGCGGGCCGGACGGAATGGGGCCAGCTCGGCCCGTACGGCGGACGGGATGTAGGAGCCGACAGCGGCCAGCTGGTCCTTGAGACCCGACCGGTGTCGCCCCGCGGTGATCCCGCGGTGCGCTGAGGGAGCGGCCTGTCCGGCCGCCACGGCGTCGCGCGCCGCCAGCAGCTCCGCCCTCCAGGCTTCCGGGTTATCCGGGTCGGCTGCCGGGGTCGGGTCCGTGTGACGGGCCAGACGCTCTCGTCGGTGCGCCTGCCATTCACGGGCCACATCGGCCGGCAGGATCGGGTACGGCGACATCACGATGCGCTTGCGGACGATCTCGCGCACGTCCCAGCCCTGGCCGGTGGCCATGGGGACGTCGCCGAGCAGCTCGTGCCAGGTGTCGAGCTGGTTGTCAGCCTCACCCGGGTCGGTACGGATGAGACGGGGATCGAGGCGTCCGGCGTAGGTGAGCACGGCAGCAACTTCGCGGTGGTCCATGGCAGTTACTCCGTTCCGGTTCGCTTGTCGACGGCGGCGAGCAGGGCGGCCATGTGCGCATCGGCGCGAGTCATGCCGACCTGCGGCGCGGGGGCGCCGCCGGGCAGGGCGTAGAGGTTCGGTCGCTGGGGTGTGGGGCTGTGCTCGCGGGCGATCCAGGACCGCCAGTCGGCAGCCCAGGTCGAGGCGGGGCGAGGGCTCCAGGCGGCTCGGTGTTGGCGCCACTTCGCGTCGGCGGCCTGGAGGCCGTGCTCACCGAGACGGGCGAGATGTCCCTGCTGCTGTGCCCAGGACAGGCTGGCGTCGTCGATCTGCCAGTCCGCGACGGAGGTGAGGCCGACAGCACTCCTGCTGCTGTACTTACGGTTCACCTTCGGTTCACTACGGTTCTGGGGGTCAGATTCAGACCCGGAGGGGGGTCGGATTCCGACCCGGGGAGGGGTCATTTTCTGACGAGGGGGTGCAGATTCCGACCCGGTCAGATCTTGACGAGGGGGGTCGGATTCTGACCCGGTCCGGGGCCAGATGCCGTGCTTGCGCAGCCGATCGACGTCCAGTTCGGGCACCGGACAGGACTCGGCCGGGGGCTCGACGTACGCCTCGGGGTCGTCCGTGCGGGCCGCCGCGATCTCCGCCAGCCACGCAGCGGCGCGCGGCAGCCGGTAGACCGTGCTGTGCTGCGGGCCGACGAGGTCGTCGAGCACCTCCAGTTCGCCGCTCTCGGCCAGCGCGGCCAAGGCGGCGCGCACGGCGTTGCGGCTCGCGTTCGTGCGCCGCATCAGCGAGGTGAGGGACGCCCAGGCGACGCACTGCTCGTCGGGGATCCGGTCAGCGATCGACAGCAAGACCAGGCGCGCGTTGCCGCGACTGGCGCTGTATCCCCACGCCCATTCCCGGGTGTCCCGGCTCATCGGGGCACCGCCCAGGCGGGGCGGGCGGAGGAGGCCGGCTCCGGTGCGAGGGCGCTGTGCAGCCGATGCGTGGTTACGGGGCCAGGGGGCGAAGCGGGGACGGCTGCCGCGCGAGCCGGGGACACCGGCCCTTTGCGCAGGGCAGGCGGCATGTGGGACTCTCCTCCGTAGTGAAACCCGCGCCGGTGTGCCCCGTGGAAAGGGCCGGTGCGGTGAAAGGTGGGTAAATCTCCGCCCTTGCCGGGGCAGGAGTACCAGCTGGCGTCCGGCGTCCGGGAGTTACCGCTCCCAGGGCGCCGTCGCTGTTTCGGGGCTATCTCACCCGACTGAATCGCGCGTTCCGCATAGGGCTCCTCGCCTCGTCTGCCGCCGGGCGGGGTGCCCGGCGAGGGACGACGAACTTATGCAGGACCTGCTGCAAGATCCAGACCTTGCTAAAGGACTCTCTACAAGTCGCACCACAGGGCGGCGGCACCTGCGTGTACCTGTGGAGGCAGTGGGCCGCGACACAGGCAGCAGGCTGAGCGCCCCGACGCACTCGGACATGACTCTCACGGCACCCCCTCGTGTCTTGTGTCGCGACGCGGCGCAGCAGCGAACCACGCTGGTTCGGCGGCGCCGACCATGGCGGCGCGCTCGGTGCTACTCAGCATGCCGAGGCAGTCGGAGAGGTACCGCCGACTGGTGTCGGGGATGTGGGCGATGGCGGCGAGGGCAGCGCCTCGCACCGCTGGCGCAAACGGCTGTGCCGTTCCGGCGCGGGCCCGGCCGGGCAGAGTCAGCCGTCCGTCCACGAACACAGCGAGGACTGGCCGCGCACCGCAGTTCCCGAATGACCCGACGGAAAAACTCGAGTGTGCATCGCGAAGGGGATCGAGCCTTCCCACTGTTACCTCTGCGCCTTCCATTTCAAGATCAAATTCGTCCTGCAATTACAGGCGCAACTAATATCGCTAGGTGAAAGTGATGAGTGTCACGCATGTCATACGCGCTTATCGGTAGAAACGGACAGACCATCCCGAAGGGTGGACGCGCAAACACAGGAGGCGTTTGCGAGGTAGAACTTTCCACATGCAAGATCCGTGCGTCAACTGGCGTTAATCGCGGAGTACGATGTCGGAACCCCTGTTAAGTTGCACGCCTTGGAAAGGATCATGAAAGAGCCAGCAGAGGAGCCGACGAGTCTTCATGCGAAGAAGCTCAGTGACCGGCTCAACCGCCTGTTTGAAGTGGTGCACCCGCCTGGTCGCGGCCCGTACAGCAACTCTGAAGTGGCCGAGCTGATGGCCGAGCGAGGGCTCGAAACCGTGACGTCTACCTACCTCTGGATGCTGCGCACCGGTCGCCGAGACAACCCGACGAAGCGTCATCTTGAAGCCCTGGCAAGCTTTTTCGGTGTTCCTGCCGCCTATTGGTTCGATGATGAGGTCGCCGAAAAGACCGCGGAGGAACTGAAGTTGCTGGAATTGCTCCGCGATTCGAAGATCAAAAACGTGCTGCTGCGTCTGTCCGATGTCTCGGCGGACGGAAAGGAAGCGGTACTCGGTCTCGTGGACGGCGTACGAAAGATGGAGGGGCTGCCGCCCTCCAACTAGCCGCATTCCGGCTATGGTTCAGCAAATGATCAAGGAATGACAATGTGGTCCACGGGTAGGTGGCGCCAGGGTGACCCCCTGGCCGCCCTGGAACTCCCCGACGTCACGAACATCCGCGACCTACGCGACGAGGTCTCCCGTCGTACGGGGCGCGAGGTGATCCTGCAGCCGCAAGAGCAGGCACCGTCGGTCTGTGGGGCGTGTGCGGTCCTGGAGGCCGTCATCTACGTGTTCTACGACCCGCGGACCAGCAGCCTGCATCAAGATCAGATCATCGCTCACGAGTTCATGCATCTGTTCCTCGGACACCACGAGGCCCGCCCGCTGTCCGCCCTGGCACCGGCGCTCATCACCACCATGGACCCGGCCATCGTGCAGATGATGCTCGGGCGGACCAAGTACGACGACGCAGAGGAGCACGAGACCGAGCTCCTCGCCTCGCTCCTCCAGCGCCGGATCATCGACCGGTGGCTGCGCAGCGACGAGTCCTCAGGTGACGAGGTCCAGGACCGCGTTGCGCACACCCTGCTGCGCAGGCGGGAGGCCCGGCCGTGAAGGACCTGCTCCACCCGATCAGCCTCGTGGTCGCTGTCCTGGGACTTCTCTGCCTCCTGCGGGACATCCCCGCCCGTCGCCGCGACACCGCCACCACGGCCCTGGCTTCCGTCTTCCTGCTGTCGGGTCTGTCGTTCTTGTTCTCCATCACCCCGATGTGGGACTACCTTGACCGTGTCCTGGGCACCGTGAACCTCTCCGTCCCTCTGGCCCAGAGCTGCGTGATCGCCCTGATCGCCTGCCAGCAGGTGGTCCTTACCTACTGGGGATCGCCCCCGGACATCGCCCGCAGAAGAGCGCGGGCCTGGCTCGGTGCCGGCCTCGCGGTGATCGCGGGGCTGCTGGTGCTCTTCGCCTTGCTGACGCCGAGCGCGCCGAGGCCGATCGACTTCACGCTGTACTACGCGCACGACCACGTGTACGCCGCGTACCTCACCCTCTACGTCACCGCGTACACGATCGGCGAGGTGCTCCTCGCCCGCGGCTGCTGGCGCCTGGCCCGGCGCAGCAAGCGCACCTCCGTCCGCGTCGGTCTGCGGGTCGTCGCCCTGGGCGCCGTCGTCACCTTTGGATACAGCGGCGTGCGGACGGGCAACGTCATCGCCCCCGCCTTCGGGATCTCCCTCGCAGGCTGGGAGAACTTCGCCTGGACGTGCGGCGACGTCGGCGCCATGATCACCCTGATCGGCTGGCTGGTGCCCACGATCACCGACCAGGCCAAGAACGTCCGCTACTGGATCAAGCAGCACCTCAGCCACTACCGCCTGCGCCCCCTGTGGCTGGCCTTCTCCAGCGAAGCCCCCGAGATCCGCCTACCGGTCGACCATGGCGACCCCACCCAGCGCCGACGCTTCCGCAGCATCGGATTTAAGCTCTACCGACGGGCGGTCGAGATCCGCGACGGCCGCTTCGTGATCCGGCAGTACCTCGACGTGGGCGTCCGCGAAAGCAGCGAAGCCCACCACAGGGCGCAAGGGCTCTCGGGCGAGGAACTGGACGCCGCAGTCACTGCCGACCAGATACTCGCCGGCATCGCCGCCCGCAAGTCGGGCGAGCATCCCCATCCCGACCAGCTCACCGACTTCGCCGATACCGATCCCGAGACGAGCCGGCCGATGGACGACATCGACGCCCTCCTCGCCGTCGCCCGCCACCTTCCCCGCCAGCCTGCCCGCGCCCCCCACCCCGAGCGAGCCTCCGCATGACCGACCTGACCCGTCAGCCCGCGCACGTCCAGCTGCGCGCCCTGGAACGCCGCGAGATCTCCAGCCGCGAGCTGCTCGATCTCCATCTCGATCGGATCGACGCCAGCACTATCAATGCCGTCATCACCCGCGATGACGATGCGGCCCGGCAAGCCGCTCACACTTCCGACGAGCGCCGAGCCCGCGGCGAGGCCAGCGGGGTCCTCGATGGCCTCCCGCTCACCATCAAGGACAGCTTCGAAACGGCCGGCCTTCGCACCACCAGCGGAGCCAAGGAACTCGCCGACCACATTCCCGACCAAGACGCAGACGCCGTCGCACGACTCCGCTGCCAAGGCGCGGTGATCATGGGCAAGACCAACACCCCCGCCTACTGCCAGGACCTCCACACCGACAACGCCCTCTTCGGCCCCACGCTCAACCCGCACGACCCAGCGCGGACGGTCGGCGGCTCCTCCGGTGGACCTGCCGCGGCAGTCGCCGCCCACCTCACCCCCGCCGACCTAGGTAGCGACCTTGCCGGCTCGCTGCGCCTACCGGCCCACTACTGCGGGGTGTACGGACTGCGGCCGACACACGGACTGGTCCCGGCCCGCGGCCACGTCCCCCGGCCACCGGGTTGGCTTACCAGCAGCGACATGGTCACTCCCGGCCCCCTGGCCCGCCACCCCCGAGACCTCGACCTGCTCCTTACCGCGCTCACCACACCGGCACCGGCCGAGGGCTCACCCTGGCGCGTAGACCTGCCGACGGTCAGCAAGGGCATCGACGCACTGCGCATTGCGATGTGGGCCGAGGACCCTAACTGTCCCGTCGACCACGAGACCGCACAGGCGCTCATCACTCTTCAGAAGGCGCTGATCGCAGCCGGAGCCCTGGTCCGCCACACACCCGGGCCTGTTGGCTTCGTCGACTCGACGCGCCTGTTCGAACAGCTTCTGCACGCCACCGCGACGGCCACAACGAACGACGAAACCGCTGACGCTGAGCTCGCTGCCGCGCGGCAGCTGCAGGACCAGGATTCCAGCCCTCGCGCGATTTGGCTCCGCCACCGGACCCAAACCCACCGATCCTGGCTGCGCGCGAACGAGGAACGCGCCCGACTCCGTTCGGACTGGCAGCGGTTCTTCGCGGAACACGACGTCCTCGTCACACCAGCCGCACCCACAGCCGCGATCCCGGCAGGCAGTCGCACCCTCGCGGTCGGCGGCCAGGAACAGAACTTCTTCGACCAGACCGGCTGGGCCAACCTCACCAGCCACATCGGCCTTCCTAGCCTGGTTGTACCAGTGTCTTCGACCGCTCAGGGGCTGCCCATTGGCATTCAGATCATCGGTCGCCCGTACTCGGAGCGCGTTCTGCTTTCCGTAGCCGAAAGGCTGACCTCCCTGCTTTGTGTCTCTGAGTGAGAATGCAACCCTCGTTCCTGTGGTGGATGCCGCCTCGGCCCGCCGACGGCCTTCGGGAGGAGTACCGGCCGATGATCCGCTTTTGTCGGCGACGCTTGAAATGTGGTTCTGGATCACTTTCAGGATACTGTTGGTGATCTTCGCTCGTTTGGGGTGAAGTTGCCTGGTCTTCGTTCGCTTCTCAGGTGGAATGTGCTGCGCTGGTCGGAGCGGGGCGGTTCGAGCGGTCGGAGGGTGACCGCGATGGCGATGGGTTCTGGGCCTGGAGGGTTGATCCCGCCGTGGACGGTGCGTATGGCGCGGGCCAGTAACCCGCATGGCACGGCGGCGATGTGGGTGCGGGACCGGCTGGACGGCCTGTTCACTGATAAGGACTTCGCCTGCTGGTATCCGGTTGACGGGCGACGGGGTCTGTCGCCGGCTCAGTTGGCGCTGGTGTCGGCGTTGCAGTACGCGGAGAACCTCACCGACCGGCAGGCTGCCGAGGCCGTGCGCTGCCGACTGGACTGGAAATACTGCCTGGGTCTGGAGCTGGACGATGCGGGCTTTGACCACTCGGTGCTCAGCGAGTTCCGCGGCCGGATGGCCGACGGGGACCGGGCCGACCAGCTGCTTGCGGTGATGGTCGACCGTCTCGTCACCGCGGGCCTGCTCAAACGCCGCGGCCGCCTCCGCACTGACTCCGCCCACGTGCTCGCCGCCGTACGCAGGCTCAACCGGGGCGAACTGGTCGCCGAAACCCTCCGCTGCGCACTGGAGGAACTCGCGGTCCCGGCGGAGGAGTGGCTGGCTGGGTTCATCACGCCGCAGTGGGCCGACCGCTACGGACGCCCCGTCCGCTACGACCGACTGCCGCGCGGCCGGGAGGCAATGATCGCATACGTCCTGCAGGTCGGCGCCGACGGCATGCACATCCTGCAGGCCATCCATCGAGACGACGCGCCACCCCGGCTGCGGAACCTGCCGGCTGTGCAGGTCCTGCGGCAGGTATGGGTACAGCAGTACTGGCATGACGCGGAAGGTCAACTGCGCTGGCGGGGGCCGAAGTCCACTCGCGACCGGGCCAGTCGGCGCAAGACCGAACAACGGAATACCGGCAAGACCTCCGCCGACGGCAGGCCGGATCCGGCCACCGCGCGAGTGCCGTGGTCGAGTCTGGAGATTGTTACTCCGCACGATCCCGAAGTCCGCTACAGCCAGAAGATCACCGCCGCCGGGCAGCGTGACTGGATCGGCTACCGCGACCACCAGACCGAGACGTGCGACGACACCGGCCCGAACGTGATCGTCCAAGTGGTCACCCAGCCGGCCACAGAACAGGACATCGACGCCCTGGAACGCATCTACCAGGGCGTCACCACACAGGGTTTCCGCCCGTCGAGCATGTCGTCGACGGCGGCTACAGCACGCCCGACAGCATCCATCGCTCCGCCGAGAGGTGGGAGATCACGCTTCTCGGGCCGGTCCGCGACGATCCGAAGGCCGCAGAGCGTCCCGGCTGCACGAAGGAGGACTTCCGCATCGATTGGGAGGCCCGCACCCTGAACTGTCCGAACGGTGTGACCAGCCCGCCGTGGAAACCCACGCTGGGCGACGGACATCCCCGGCTGTCGGTACTCTTCCCGCGCAAAGCCTGCCGAGAGTGTGAAGACCGTCTTCAGTGCACCGGCAACACCGACGGCAAGGGACGGCACATCTTCCTGCTGCCCCAGCGCCAGCAGGAGATCCAGACACACATCCGCAGGGAGCAGAAGACCGATCCCTGGCGACGCCGCTATGCCATCCGCGCTGGCTGCGAGGCAACCGTATCCGAGACCGTCCACGCCCACGGCCTTCGTCACTGCCGCTACCGGGGCCTGTCCAGGACGCACGTGCAGCACGTACTGACAGCTGCCGGAGCCAACATCATCCGCCTCAGCGAGTGCTTCCCACCTGGAACGACGCCACCCCGCCCACCCCGGCCAGCCAGCCACTTCCAACGACTCTGCAAGAAGCTGACGTCCTAGAGATCACCAACAGCATCCGGAAAGTGATCCAGAACCACTTTTCAGCCGTCGCCGACACGCTTTCGGGGGTGGATAGTGATTGTCTTCGAGCTAGTAGGACTTCGTTAGGTCTGTCTCGATCTTGGAGTCCTGCTGGGCAGGGGCTGATGGCAGGTGGTGCAGATGCCGGTCCAGCACCTCAGGGTGTTCTGGAGGGTGTCGAGGACCTGGTAGAGGGTGAGGCGGCCCGGGTGCTTTTGGGGCCAGGCGTTGTTCGGTTCGGTGAGGAAGGCGTGGGCGACGGTCACGAGGGTGACGTGGTGGTGCCAGCCGGGCCAGGAACGGCCTTCGAAGTGGTCCAGGCCCAGGCCGTGTTTGAGTTCGCGGTAGTCGTGCTCGATGCGCCAGCGGACCGTGGCCAGCCGGACCAGGTCGGCGATCGCCGTGTCGGCCGGCAGGTTGGACAGCCAGTAGTCGGTGGGAGCCTCGGCGCCTTCGGGCCATTCGACCAGCAGCCAGCAGTCGGGCAGGATCCCGTCCCACCAGTCCTGTTCGGCCGAGGCAGCGGCTTTGATCGGGCGCTCGACGGCTTTGCCTGCCGGACGGACACGTGCGGCAGCGAAGCGGGAACGTAACGTGCTCGAGTCCCGCGGCCAGGTCCAACACTGAGCGTGCCCGGTGGCGATAGCGTGGCTGGGGCCAGCAGCCGACCGTCCCGTGGCGGGCCGGGGCCTCAGGCTTGGCGTCGAACGGGTGGGCCGTCACATCGGGGCGGATGGCGAGCACGTAAGGGAGTTGGCGGTCGCTCAGCGCGGCCCGCAGGTGTGCGTTGGTGCCGTAGGCGGCATCGGCCACCACCGCCGGCGGTGTCATCCCCCAGGCGGCGAGGGTGTCGAGCATGTCCAACGCCAGACGCCACTTCTCCCGATGGGTGATCTCGGGCGGGATGATGGTCTTGGCCCGGCCGTCGCTGTCCGAGGCCCATTCCGCGGGCAGGAACAGCCGCCATTGCAGCGGGCAGGAGGCGGTATCACTCGCCGCGTGAACACTCACGGCGACCTGGCAGTTGGCCCGTTCGCCCAGGGCTCCGCAGTACTGCGGAGCCACGGCGACCGACATCTGTCCGTCTTTGGGCACCGACACATCGTCGATCACCCAGGCCGCCGGATCGACCAGCGGCAGCAGGCGTTCGTTGATCCGCCGCTGCACCGGCGCCGGATCCCACGTGGACTGGTTCCTGCTGCAGATTCTGCTCGTTGCCGTCCGGCAGCCGCGACGCCATCGCCTGAATCGACTTGCGGCGCCCGTCCAGCATCAGTCCCCGCAGATAGCAGTCGCCCTTAGCCCGCTGGTCCTTACGCGGTACCGAGGCGAACACATCAGCCACGTATAACGCCAACGTCGCCCGAACACGGTTCACTTCATGTGCGTCCACACACTCAACATGCTCGTGATCAGGACTGATAGGAAGACCTAACGGAGTCCTACTAGACGGTGACCCGGTAGCCGCTCTCAGCCAGAATGCGAGCCGAGGTCGCTCCGGAGGGACCGGCCCCGATGATCAGGACATCCGTCACCTGCTTGTCCGGCGGCTGTCCGACTTCTGCCATCTGCAATCTCCTCGATGATTGCCGGAGCCCTATCGTCCGAACAGGGCCGTCCTGGTTCAGGTGGTGCCGCGCGCCGGGTTTCTGTGGCCACGACAAAGGTGCGGTGACCCACCGAGGGCTCATCGGCGGCACTCATCGTGGGACACACGGTTCGCCCTGTATCCCATTCTGCGCACGGACAAGACGGTGGAGCAGAACCGACCTTCGCAGCACAGCATGCGCTGAACACGGGGCGTCCGCCGACCAGGGTATGCCGAAGGTCCCGACCGTCTCCTCGGTCGGGACCTTCGTCACGTTCCGCAGCCCGGTTTGTCCCAGCCTGCCTTCAAGGCGCGCTCAGAAACATGTCCGTATGGCGGCGCACTGTGCACGTTGGATCAGCCGTCGCTGCGGCAGCGGGTGATCGTGCTGCATCCCCGGGTGTAGGCGTTCGCGGTGGGCGAGTCGAGGTTCGTGTTGAAGTCCCAGTGGGCGCCGGGGTCCTGGGCCGGGTCGTACTGGACGCGGGCCTGGGCGTGGTGCGGGTTGCCCACGAACTGCTCGAAGTGAGGCGCGGTGATGCTGGCGGGTTCGAGGAGACCGGTGGGGCCGTACCTGGCCGTCATCGTGTAGATCTCCACGCCGATGATCGCGTAGTTCGGGATGTGCCGGACGAACGCCCACTCGTCCTGGGAGTGGTAGTGGTCGTACAGGTCACTGCGGTTTCGGATCTGGTCGGGGATGTACATCGCTTGCGACGCCCAGTGGGGATCGATGCGGTAGACGTAGGTGCGGGCCATGACGGTGCCGTGATAGCAGCTCTGCAGAAGATAGTTCCCGATGCCGGGAAGCAGGGCGTAGATGGCCTGCCGTGCTGTCGAGCACCTCCGGGCACCCAAGGCCATCTCAGCCAGGTTGTTCACTCCCTGGCTCCGCGCGAACGACTCGGCCACACTCTGTGTTCCCGAGGTCGAGATGTACTCGCTGGTCAGCGTGCGGTCTCCCTGCACGTGCGACACGATGTCGGAGTTGGTGCCGCGAGACCAGAGGCCGGCGTCGAAGAGCCCCTGTCCGTTGGGCGCGATAGGCGGGCGTGAGTCTCCGCGGTACACCACGCCCGGGAGCGTCCGTTGCGCAACGATGTCCCGGTTGTGCAGGCTGGGGCACTGTCCTGAGCCCGAGGCTTCGGAGAACGCCCCCGAGAAGTTGCCTCCAGGGCAGGGATAGTCCACGGCCTGGGCACTCGACAGCGGGCCGAAGAGGGTGGCGAGCATCGCGATGAGGACCGCGGTCACCGTCGACACCATCGTGCGGTTGCGCCGGCGGGTCGCCGGGGGATCTGACATCGGTGTCGCCGGCGGCCGCGGATGCGCCGCCGTGCCAGGGGGCGTTATCTCTGAGTGGGACATGGGTGCGTTCTCCAGGTTCTTCGGGTGCTCGCCCGGCGTGTGCAAGACCGGGACAGCACTGAGCCTGACAACCCAGGAGTTGTCCGGCACCCCCCTCTCACCAGCGAAAACAACTTTTCTGGCCTCGGGAGGGATGTCTGCCTGGTCCTTTCGGGCTCTCTGACAACGACGCACGTCACAGGCGGAGCGCCTTCCCGGCGAAGCCGGGCGAAAAGTATCTTGTGTGCTGATCGTCATTTACTCCTCTTGTGCGGGAAGGTGCTGATCCGTGGGGCGTCCCGAGCGTCCGGTGGACCCGACGGCAGGCCCCGTGCAGCGGCTCGCCTATGAACTGCGAGAGCTGCGCAGGGCTGCCGGCAACCCGTCGTACCGGACGATGGAGAAGACGGCCGGTTTCTCGGTGACGACTCTGGCGCAGGCGGCGGGTGGCCAGCGGCTTCCGTCGCTCGCCGCGGTCCAGGGATATGTACGAGCGTGTGGCGCCGATCCCGCGGCGTGGGAGCCTCGGTGGCAGGAGACTGCGGCGGAGGTCGCGGGAACACCACGCGACGATGCGGACGCGATACCGCCGTACCGAGGGCTCACGCGGTTCGAGCCGGGCGACCGTGAGCTGTTCTTCGGCCGGGACCGGCTGATCGAGGAGTTGCACGCGCTCGCGTGTGAGAACCGGTTCGCGGTGGTGTTCGGGGCGTCGGGCAGCGGCAAGTCCTCGCTGCTGCGAGCCGGGCTGGTGCCGCGTCTGCGGGAGGAGGCCGAGCGCCACGGGCGACCGGCGGTGCTGCGGATGTTCACTCCGGGGCCTAGGCCCGCCGCTACGTACGGCCATCTACTGGCCCCCGCGGACGGCGAGCCGGAGAGCTGGGTGGTGGTGGACCAGTTCGAAGAGGTCTTCACCCTGTGCCGTGACCGCGCCGAGCGCGGCCGTTTCCTCGATCTGCTGCTTGCCGCCCGTGCCCCCGGTAGCCGGCTGCGAGTGCTGATCGCCGTCCGGGCCGATTTCTACGCCCGGTTCGGCGAGCACCGGGAACTGGCTCAGGCGGTGCGCTGCGCCGCTCTGCTGGTCGGGCCGATGAGCGCGGAGGAGCTGCGCGAGGCTGTCGTCAGACCGGCGCAGGCGGCGGGGCTCGTCGTGGAGCGTGAGCTGACCGCGCGGATCGTCGAGGACGTTCTGGAGGAACCCGGCGGACTGCCGATGCTGTCGCACGCCCTGCTGGAGACCTGGCGAAGGCGCAAGGGGCGCATGCTGACCCTCGCCACATACGAGTCGGCCGGCGGGGTGCGCGGCGCAATCGCGGCGAGCGCCGAGGACGTCTACGGGGAGTTGTCCGAGGCGCAGGCGCGCTTCGCTCGGCACCTGCTGCTGCGGCTGATCGAGCCGGGCCAAGGGGACGCCGACACCCGGCGACCTCTCACCCGGAGCGAGCTGGCCGAGTGGCCGGACCTGGAGGTGCAGCCGGTGGTGGAGCGCTTGGCCCGCGCCCGGCTGCTGACCGTTGACGAGGACGGGGTTCAGCTCGCCCACGAGGCACTGATCACCTGCTGGCCCAGGCTGTGCGGCTGGATCGAGGAGCACCGGGATCGGCTGCGGCACCACCGCCGGCTGACCGAGGCCGCCACCGCCTGGATCGAGCACGGCCGAGACCCCAGCATGCTGTACGCGGGCACGCGGCTGGCCCATGCCGAGGAGCTGTTCCAGAGCGACGAGGATTGGTACGCCGGCCTGACCACGCTGGAGAGGTCGTTCCTGTTCGCAGCGGCCAGGCAACGGGCGGCGCAGCAGCAGGCTGCTGCCCGCTCCCGGCGCCGGGGCCGGACTCTGGTGACAGCTCTCTCCGCTGTTCTGGCGGTGGCGCTGGTCGTGGGCTTGGCCGCTTGGCGGTTGGCGGAGGTCAGCCAGCGGCAGCGCGTTGACGCTGCGGCTCGCAGGGTTGCCGAGGTCGCCGACGCTCTGCGCTCGACGGACCCGCGCACCGCGATGCTGCTCGGAGCCGCCGCCTGGGAGATTTCACCGCTGCCGGAATCCCGTGCGGCCCTGCTGAGCAGCCTGGCCCAGCCCCAGCCGACCACCTTCACCGACCCGGAGCCCGGGACAGGGTCGGCACGGTTCCTCGTCGGATCAGGGCGCACCTTGCTCAGTACCGACGGCCGTACCTGGCGAACCTGGGACGTCGTCCGCGGTCGCCGCACCGCCTCGGGCGAACTGCCCGGGGGCGCAGTCATCGCGGCCGCTCCGGACGCGCGTACCCTTCTGATCAAGATGGCCAGCGGTGCGCAGCGGCTGTGGGACACCCGTGCCGCACGGTGGGTGGGTGTCCCGGCCCCGGCCGGCACTACCGCGACCTTCAGTGCCAGCGGACGAAGCTACCTGGTCAGCGGCCCCGACGACCGGGTACGGCTCTACTCCTTCACCGACGGCAAACTGCTCTTCCAGACCCCGGTCGCC
Organism: Streptomyces arenae; assembly: GCF_022343545.1. NCBI lineage: Bacteria > Bacillati > Actinomycetota > Actinomycetes > Kitasatosporales > Streptomycetaceae > Streptomyces > Streptomyces arenae. The sequence goes on from NZ_JAKQYH010000059.1 coordinate 135,859, forward strand.
GGGGTGATGCACGCCACGGTCGACGCGAGCGACCGGCAGGTGGCCGTCTGCCCCACCGGTCAGACTCCGCAGGTCTGGGACATTGCCCGCCACCGCCCTCTGCCCGGTACTTGGCAAAGCACCACCGGCATCTGCGGCGACCCCCGCACCTCCCTCATCCTCGCCGGACAGCATCTCGTGGCCCTGACCAAGAACGATGTGCGGGTATGGGACACCACTTCCGGCCGCCTCCTCGCCGCCCTCCCCGAACCCGGCGCCGCGCAGGCCGCTCTGAGCGCGGACGGGAACTTCCTCGCGACCACCGACAGCCAGGAAGTCCGCCTGTGGCGGCTGTCCGCCCCAGGCGCTCCGGTATTCCGGTACAACCGGGGCGACGGGAAGCCCCCGAACGGCTTCGCCTGGGACCCCGAACACCCGTTCCTGCGCTGTCTCGTCGGCGGCACCGTCCACACCCTCGACCTCACCCGGACCGTCACGCCCGCCTGGCGTGCTCAGCCTCTCACCGCGGTTCGGCTCGCCCCGAACGGCCGTACGCTCGCCACCGCCGAACGCATCGGCACCACCTACGTGTTCCAGCTGCGTGACGCCCGCGACGGCCATGTCCTGAGCACACTGCCGCCCTCTCCACTACCCGCCTCCCCGGATCGCAGACACCCCGTCGTCGGCGCGGACACCGTGCCCCTACTCGCGTTCGACCCCGAGGGGAACACGCTCGCGTACGGTGTCTCGGCACCCGGCCGGACGACCGCATCGCAGCGCCTCACCGTGTGGGATGTGTCGGCCGACCAGCCCCGAAGCACGGTGGACCTGGCCACGGCGCAGTCAGCCCCGGCCGTGGTCGCGATCGCCCTGGGGCCCGGCGGGCGCACCCTTCACACGGTCCGCACCGCAGTTCCCGGTGCGGCGGACTATGAGACGTGGGACATCGCTGGGCAGCGAAGAACCGCCGTCCTGCCCGGTCAGGTCGGTGCCCATCTGGCCGTCAGTCCCGGGGGCCTCGTCGTGACCGACAACGGCGTCATCAGCGCCGGCAGGACGGTCACCTACGACCTGGTACAGAACGACGCGATCGGCGCCCTCGCCTTCGCCCCTGACGGCTCCCGCCTGGCGGCCGGAGACCAGAGTGGCCATGTCGCCCTGTGGACCGACAGACTCCAGCAGCGCACGGGCATCCTGCGGAACGTCTTCCCACCGCCCGGCGACATCGCCGCCCGCTCTCCCGAAGCCGTCAGCGCCCTCGCCTTCAGCCCCGACGGCCGCACTCTGGCCGTGGGCGGCGACGCGGGCACCCTCCAACTCTGGGACACCGCGACCCAGCAACCCCTGGGCAGCCCCCTCCCCACTCCCGGCGAGCGCATCGACACCCTCGCCTTCAGCACCGACAGCGGGACCCTCTACGCCGGCAGCGCCCATGTCCCCCTTCAGCGGTACGTGGTGGATCCCGCCCGCGTCGTGTCGGACATCTGCGCCCGGTCCGGCGGCAGCGGCCTGACTCCTGCCCAGTGGCACACGTATGTCCCCGACGCGCCGTACCACCGAGTGTGCGCGTAGCGCTCGCCCCTGCCACAGAACAGCGCCAGGCTGCATAGCTGCGGTGCATGGAGCAGGCCAGCCTCATCGTCGGTGAGGACGAGCAACATGGACTAGGGCGGACTAGGCCGTGTCTGGTGGGGTGGGGCGGCAGGTCCGTGAGGGGGTTTGTTCGGGATGGCTGGTGGGCTCGTAGGCTGGCTCGGTGGACGACCTGTTGACCGATCTGATGTCTCGTGTGCGGGGTCGTGGGACGGCCCTGGCGCGGTGGGCCGCGGCCTCGGACGAGGCGGGGGTGCGGATGGGCGCTCCGGCCCCGTTGACGCTGATCGCGGTGGTCCGGGGCGGTTGCGCGGTTGCTCCGGACTGCCGGGACGCCGTGATCGTGGGGGCCGGTGAGGCGGTGCTGTTGTCCGGGGCCGGACCGTACACGGTCGCGCCGGTCGCGGGTACGGTCCCCGACCTGGTGGTGTCGGGCCCCGACCGGTACACGGACGCGTCCGGTCGTCCCGTCTCGGGGCCCGCCGTCACCGGCACCCGCACCTGCGGGTATCCCTCGGACGCGGGGACGTCGTTGATCGTGACGGGTTCCTATGCGTGGGCCGCCGACGTGGGCGAGCGGCTGTTGGCCGCCCTGCCGCCGGTGACGCTGCTGCGGCAGGAGGAGCTGCCCGCCGAGCTGCTCTCCCTCCTGGCGCAGGAGACCGCCGTGGACGCGCCCGGCCAGCAGGCCGTACTGGACCGGTTGCTGGATCTCGTGCTGGTCCGCGCGGTCCGGGCGGTCTTCGCCCGGCCCGGCACGGTGTCGCCGCCCTGGTGGCTGGCACGGGCCGATCCGGTCGTGGGGCCGGCCTTGCGGGCCCTGCACGAGCGGCCTGCCGAGCCGTGGACGGTGCCCCGGCTGGCGGGCGTCGTCGGGGTGTCACGGGCGACGCTGTCCCGGCGGTTCGCCGACCGGCTGGGCACGAGCCCGATGGCCTACCTCGCGGACTGGCGGATGACCCTCGCCGCTGATCTCCTCGCCGACCCGCACACGACGGTCGCGGCGGTGGCCCGCGCGGTCGGCTACCGGGACGAATCCTCCTTCGCCACCGCCTTCAAGCGCCTGCGCGGCCACTCCCCGGCCTCCCGCCCCTGACCCCGTGGGGCCCGGCGGCCTCCCCCAGGGCGCACCTGAGCCGATCGCGAAGGTGAGTGAGCATTCCGGACCTGGCCGGGGCCGCCGTTTCCGGGTGTGCTGGAGGGAGAGCCTCCGGTCGTCGGGCCGGGGCGCGGAACGTGGAACGGAGTAGGTCGCATGCTGACCGACCAGGTCAAGAAGCAGGTCCTCCAGCGGTACATCGACTGCTGGAACGACGGCGACGCCGAGGGCGTCCTGGCCCTGTTCGCGGACGAGGCGACGGCCGAGGACCCGGTCGGCACGGAGGTCGCGGTCGGCATCGAGGCGATCCGGGCGAAGTTGCTGCCGGGCAAGGAGCAGGTCATCCGGATCACCCTGGACGGGCCGATCCGGACGACCTACGGCAACCGGGCCGCGATGGCCTTCACCCTCGACTGCTGGTTCGGCGAGGAAGCCAAGCGCATCAAGGTCATCGACGTGATGACGCTCGACGACGAGGGGAAGATCCTCGCCCTGGAAGCCCACTGGGGCGACGACGACATCGAACCCCTCCCCGCCGACCAGCACTGACAGGTTGATCCGGACCGCGGAGTCCTTTGGTGCCCTTCCGCGGCCCGGCTCGGTGACGCAAGACGGGGCCTGACCCAGATACGCCAGAAACCCGCCACGTGATGATCTTGGCTACGGCCGAGGTAGCTGACGCGGTTCGCGTACTCGCGGCGGGCCTTGGCTGTGCCGGGATCGCGGCGGTGTTGTCGAGGAGCTGGCTGCGGTCGAGGAGTTGGCGGTGTATGGCGGGGACGGCGCTGACGCGCAGGGTGTAGCCCTGGCCGCGTCGTACGGTCACGCCCTGGTCGAGCGCGGTCCGCTCGGCGGGCTCCAGTTCGGCCGCTCGGAGGAAGTCGGCGACCTTGCCCGGCACGTCCTGACGGCCGCCGGCCGGGACCGCGCAATGGCGGTCCCGGCCGGCGGGATCGGTGTCCTGGCCTGCGGGGCGGGTCAGATCCAGGTGGGCATGGCCTGGTCGGCGTAGCGGGCGCCGAAGCCGCCGCGGGGCAGGATCTCCTGGATGGCGGCGAGGTCGGCCTGGGTGAGGGTGACGTCGGCCGCACCGGCGTTCTCCTCGATCCGGGCGGCGCTGCGGGTGCCGGGGATGGGCACGATGTGCTCACCCTGGGCGAGCAGCCAGGCCAGGGCCAGCTGCGAGACGGTGATGCCCTTCGTCTTGGCCAGCTCGTCGAGCCGGTCTACGGCCTCGACGTTCTTCTCGAAGTTGCCGGGCAGCCAGCGCGGGTCGTGGTTGCGGTAGTCGCTCGGGTCGTACTGGCTGGCGGGCTTGGCGCTGCCGGTGATGAAGCCGCGGCCGAGCGGCGAGTAGGCGACGAAGCCGATGCCGAGGTCGTCCAGGACCGGGAAGAGCTCCTCGACCTCGCGGGCGAAGAGGCTGTACTCGGTCTGCAGGACGGAGACGGGCTGCACGGCGTGCGCGCGGCGGATGGTCTGCGGCCCCGCCTCGCTCAGGCCGAAGTACTTCACCTTGCCCGCGTCGATCAGCTCCTTGACGGCGCCGGCGACCTCCTCGATCGGGACCTGCGGGTCGACGCGGTGCTGGTAGAAGACATCGATGCGGTCGGTGCCGAGGTAGCGCAGGCTGTTGTCGGCGACCTTGCGGATGTTGTCGGGGTGGCTGTTGAGGGCGCCGCCGTAGGGGTCGGCGGCCAGGTCGAAGCCGAACTTGGTGGCCAGCACCACCTCGTCGCGGAAGTCCTTGACCGCCTTGCCGAGCAGGATCTCGTTGGAGCCGGTGCCCATGCCGTAGAGCTCGGCGGTGTCGAAGAAGGTGACGCCCTTCTCGTGGGCACGCTGGACGGCGGCGACGCCCGCCTGCTCGTCCGTGGGGCCGTAGGCCATGGTCAGGCCCATGGATCCGTAGCCGACCGCCGAGACCTCAAGGCCCTGGGTACCGAGTGTCCTGTGCTGCATGACGCACTCCCATAGTCAAACCAAACTGTCTGGTTCGACCGTAAGCCCGGCTCACCGCCGAGTCAAACCGAACGGTTTGGTACGATCGGGGCATGATCTCCTCCACCGGCGCCGACTCCACCCGCGACCGAATCGTCGCCGCGGCCACGGCCGAATTCGCCCGGCACGGAATCGCCGGCGCCCGCATCGAGCGCATCGCGAAGGCCGCGAAGACCAGCAAGGAGCGGGTCTACGCCTACTTCCGCGGCAAGGAGGAGCTCTATCGCTTCGTCTCCGGGCGCGAACTCGCCGCGATCGCGGAGGCCACCCGCATGGACCCCGCGGACCTGCCCGGCTACGCGGGCCGCATCCACGACTACTTCACCGCCCACCCCGAGCGGCACCGACTGATGGCCTGGGGGCAGCTGGAACTCGACCCCGACGGAACGACGGACGACGACCCCATCCGCCAGACGATGGCCCACAAGACCGAGCAACTGCGCGCCGCGCAGGAAGCGGGACACCTCGACCCCGCCTGGGATCCGCTCGACGTCCTCGTCCTGGTCAACCAGATCGCCACCTCCTGGGCCAACCAGCCCGGCCTCGCCGCCGGGATCCCCCCGCAGGAACGGGCGGCATACCTGGCGTCTCGGCGCACCGCCGTCGTAGCGGCCGTCCAGCGCCTCTTCCCCTCAGCTTGAAATTTGACGTCCGACTCCGGTCGTGGGAGCGGGCTGTTCGGCCCCTGGAAAGACGCTCATGTTGTTCATGATCATTGAGAGGTTTCGGGGCGGAGGCGCGGCGCCGGTGTATGAGCGGTTCCGTGAGCGCGGCCGGATGGCGCCGGACGGTCTTCGCTACATCGACAGCTGGGTCGATGCCAGTTTCAGCCGCTGCTTTCAGCTCATGGAGTGCGACGATCTGAGTCTGCTGCTGGCCTGGGTCTCCTAGTGGAACGATCTGGAGGACTTCGAGGTCGTCCCCGTCGTCGGCAGTAGTCATGCCTCTGCAGTGGCGAACATGATCAACGATTAGCCTGCCGTTGATCTGGTGCGCCGGGGCTTTGTTCCGACCTGGCGGGGGCTGGTTTCTGATAGGACTGCAAGCTCAGCCTGGGCGTCACTCGACGGGGAGCGTGACCTCCGGCCCGAAGGGGTGCCACGCGGGGCCGGTCGCCGCAACCGACGCGGATCGCCTGCCGCGCGCACCGTGCCACGGGGCGGCCGCGAATGCTTTCAACAAACCTTGGCACCCTCAAGTGATCAACGCACCACCCACGGATGATCATGTGATCGTGGAGGCACAGGTGCGTGACTACGGGTTTTCGCCGGCTGAGCAGGATGCGATCTGGAGACGCTGGCGCGAAGGGCAGTCGTTCAGCTTGATCGGGCGGGCGCTCGGGGCACCGATGCAGAACGCCCGTCGGTTCCTGCACCAGAGCGGCGGAGTCCGCATCGCCCCGCAGCAGCGATCACAGCGGCATCTGAGCGGCAGCGAGCGCGAGGAGATATCCCGCGGCATCGCCGCCGGCGAATCTGGCCGGCAGTTGGCCAGGCGGCTGGGCCGATCGCCTTCGCCCGTCTCCCGAGAGATCGCCCGCAACGGAGGCCGGGACCGCTACCGCGCCACATCCGCCGATGAGGCCGCCTATGCGCGCGGGCGCCGTCCCAAGCAGGCCAAGCTCGCCCAACGACCGGCTCTGCGCGCCTTGGTGGAGGCGAAGCTGGCTCTGTGCTGGTCTCCCGATCAGATCGCAGGGTGGCTGCGACGTCAGTTTCCTGGCGACACCACCATGCAGATCTCGCACGAAGCGATCTACCTCTCGCTCTACGACCCTCGTCGCCGCCAGGCAATCGACCGCAGCCTCACTCAGCGCCTGCGGTCAGGCCGGCCCATGCGCCGCCCGAAGATCGCCCGTCGGCCCACCGGACGGGGCATCATCCGCGGCATGGTGTCCATCACCGCCCGCCCCGCCGAGGCCGAGGACCGGAAGGTCCCCGGTCATTGGGAGGGCGACCTCGTGATGGGCACCAGGCCCTCGGCGGTCGCCACTCTCGTCGAGCGAACCAGCCGCTACACGACCATCGTCGCGCTGCCGGACGGCATCAAGGCCGAGCAGGTCACCCCGCACCTCACCAGGAGCCTCCTCGGCATCCCACCCCAACTGCGGCGGACGCTCACCTGGGACCGCGGCCGCGAGATCGCCGAGCACCAGGCCATCACCACCGAGACCAGGATGCCGATCTACCTCTGCAAGCCGCGGAGCCCGTGGCAACGCGGCACCAACGAGAACACCTATTGGTGCAGCCTTGGCGGGCCGGGCTTCTTCGACGGGAGAGGTCCGGCGGGATCGTCGGGTGACTCGGAGAACACGTGCCGAAAGGCTTTCCGTTGAGATGTCCACGGCGGTCCACAGGGCGAGAGCCCTGGCCGGGAATGACTTGATAGAAGCCTGCTGAGCCGTCAACTCGCAATAGGTCTGTCCCCTGGCCAGGGCCCTCGCGTCTGTCCCGTCATCCGCGACAGCAGACAAGAGGACAACTCGATGGTGACAGTGGGGATCGACCCGCACAAGCACGTCCACGTCGCAGTGGCCGTCGACGCTGACGGCAGGCGGCTGACCAGGCCGTTGACCGTCAAGAACGGCACCCCCGTCACCTGGGCCATCGAGGACGGTCGCGGCTTCGCCCGCCGCCTGGCCGACGGCCTGCGGCTGACCGGCCACGAGGTGGTCTGGGTCCCCACCAGGCTGATGTCCGCCCACCGCAAGCTTCACGCCGCCACCGGCTCGAAGTCCGACCCCGTCGACGCCGCCGCGGTCGCCCACGCCGCGATCGCCACCCCCGGCCTGGACCGTCACCGCATCGACGACCGCGTGCGCGAGCTGCGCGTGCTGGTCGACTCACGGGCCGACCTCGTCCGACGCCGCACCATGGTGATCAACCAGCTCAAGGCATACACTCACCTCTGGCTCGACCACACACCAGGCGACCTCACCCGCCGGCCCGGCATGACCTCGCTGACCGCGCTGGTGGACACCACGGACGTGAGCGCCCACGTCCGCCGGGTGCTGACCGAGATGATCACGGAAATAGGCGAGCTGAACAAACGCGTCCGCGGACTCGAAAACACGATCCGGGACCTGGTAACCCCACTGGCACCCGCGCTTCTGGAGATCACCGGGATCAGCCACGTCTCCGCGGCGGTCCTCCTCGCGGAGATCGGCGACATCACCCGCTTCACCAGCTCAGCGAAGCTCGCCCGCTACACCGGAACCGCACCGATCCCGGTCTACTCCTCAGACAAGGAACGCTACCGACTGCACCGAGGCGGCAACCGGCGGCTCAACAGCGTGCTCTACACGGCGTCCATCGTCCAGCAGCGATTCCACCCAGGCGCACGAGCACTCCTGGCCCGCCACGAGCCGACCAAGGGAGCCCGCGGAGCCCGGCGCATCCTCAAACGCCACCTGATCGACGTCATCCACCGCGCCATGGCCCAAGACCGAGCCACCTGGCAGCACCACATCACCCAACACCAGCTCGCCGCTTGACATAGAAGCGTCAACCGGCTGCTTCGGCAGTACCTCCCCAAGGGCGCCGACCTCCGCACGTTCAGCCAAGCCGACCTGGACGCCATCGCTCACGAACTCAACCACCGTCCGCGCAAGACCCACGGCTACCGCACTCCGGCAGAGGTCTACGCTGACCTCCTGAACAGCAGTGATGCGCTGACCGCTTGAGCTCGCCAACTCCGGACCATCGTTTGACGACATCGCTTCGAAGGGGCGGGCCCCGGCGGCGGCTCCGTCCGCGCCGGGGGCTGTCACGAACGGCCCGGCTATGACTGCGAAGGTCGGTTTTGCTCCACCGTCGTGTCCGTGCGCAGGATGGGATACGCGGCTAATCGCTGCGCCGTCCGAAGCACCTCTACGCCGACCGCGGCTACAACCACGAGAGCTACCGCGACCAGGTCCGACGGTTCGAAAGCACCCCGTACATCGCCCCGACGCGGCACCGAAGACGACTCCGGACTCGGCGTCACTTCTGAGTCGTGGAAGGCGCCATTGCACTACTGCACTGCTTCCGCCGCCTACGCATCCGCTGGGAGAGCCGCGACGACATCCAGCAGGCCTTCATCACACTCGGTTGTGCCGTCATTTTCTGGCGACGACTGAGGACCCCGCTCTGATTCCAGTCCAAAGTTCGGTGGAATCTCACGTCACGAACTCGCGCCAAGCACAAGGAGGCGGAATGCTCGCTGACTCGTCGGCCCTGGCGGCCGGAAGGCGGCATTCTGTCGGACAGCGCTGGGATGGAACAGATCTCGCTGTGGGCAATACCGCAGCCGGTGAATGTCGTGTCTAACCTCGAAGTTTCGTGACGGTCCACCGACGGAGTCGGTGGACCGTCACGAAACTTCGAGGTTAACGAACAAGGGGTCGTTCGGACGATCGACGAACGCCAAGATTCTGGGTGTTTCCCCGCCCGCGGTTCGTTGGCGGAGTCGGCGCGCGCTGCCTTATCCCTCGGACGTCGACTGGCTCCTTTCGGCGGAGACCACTTCGGCCATCAGAGCGTAGATTGTATCCACGATTCGCCTCGCTGTATCCGACATCTGCTGGTTGGCGGGCCAGATCAGCCCCCAGTCGAGAGGCAGGTTGCGAATTTCGCAACCTGGTACTGCGACGAGTCCGAGGTCGGGTCGGATGGTCGGGAACGCCATGCTGCTGATCAAGACGAAATCTGTCGCGAGAGCGAGCCGAGCGAGGAGATCGTAATTATCCATCTCTATCACGGGGCCATACACCGGAAGCCCCGAGAGCAGGTGCTCGGCGTCGAGGTCGCGGAGAAATGTGCCCGCTGCGACAGGAAACTGCGGCAGCGACTCATTGACATGCCCCGTTGCGAGGGGATGTCCCTCGCGGACAAGCAGGCCGAGCGCACCTCCTGGAACCTTGGAGGTATCAAATTCGTGGGCCGCCGCGAAGTGGTCGGACCCCGCAGGGATTCCTCCGGTGAAGAATTCGATCTGCCCGCCGCGGAGCAGACGGCGGAGTTCGCTGTCTGATTCGACCGTGATCCGGTAGCGAAAGCCGAGGGTCTGGAGCGCCGGAAGCAGGCGCGGCAGGAAAAGCGCAGCCGCCACGGAACCCATTCCGAAGCGCACCTGACGATCCCCGCCCCCTCCAAGGAGTTTGAGCGCTTCGGCGTCCGCAGCATTCCGGCTCAGCACGGCCTCCGCCATCCGTACGAATTCCACACCTTTCTCGGTCAAGCGGGCACCGAACCTGCCTCGTTCGAAGATCTGGATCTCAAAGTCCCGTTCAACGGCCTGCACGCTCCGCGTGAGCGCGGACTGTGAGAGCGGGATGGCGGCGGCGGCGGCACTGTAGCTGCCCTCGCGAGCTACCGCCACGACGTGGCTGAGCCGGTCCAGATCGATCACGGTCACCCTCCTTGACTCCACGGAGTCGAGATCCTCCATGCGTCACACGCATGCAACACAACAATACTTGCATTGGACACAAGCATGGCAGGCCCTGTCTCATCGAGGTCAGAGCGAAGCCGGACCAGGCTCATTCGGACGATCTCGTGGCGCGGCGGACAGGCGACACGCTTGCGTCGCACACCGACACCGAGGCCGCGAGGGGTAAGTCGAGCAATGGGGCGCCGGACCGAGGATGGAAGGACTTACCAGCATGACGAGACGGGCCAGGGCGGCTTTCGAAGAGATCATCAACGCCGGTCGTGCACCGGTCGGCGCCTTTGTGATGTCGACGGATCCCAACACGACGACGATCTACGGCCGTGCTGGGTACGACTGGGTGCTCATCGATCGGGAGCACGGGATCATGGACGAGTCGGCCATGCGTGCGCACCTGCTCGCCGCCGACGCGACGGGCCTCGTCCCCATCGTGCGGGTGCTCCACAACAGCTCTCCGCTGATCCAGCAGGCGCTCGACGCGGGCGCCCAGGGCGTTCTGGTCCCGAAGATCGGATCGGCCGATGACGCGGCGCGAGCAGTCGCGGCCACCCGCTATGCGCCGGGCGGCCGGGGGATGTGCCCGGTGGTTCCCGCTGCGGGCTTTTCCGGGAACGGCTGGGGCGATTACGCCTCGGACCTGAACGGCAACGTCATCCTGATGCCGTTGATCGAGTCGCGGGCCGGTGTGGACAACATCGACGAGATCTGCGCCGTCAAAGGCGTCGACTACATCTTCTTCGGACTCGCCGACCTCTCGCAGGACATGGGCATCGACATGCTGGACGACGCGGACACGCTCATCGGTATGTGGGAGAAGGTCGTGGCCGCAGCGCGCCGGCACGGGGTGCGCGCGGGCGCACCCCTGGGTTACGGGTTCGATGACCTCGCCGACTTCGGAAGTCTCGACAGCGACTTGGGGTCGCTGCGCTCGGCGGCCGATCTGGCGCTGACGCACTGGCGAGAGCGCCCCCAGCAGCACTGATCGGCGCACCCACGACTCGATACCCCCTGTACCGGGGCACGGCAGGCCCGCCCGCCGACCAGATCGATGCCGCACCGGACACCTCCGGGCCGGCACGGCACAGAACCCGGGCGATCGACCGATCCCCGCCAGCATGAAAGAGGAAAGAATGAACGACCGCGCCGGCGCCGAGCAGATCGAGGGATATTTCAAGTCCCTCTCCAACTGGGGGCGTTGGGGAGAAGACGACCGTCTGGGGACGCTGAACCTCATCACTTCGGCCGTGCGCCGCGAAGCCGCCGCGTCCGTGCGACGCGGTGAGACGGTGTCGCTGGCCCGGGACCTCGATCCCCAAAAGCCGGATCCGCTTCACTCCGGCGTCACGCATCTGGAGCGGCGGTCGATGGTCGGCGAGGTGGAGCACATGCTCGGGCGGCGCGCGCGGTGGGACGCGGTGGCCGAGAGCATCGAGATCAGTCCGCACGGCGGGAACGCGCACCTCGACGGCCTGGGCCATTACAGCTGGGACGGAAAGCAGTACAACGGTTTCCCCATTGCTGATTCGAACGACGAGGTGGGTTCGAAGCACCTCGACGTCCGGCACGCGAGTGACGGGATCGTGACGCGGGGCGTGCTCCTCGACATCGCGGGGCTTTTCGATGTCGAGTTCGTCGAGCGGGGCTACGCCATCACCCCGGCCGACCTCCTCGCCGCGGAGAAGAGGCAGGGAGTGCGCGTGCGCTCGGGGGACGCGCTGCTGATTCACACCGGTAATGCCGCAGCGATCGTGAAGCACGGCCCTCTCTATTCGACCGAGGAGAAAGGTGTGCTCGACGGAGTCCAGGCCGGACTCGACGCCGCATGCCTGCCGTTCCTCCACGAGCGGGACATATCGGTGATGGGCGCGGACGGCACTCACGACGTGCAGCCGCCTCGACTGGACGATTTTGATTTCGCGCGGCCGATCCATTCGGTATGCCTCGTAGGAATGGGACTGTGGCTGATGGACAACCTGAATCTCACCGAACTCGCCGAGACATGCGCGAAGACACGGCAATGGGACTTCCTGTTCACGGCGCTCCCATGGCGATTCGTCGGCTCCACCTCAAGCCCCCTCAATCCCGTCGCGGTCCTCTAGAAGGGAGCAGCACCATGTCCGATTCGGATCAGTTCTCTGTTGCGCGTACCGAAGACCGCGCGGAGATACAGCACCGCATTCATCAGTTCTGCCGAGCGGTCGACCGAATGGAGCTCGACGAACTGCACGAGGTGTTCCATCCGGATGCCTATGACGATCACGGCGTGTTCAAAGGCACCCCCGCCGGCTTCATCGAGTGGGCGAAGAAGCGACACGCGACGATCGCCTTCTCGAGTCATCACGTGAGCAACATCTACATCGAGTTCGCGTCGAAGGACGAGGCGTTCGCCGAGACGTATCTGCTGATCTGGCAGAGCGTAACCCCGAGTTCCAGCATCATGGCAGGCCCTGCAGACGCGACCTCGTACGAGATGCTCTCCAGCAACCGGTACGTCGACCGTTTCACCCGCCGGGACGGCCGCTGGCGGATCCAGACGCGGACGGTCGTTCCCGGCTCCGCGATGCGGCTGAGCGACGACGCGCCCCCCACCCTTGCGGACGGCTTCGTCCGCTACACGAGGGACGAGCATGATCCGGCCGAGCAGCTCCGCCTCGGGCTCGGAGTGAAGGAATGACCGGAACAGACGAGAGCGAAGCGAGGCACTGACATGGCATCTTCTGCCACCGCACTGGTGCAGACAGGCCCGATGGCCGTCGAGTTCCAGGAATTCCCCCTCCCCAGTCTCGAACCCGGAGCGGCACTGCTGCGTATCGAGGCGAACGGGATCTGCGCGAGCGACATCGACGCGTACGAGGGCCACGGCGGGGGCATGGACCCGTCGGACGAGAAGCAGTATCCCCGGATCAACGGGCACGAGATCGTGGGCGTCATCGAAGAACTCGGCCCGCTGACTCCGGACCGTGCCGGACTCAAGGTCGGCGACCGGGTCGCGGTGAACCCGTGGCTGGCGTGCGGGTCGTGTCCACCGTGCCGTCGCAGCGAGCCGCAGTTCTGCGTCGGGATGGAGTTCCGCCCCAGCTGCTACGGGTTCATTCCGACCTACATCTCCTCGGGCCTGTGGGGCGGGTACTCCACCCACGCCTACATCCACCCGCGCACCATCCTGTATCCGTTCCCCGAGGAAATCGATCCCCTGGACGCCGCCCTCTGGAACCCTCTGGCCAACGGCATTCAGTGGGCCGTGCGAGACGGTGGCGTCGGGCTCGGCAGCCGGGTCGCGGTCCTCGGCTCCGGCCAGCGCGGACTTGCCTGCGTCGCCGCCGCGAAGGCGGCCGGCGCGGGTCTGATCGTGACAACCGGGCTGAGCCGCGACCGCCACAAGCTGGACATGGCCCTTCGGCTGGGCGCCGATGCCGCCTTCGACGTCGAGACGAGCGACTTCGTGCCGGAGGCCCGCGCGCTCACCGGCGGAGAAGGGTTCGACGTGGTGATCGACACCTCGCCCGGTGCGGAACAGCCAGTGATCGACGGCCTCAACATCCTCCGTTCCGGAGGCACGTTCGCCTCGGCCGGCATCAAGCATCACGACCTTGAGCGGTTCCCGATCGACCTGGTCACGACGCGCGGGATCCGGATGATCGGGGTACTCGGTGCGAGCCACGAGGCGTTGGCGATGGCGGCGGACCTCATCATCTCGAAAGCCCTCCCGATCGGAGAGCTGCGGACCCACGTGTTCGGCTTCGACCAGTTCGCCCACGCACTCGACGTTCTCAAAGGCAAGGTCCCGGGAGAGAAGTCCATCAACGTGGTCGTCACACCCACATTCACCGAGGCGACGTCGGACACCCGCTAGTTCCCCTTGTCGGTTCGAAGGCACGGACGAGTACCTGCGGACTCGCCGTCCCTGAGCAGCACAGTTCGCTTCCACCCCGCCGCGGCGGGGCGGGCTACATCACCTAGGAAGGCAGTACCAATGACGACGGACTGGACGACCGTTGACAACAACCTGCTCAATCCAGCCTGGTACCAGAGCCGCGACTATCACGCCGCCTTCAAGGCCTTGCGCGACGAGGATCCGGTTCACTGGGCCGTGGACGAGCGCTTCGGCCGCAACTACTGGGTACTGAGCCGGTACGACGACGTCAAGGACTACCTGCTCGATCATGGCCAGTTCAGCAGCCGCTGGCAGACCCGGCCTCCGCGCAGCCCGAAGAGGCTGACGCCGGAAGAGCGTCACGAGCTGGGGTACGACGTCGGCATCGCCTTCAACGACCCGCCGATCCACACCATTTACCGTCGGCCGGTCAACAAGCACTTCAGCGTACCGGCAGTCAAGCGGCTCGGTGAGGACATCGACCGCATAGTCGACGACATCGTCGCCGGCGTGGCTTCCCGGGGTGAGGCCGACCTGGTGGAGGACATCTGCGCCGAACTCCCCGTGCGGGTCATCTTCAACATGCTCGGTGTACCCGAAGAGGACTGGCCGATGCTGCGCGAGGCATGCTGGCAGTGGCTCGCAGCGGCGGACCCGCGCTGGGTCATCGACAACGACCCGATCAAGACCTCGCATTACGGCTTCACGCGCCTCGCGGACTACTGCACGAATCTGGCCATCGAGCGCCGAAACAATCCCACCGACGACTTCGCCACCGTCATCGGCAACCTTGAGATCGACGGCGACAAGCTCAGCATCCACGAGATGAAGCACTGGTTCGTCACGCTCATCGTCGGCGGTCTGGAAACGACCCGCAACGCCGCGGCAGTCGCAACCTGGCAGTTCATGGAGAACCCCGACCAGCGCCAGCTGCTGCTCAACGACCCGACGTTGACCGCGAGCGCCGTCGAGGAGTCCCTGCGGTGGGTGAGCCCCACGAAGAACCGTCTGCGCATCGCCAACGAGGACATGGAACTGGGCGGCAGGCGCATCCGCGCCGGTGACTGGGTCATCGGCCTTCTCGCCTCGGCGAACAAGGACGAGCAGGTCTTCGCCGAACCCCACCGCTTCGACATCACCCGCACCCCCAACGAGCACCTCGCGTTCGGCACCGGCATCCATCGGTGCCTGGGCCGGAACCTGGCCCGCCTGGAGCTGGCGGCCTTGTTCCCCAAGCTGCTGCGGGCCCTCCCCGACCTGGAGCGGACCGAGCACGGCGAGCCGGACTGGATCGCCGACGCGACCGTGACGGGCTTCACGCGCATGCCCGTGCGGTTCACACCGGTGCACGACCTGGACCGCGCCCTGACGCACGCCTGATCGGAAAGGAGCAACTCGATGCCCAAGGTCCAGTTCAAGACCAGCAGCGGCGAAGTCCGCACCGTGGACGCCGACGAGGGCGAATCCCTGATGCAGGTCGCCGTGCGCAACGGGGTGCCAGGAATCCTCGGGGAGTGCGGTGGCGAGCTGTCGTGCGCCACATGCCACATGTACATCGCCGAGCCCTGGGCGACGCATTTCTCCCCGGCCTCGGACGACGAACAGGATCTGCTGGAGATGGCCGATGACCGTCGGCCCGAGAGCCGCCTCGGCTGCCAGTTGAAGGTGTCGGAGTCGGCCGACGGACTCGTGGCGGAAGTCGCCCAACCCTGATGTGTGAAGGAGCTGTTCCATGTCTGAGCACTATGACGTCCTGATCGTCGGTGCAGGCCAGGCCGGTGCGCAGGTTGCCGGGGAGTTGGCCGACGCAGGCTTCCCCGGCACCGTGGGGATCGTCGGTGCCGAGGACACCCCGCCGTACGAGCGGCCGCCACTGTCCAAGGGGTACCTCTCCGGGGAGGCCTCCGCGGAGAGTCTGCTGCTGCGTCCGGCGGACCGCTGGGCCGCAGACGGTGCCGAGCTGCTGCTGGGCACCGAGGTGATCGAGGTCGACCCGTCGGAGCACATGGTCACCACTGCCGGGGGAGAGCGCCTCGGATACGGACGCCTCGTGTGGGCGGCCGGCGGCCGGGCACGGATCCTGCCAGTGCCTGGCGCGGACCTGGACGGCGTCCACTACGTGCGCACCCTCGCGGACGCGGATCGGCTGAAGACCCAACTGCCCACCGCGCGGCGGGCCGTGGTGATCGGCGGCGGGTTCATCGGTCTGGAGGCCGCCGCCGCGTTCGCCAAGGCCGGCCTGGACGTCACCGTGGTCGAGGCCATGGACCGGCTCCTCGGTCGTGTCACTTCGCCGGTGGTCTCAGAATTCTTCGCCAAGGTCCACGGGGAGCACCAGGTCGACGTGCTCTTCGGACACGGTGTCACAGAGATCACCGGCAGTAACGGCGCCGTGAAGGGAGTCGCCCTGTCCGACGGCCGCACCATCTCGGCGGACATCGTCGTCGTAGGCGTCGGTCTGGTGCCGAACGTCGAACCGATCATCCAGGCCGGCGCTGTCGGCGCCAACGGAGTGGAGGTCGACGAGTCCGGCCGCACCACGCTCCCCGACGTATTCGCGGCCGGGGACTGTGCGAACTTCGCCAACGCCCACACCAGGCAGGCCCGGATGCGACTCGAATCCGTACAGAACGCCGTCGAGCAGGGGCGCGCCGTCGCCCGTGCAATCCTGGGCATGGACCAGCCCTCACCTGCCGTTCCATGGTTCTGGTCGAACCAGTACGACATCAAGTTCAAGACCATGGGCATCCTCACCGGCTACGACACGTCCATCGTGCGCGGTGATCCGTCGTCCGGCCGGTTCAGCGTCGTCTACCTGCTCGATGGTGCAGTGATCGCCGTGGACACGCTGAACAATGTCCGTGACTACGCGCAGGCCAAGGTTCTGATCAAGAGCCAGGCCCAGGTGGACCCCGCAGCGGTGGCCGATCCCACCGTGCAGCTCAAAGACCTCGTAGCGAAGAGGCCAGCGGATGTCGCATGAACTGGGGCTGTCGGGGCAGCTCGTCTGGGGCGTGAAGTCAGGATTCCGCGAATACGTCGCCGCCGTGACCGACGGCGCCGAGTCGACAACTGACGGGGTGCGCACGAACGAAAGCGGGGCGTTCGTCTTCAGCCTCGATGACGCGACAAGCCTCGACAACACCTCGGGACACGGCACACTGAAGTTCCGCGGAAGTGTCGTCTTCAGCGCGTATCACGGAATCCTGCTGGTGCGCGTCCGGGACCCGTGGATCACCCTGGACGGGGACGGCGGAACGGTATCCATCATGCACCCCGCCTATCGGGAGCCCACATCGGAACGTCAGGCAATCGGTACCTTCGATGGGGTCCGGCGCGAGGTGGTGCCAGGTGCCGTCAACTGGAGCATCGACGTGCCCCGCATGACCTATGAGGGGACACAGGCCTTCGGCGACGTGTACCCGGTCGATGCCCCCTTCGACCCCATCGTCATCACCCTTGCAAAACCCGGTCCACGCGCTCCCACTGCGTTCGCACGCAGGGCTTCGGCCTGAAGTCGTTCCACACGGCTTGGCAGAGCAGCCGGCACCCGTCGGCTACGCGGACTTCGCCGAGGGTACCTACATCGACCGGGTGCACAACCCAGCCCTGCTTTGACGCTCTGGCCTCGGCCTTTCAGTTGGGTCTGGCTGTACCGGGTTGATGGCCGAGGCCACGTCTTCCTCGCCGTGTGCGTTCGTCGGACATGGCAAGGACCCCGACCCGGCCGGGCCTCCGAGGAGCCTTGGTTCGCGTGTGGGCAGGGACGCCGTGCTGTTTCAGGTGACCGGCCGGGGCAGGGCATGTAGCCGGGTGAAGACGGTCGCGAAGGTGTGACGCCAGGGCCAGATGGCGGTGATCCGTAGGTGCAGGCGGGCGGGCACCGCGGACGATGCGGGCGGCGGTATGCAGGAGCTGGCGGCGCAGTCGCTTCGGGTCGGCCGGGGCCAAGCCGCCGTCCAGTAGACGATCTTCACCATGGCCCCGCCGACCCGCCCGAGCACTCCTGGGCACACCAGCCCGCCCTAACTGCAGTTTTTTACGAGCGCATGACCGCGGCCGGGGATCACGCCAGGCCCATCCCAGTCTCCCCACCCTCCGCTACTGCTTCCATTTGTCGTTCCTGCGGCAGCCGAGTTTGACAAAGCAGGATGCGGGGCGCCCGACCAAGATGCAGGCACGTCTCGATGCCTCCGACGTCTACCAGCTCGTCGAGGAACGGCCGTGCCTGCTCCCTCCTCCGGGCCGACCAACGGAGTCTGTGAAGCGTCGGCAGACGCCGTGACGTACTTGAGCGTGGTGCATCGCCTGGCGTCGGCTCCAGGTCACAGGGGTCGGGCCGAAGGGATGGGGTTACGAGAAGATCTCCCAGGGGCCGGCGCGGTTGGAGCGGGCGCGGAGCATGCCGTACTGGTCGCCGGTGTAGCCGACTTCGACCGAGACGAACAGACCGGTGGCTGCTGACTGGAGGGCGTAGTCGTCGGAGGGGTAGTCGGCGGTGAGGCACAGGTTGAGCTGCTCCCTGGGGCCGATGCCGTCGACGTCCGCGCGGAGCATGCCGGACTCGTCGCCGGTACCGGCCGCTCCGGCGGTCGTGAACCTGTGGTCGCCGTTCGAGGTGATGTGGGCGGGGACGCAGTTGGCGGTCACCCGGACCGTTCGGTTGAGTTCGTACCTCCAGGTCAGTTCCTGCTGGTGGTCCTTCCCCCAGCTGCGGGTGTGCACGGGTCGGTGCGGGGAGCGTCGCTGTTGGGTGTCAGGGGTGGGGTAGGTGATGTTCTCCATGACGACGGCGCCCGCGTTCTTGCCGTCGTAGGCCATGGTCTTGTGTTTTCCCTCGTTGTAGAGCGCGAACTTGCCGGTGTCGCCGATCTGCAGCCATTGGCAGTGCGGATCGGCGGCGTTGTAGTCCGGCTGTACGCGGGTGTTGTCGAGAAGGGGTCGGCGCACAGGATCTGGTTCTTCCAGCGCCCGTTGTAAAGGACGGCCGCGGCCTGGTAGATGGTGGGCGCGTTCGTGGTGCGGGCGAGGTCGGACCGCAGTTCGTCCATGGCCATCTCCAGCCCGGCGCCCGGCGCGCGGACGGCGTTCCAGGTCAGTGCCTGCGGGGGACCGGGTCTGTCCAGCCCTGTACCTGGACGTGGTCCTTGCGGGGGGTGTCGCTGCCGGCGGCCTTCGCATCGACCTTCCAACGGCTGTCCGTGTAGGACTGCAGCGGGTTGGCCCCCTGGCTGCGGTCGCCCCGGGAGAAGTACTGGCTCTCGTCGATCACCCAGCCGTCGGGTCGACAAGCGGCAGTATCCACTCACGGCCCCGCCTCTGCGCCGGCAACGGATCCCAGAGTGGGCTGCTTCGCGAACTGCGGCAGGTTCTGCCCGTGGCAGTCCGGCAGCATCGAGGTCATGGGCCCGGACGGACTTGCGGCGGCCGTCCCGTACGAGCCCCCGCAGGTACCGCCCTTGGCCGCCGGTCCCTGCTCGGCAACGCCGCGAACACGTCCGCCACGTATAACGGCAACGCCGTCCGACGCGGCTCACTTCATGTACGTGCACACACCCGACATGCTCCTGAACAGGACCGACAGGAGTCCTAACGCAGCCCTACTGGGCAGGTGCACGGCAAACCTACGGTATTTCCTCGCACATGCACATTAACAGCGTCATGCAGGCGTCCTTACGCTGTGCTACCTCGGCAAGCGGGAGGCCGCTTGGCCAGTCACCTGGCGTCCGACGTGTCACTGGTTGTTGACAACCATCCTCCGGAGGAGCGATTCGAATGATCAACGTCACGGCTGGTCGACGACGGACCAGTACCGCCCTCATGGCCACCTGTGTGTCTGCCCTGTTCTTGGCCGGTTGTGGTGCGGCCTCAACTGGAGGGGGCAATGCCTCCGCGAGTACTACCAACGTCAAGAAGAGTGCGCGACTGGCTGCGATGTTGCCGGAGGACATCCGTAGCGCGGGCAAGATTTCGGTCGCCACTGATCCGACGTATCCGCCGTTCGAGTCGCTCGACGCGGACCAGAAGACCATCATCGGCCTGGACGCCGATGTCATCAGAGCCGTTGCCGCGCGCCTCGGGGTCAAAGCTGAGTTCAAGACCACCAAGTTCGACTCGCTCATTCCCGGCCTGGCCGCCCACCGCTTCGACCTAGGAATCTCGGGCATGAGTGACACCCCGGAGCGGGAAAAGCAGGTCGACTTCGTCGATTACTTTACAATCAGCGGTGTTGCGCTGGTCCGCTCGGGCGATGCGCTGGCAGCAGCCGCCAAGCTCACCGACTTGTGCGGCGACCACCAGGTCGGAGTCCAGCTCGGTACCGTCCAAGTGGACACGGCCCAGCAGGCCGCAACCGAGTGTGCAGGTCTCGGCAAGCGGCCTTTCGCCGTCGACAAATTTCCCTCTATCCCCGACAGTGCGCTCGCGCTGACGAACAAGCGGGTGGATGCGGTCCTCACGGACGACGTCTCGGCGGTCAACACCGTGGAACAGTCCAAAGGCGGCTTCGAAGTTGCCAAGATGAGGTTCGGTAAGGGCCCCTTGGGCATCGTCTTCTCCAAGGAGAGCACCCAGCTGCGTAACGCGGTGAAGGCAGCGTTGCAGGAACTCGTCGGCGACGGCACTTACACCGACATCCTCAAGAAGCACAAGCTCGGGGCCGGAGCGGTAGAGAAGATCACCGTCAACCTGCACTGATTCGAGTGCTCAGCCCGGCCGATGGTTCGCCATCGGCCGGGCTGAGCTGGTCTCCGAACTCGGACGATCCTTGACACCTTCGGGGCGGCTTGCACAAGGTTACGCATGACAGTGCGGGTGAAGGATCTCATTGCAGCTCCCCTCGACCTCCGTGCGGTCTCCGCGACCTGCGCCCAAAGCATGGTGGAGATCAGCTGGGTCTCCACTACTGAGCTTCCCGACCCGCGCCAGTTCCTACGGGGCAACGAACTCGTGCTCACGATCGGACTTCAGAACAGGACGGCGGCGCAGCAGCGTGCCTTTGTCGAGAGCCTCGTCTCGGTGCCCGTCGCCGCTCTGGGGTACGCGACCGGATTGATCCACAAGCGTATTCCACGGGCGGTCATCGACACCGCGGAGTCGACTGGTCTGGCGCTGTTCGAGATTCCGCTCCAGACCCCATTCATTGCGATCAGCCACTGGGTGGCAGATCAGCTCTACTCCGAGCGGTACGCATTCATCCGGCAGGCCACGGTCGCGCAGGACGAATTGACCAAAGCGCTCCTCGGTGGCCTCGGCCTGGGGCCGCTGATGCGCAAACTGCATTCGCTGGTCGGGGCGCCTGTCGCCGTGATCGACACTCGTGGGCATGTCTTGGACAGCAGCCCCCGCCGGGCCAGTTGGCCAAGCATTGCCCAGATCAAGGCGGCTGCGCCCGACCCGATAGAGGGGGTGTCGGTGTGGCCGGTCTATATCGAAGGCGTGACGGTCGCCTACCTGTGTGGCAAGCAGCCGGCCGATGTTACACCGGTAATGCCCTTCGCTGTCGGGCTGATCGGGCTGGAGCTTGCCCGACGGCAGGCCATCTTGACCGGCCGCAGAGAAGTGATCGGGCAGACTA
This sequence comes from Streptomyces arenae, assembly GCF_022343545.1. NCBI lineage: Bacteria > Bacillati > Actinomycetota > Actinomycetes > Kitasatosporales > Streptomycetaceae > Streptomyces > Streptomyces arenae. The sequence goes on from NZ_JAKQYH010000059.1 coordinate 157,408, forward strand.
TCCACGACATAGTCTTCAAGCACGTAGCCCCTGGGGAGGCTGAGCGTCGGCTGTCTGCCTACGGCTTCGCCCCGAGTGCCTCCCATCGCATGCTCGTTGGTCGGGTAACGGCCTCGGACGACCAGCTCAGGCGCGTCCCCTCAAGTGTGCTCGACTTGGTGGCACAGCCCAATGAGGGCATGATCACGGCCATCGTTGACGACATGCTGATCGCACTCATCCCCGGCTCGGAGAACCCCACTGACGTCGCAGCGGCTCTGCGGGACTCGCTCCTCCAACTGGGGACCGACGTCGTGGTGGGGGTGGGACGTGAACACGAAGGCGTGCGGGGGATTCGCGTCGGGTTTTTCGAAGCGTTGCAAGCGCTCTCGAAAGGGCCGGGCGTCCAGGAGGTCGAGCCGCTGAGCCTGCCCGACCTGCTGCTCAGCAACGCCGAGATCCCGGTGTGCGATATTGCCCGGGCCAGCCTGCAGCCTCTGCTGGACTACGACGAGGAGCGGGGGAGTGACCTCATCAAGACGCTGCGCGTGTTCCTGGAGGCAGGCTGCTCCCCGGGACGCACGGCGGAGCGGCTGGTGATCCACCGCAATGGATTGCAGTACCGACTGCAGCGGATCGGTGAGCTGACCGGGCGGGACCTGTCCTCGATCGAGGACAGGGTGCACTTCTGGCTGGCCCTCACCGCACTCAACAGGCACTGACGGACTGCACAGCCACCTGCTCTAATTACTGGGCAATTGCCCATCGCGGGTGTGCCGGGCCATGCCTACGCTGACTGCAATTCTCCGCCTCACCCGATGGAGCAGATCACATGCCCGACTCCCTCGCCGTCCCTGGTGGACAACTTACGATCGAAGAGCTGGCCTCCGTTGCCCGGCACGGACGCCAGGTTGGCGAGATGCCAGAGGAGACCCGCACGCGCATGCAGCGGAGTCGCGACTGGCTCGATGAGGTGCTGCGCGATGGACAGCGGACGATCTACGGAGTGAACACCGGCTTCGGCATGTTCGCCCACACACCGGTCGGAGCCAAGGACATGCGTCGGCTGTCACGCAACTGCGTCACGTCCTGCAGCGCCGGCGTCGGAGACCCCCTCGCGGACGAGGTCATTCGCGGCATGATGCTCATCCGCCTCAATGTCCTGGCTCAAGGGCTGTCAGCTGCGCGACCCGAGATCGCCATGACCCTGGCCGGGATGCTCAACGCCGGTGTGACGCCTTACGTGCCAGAGAAGGGCTCGCTGGGCGCCAGCGGCGACCTCGCGCCCATGTCGCACATCGCCCTGGTCCTTTCCCGAGGCGTTGACCCGGACGACAACGCCTCAGGCCGCGCGTGGTTGGACAGCCAGCTCCTCTCGGGCGAGGACGCCATGGCCAGGGCGGGCCTCGAGCGCCTCGTGCTCGAGCCCAAGGAAGGAGTCTCCCTGACCAATGGGACCGACTTCATGGTCGCGAGCGGGGCGCTGCTCGTCCACGACGCGAAGCAACTGCACGAGCACGCGATGATCGCCGCGGCGATGAGCATCGAGGCCGTCCGTGCCCGCACCCAGGCGTTCCACCCGGCTTACCACGAGGCCACGAGGCAACCGGGCCAGATCGCGGTGGCGACCCGGATCAGGGAGCTTCTGCAGGGAAGCCGCCTTGCCGATGGAGACCCGGCGAGGGTCCAGGACGCCTACAGCCTCAGGTGCATACCCCAGGTGCTTGGTCCGGCGTTGGACGCCGTGGCGCACGTCGAGGCGAGCGTGACTCGGGCGATGAACGCAGTCACGGACAACCCGCTCGTGGTCGAGAGCTCCGATGCCGGCGGCTACGAGGTTCTGTCTGGGGGCAACTTCCACGGCGAGGGACCTGCTTTCTGGCTGGACCACCTGGCGGTGGTGATGACTTCGGCCGCCAACATCGCCGAGCGACGCATCTTCCGTCTCCTCGATCCGAAGCTCAACGAGGGGCTGCCCGGGATGCTCGTCGCCGAGAGCGGTGTCGACACCGGCCTGATGGTGGCGCAGTACACGGCGGCTGCCCTGGTCGCCGACTGCAAGGTCCTGGCCCACCCCGACAGCGTGGATTCGATTCCCACGAGCGCCGACCAAGAGGACTACGTGAGCATGGGCGCGAACGGCGCCCGGCACGCCCGTGAGGTACTCGACAACGTTCGGCGGGTCATTGCCATCGAGTTGTACGTCGCCGCGCAGGCGCTGTCCCTGCGTGACCCCTCGGGGACGTCGATGAGCCCGGCCACCGCAGCCGCCCAGAGCGTCATCCGGGACCTTGTGCCGGTGCTAGAGCACGACCGCCCGATCTCCGACGACATGGAGGCAATCGCGGACCTGGTCGCGTCGGGAGCCATCGTCAAGGCTGTCGAGCGGTCCCTGGGGCACTGACCGCATGCTCTCCGATGACGGGAAGAGGAGACTCATGGTCTCAGTAAACATTGCACACCGAAATCAGTCGGCTGCAGCGGGTGAACCCGAGGTCATTCGTGCCGTCCCCTTGCGCCGGCCTGGCCAATGGCTGGCGACCGCAGTCTGCGGCGTCCTGGCCCTCATGCTGCTGGCATCGGTCGCCCAGAACCCGCGCTTCCAGTGGCATGTGGTGGGCCACTACCTCTTCACCGAGCCGATCCTCAGCGGGCTGTGGGTGACGATTGAGCTGACCGTCATCGCAATGGTCATCGGTATCTCTCTCGGAGTGCTGCTGGCAGTCATGCGGCTGTCAGGGAACAAGCTGGCCGGCTCGTTGGCGTGGGCATACGTGAGTTTCTTCCGGGGAACGCCCGTCCTGGTCCAGCTCATCTTCTGGTTCAACCTCTCGGCGCTCTATCCCAAGCTCACCCTGGGCATTCCCTTCGGCGGCCCCCACTTCCTCAGCCTCGATGCCAACGCGTTGGTGACCCCGTTCGTCGCAGCGGTGCTTGGGCTGGGGCTGAACGAGGCGGCCTACATGTCCGAGATCGTTCGAGGAGGGATCCTCGCTGTCGACGAGGGGCAGACCAGTGCCTCCCTCGCTCTGGGGATAAGCCGCATGCAGGCCCTACGCCGCATCGTGCTGCCTCAGGCGATGCGGGTAATCATCCCGCCAACCGGCAACGAAGCCATCGGCATGCTGAAGATGACCTCGATCGTGTCCATCGTCTCGCTGGCTGAACTGCTCTACGCAGCCCAGGCGATCTACACGACGACGTATCAGACTATCCCGCTCCTGGTGGTGGTGAGTCTCTGGTATCTCGCCGTAACCAGCATCCTGTCCGTCGGCCAGTACTACATCGAGAAGCGGTTCGCCCGGGGTGCTCACGGTACGAGCATGACCGCAAGATCGTCGCGGACACGGCTCCTGACCAACCTGATGCGTAGCAAGGGAGACGCTTCATGACTGTCCTGGAAGGTGATACCGAGCCAGCTGCGCCGGAGACTCGACTCATGGTGCAGGCCGAGCGGATAAGCAAGTCCTTCGGCCGTAACCATGTCCTCCGCGACATCTCCCTCGAGGTGAAGCGTGGCCAGGTCATGTGCCTCATCGGTCCGTCTGGTTCGGGAAAATCGACGTTCCTGCGCTGCATCAACCACCTGGAGAAAATCAACGCGGGACGACTCTACGTAGACGGCGAACTCGTCGGATATCGGGAAATTGACGGCCAGCTGCATGAGATGCGGGACCGCGATGTCCGGCGTCAGCGGTCACAGATCGGCATGGTCTTCCAGCACTTCAACCTCTTCCCGCACAAGACCGTCCTGGAGAATGTGATCGAGGCTCCGGTCCTGCTGCGCAAGAAGAGCCGTCGGGATGCCACGGCGCTGGCAGAGGAACTGCTTGCACGCGTCGGCCTCGCCGCTAAGAGGAACACCTACCCTCGATCCCTCTCGGGAGGCCAGCAGCAGCGCGTGGCAATCGCCAGGGCACTGGCCATGGAACCCAAGCTCATGCTCTTCGACGAGCCCACCTCCGCACTGGACCCCGAGCTCGTTGGTGACGTGCTCGAGGTGATGAAGGATCTCGCGAGGCACGGCACCACGATGGTGGTCGTCACACACGAGATCGGCTTCGCCCGCGAGGTCGGCGACACGCTTGTCTTCATGGATTCCGGCGTTGTCGTCGAGACCGGTGATCCCCGCCAGGTCCTCGCTGATCCCCAGCACGAGCGCACCAGGAACTTCCTCTCCCAGGTGCTCTGACGCGATCGCCAGCGCCTGTCCCTGCAAGACACGAAGGACGAGAACATGAGGATTGCTCCTGCTACCTGGCAGGACGAGGCCGCGTTCTACGACGCCGCACGTCCGTTCTGGTATCCCGTCGCACGGTCGGTAGACGTCTCAACGGGCAGCACCAAGGCGACGACACTCCTGGGTGAGGACCTGGTCATCTGGCGCACTGCTGATGGTCAGGCCGCCGTCGCTGACAACCTCTGCGCCCATCGCGGCACCATGCTGTCCGGGGGCACAGTCACCGCCAGTGGCAATCTGCAGTGCCCTTACCACGGTTGGGAGTACGACACTGCCGGCATCTGTCGTCGCATCCCGCAACGACCCGAAGGCACCCCCATCCCAACCAAGGCGCGGGTGGCCTCCTACCCCGTCAAGGAGCAGGCCGGCCTCATCTGGACCTGTCTCGCCGGAGAGGACGGGGCGGTACGCGACGTGCCTGAGTGCCCGTACTTCGAGGATGAGGACTGGTACTTTCACGTTGGCACCCCCAGCGAGTGGGAGTGCCAGGCATCGCGCATGGTCGAGAACTTCCTCGACGTCTCCCACTTCGGGATCGTCCATCCCGATACCTTCGGCAATCCGGAGGTGGAGATCGTGGAGCCCTACGACGTCAGCACGGCCGCCGACATGCTGAGCATCGACGCCAAGGTGCCCTACCTTGCCCAGGACCCCTGGGGCGAGCCCGAGCCAGGGCACACGATGGCCACCGTCCAGGTGGACTATCAGTACAAGTGTGAACTGCCCTTCACCGCCTGGATCCAGGGGCTAACGGCAGGCGAGGGATACATGCTCTACATCTCGGCCTCACCTGTCACGGCGAACCGCACGACCGTCTTCTGGGCCTTCGGGACCCCCAGCTCCCTCGCGGTCTCCGATGACGAGATCGAGCGACGTGAGCAGGCAGTCTTCGAGCCCGATCGAGTGATCGTCGAGGGGCAGCGTCCCGAGTGGCTTCCGCTCGACCTGACCGCGGAGCTGCAGATGCGATTCGACGCACTCGGTGTCGCATTCCGGAAGGCGCTCGAGCACCACGGGTTCCCTCGTATCGCGTTCCTGCGTAAGCCGACCAACTGACAGCCAGGAGGAGTGAAGCGATGTTCATCACGAATGCCTGGTACGTCGCCGCCTGGTCAGACGAGGTCGGAGACGTCCCCCTGCGTCGCATGATCTGCGGGTCGCCAGTAGTCCTGTTCCGCTCCGGAGGCGAGGCGGTGGCGCTCGCCGACGCATGTGCTCACCGTCAGTACCCGTTGTCAGGTGGTCAGGTGATCGACGGGCGCCTTCGGTGCGGCTACCACGGGTTCGAGTACAACGGTGAGGGCATCTGCACGGCCGTCCCGGGCCAGGACACAGTGCCGGCGAACACCTTCGTGCGTCGCTTCCCGATCGTGGAGCAGGACGGCTGGGTCTGGATCTGGCCGGGTGACCCTGAGCGCGCGCAAAACCAGTCGCCGCCCGACACCCACTGGCTTAACGACGCCGAATGGGACGGTGTGCGGTTCACGCATCTGTACAACTGTAGGGCCTCGCTGCTCCACGACAACCTCCTGGACCTGACCCACGAGGCGTTCCTCCACGAAGCGTCGATCGGCGATGACTCCGTCTACACCAACGGCATCACCGTGGAAGCAAGCGCCAACACCGTAGTGGTCGACCGCTTCATGCCGCGCTGTCACCCTTCCCAGCTCTACGTGACCGCCATGGGCGTCGAGCCACCGATGGACCGGTGGCACACCACCGACTTTCAACTGCCATCGCTGCACGTCATCCACTGCGGTGTCGGCACACCGGGGGCGCCCCGCCCGGAGGGCTATCACCTGGAGGTGCTCAACGCGATCACTCCCGCCACGGAGAACACCACTTGGTACTTCTACGCCAACTACCGCGACTTCGCCGTGTCGAACAGCGAGATCAACGAGCTGATGTACAACTCACTCAAGCAGGTTCTCGATGAGGACGCCGTTGCACTAGAGAAGCAGGAGCAGATGATTGCCGGTGGGCACGGCGCAGCCCACGACCGCCTCATCGCCCAGGACGCCGGCGTGGCCAAGGCTCGCCGCCTGCTGCGACAGTTGCTGGATGCGGAGTCCTCATGAGACTGGTGGTACGCGCATCTGCACGGCACACGACGCCCGACACGAAATCCGAGCCCCTGTCATCATCGCTGGTGGCTGGGCCCGACACGCCGGGACGAGAGCGATGGTTGTGGGACCTGTCCAGTCACTCTGCGGGTCCGGAGGGCAGCGCGGGGCCAGAGGCCTCGGTCGACGACGGTGCTGTCCGGCGGGTCAGGGCCGGGGCTGACGCAGCGGTGACGCTGACCTACGACGCCTGCAGCCTCGAGGCAGGACTGGAGGAAATCAGCATCGCGGGCCGCCAGCAACTCGTCAGGGACGAGTCGGAGGTGTGGGTGCTGCTTCCCACCAAGGGTTCCATTGTAGAGGGGAACTGGACCGTGCATCCGGGCGACGTTCTTGTCCTTGAGGGCGATGACCCGTGCGTGCTGGAGGTTGAACCGCTGGCCCCCTCGGGCGGGTTCGTACTGATGGCTCACCTCCGACGGCGCGATGGCAGGGCGCTGCGCTGGATGCCCTGACCACCACTCGAAACGGATGCCTTCGACGACGAACAGCGGCGGCTGGCCACGGCGCCAGCCGCGGTGACGAAGCGCCCTCTACAAGGAGGGAACCAGACAACAGAATCTGCAATGACACAGATTGTCAGTCCACCGTGATCGCGCGGGCAAGCGGCGCACCGGTCGAGAGTTCCTCCCTAGACGGGACTTCTCGATGATGGTCGACGTTTACCAGCCAGAACGCCTGGCCTTCGACGCGTTCGTCACCAAGGAGATCAGCACCAGCGACGTCGAGGAAGCCTTCGTCCGCGTGCTGTTTGCGGCCCGAGGCATCCCGGCTGTCTCATTCCAACCGACCGCTGATCGAGAAGCTGATCAGGACGCGCCTGGTTCGCCTTCTCCTCCTGGACGGTGGCCCGCTCCGGGCATAGTCCGAACGACGACCGTTGTCGCCGAACGAGCGCGTATGGCTCGGGCACCCGCCCCCGTCCGGGCACGACGGCCGCTGCCAGATACAGAGGCCGCTCGCTGACAACGCAATCACGATGGTGCATGAAACGCCCGCGGACGCGGGCCAAGGAGGGCCGTTGAGTTGTACGTGACCCACGACGAACAGTCGTTGCGGCTGCAGGTTCGGCAGATGCGCTGGGAGGCCGAGGGCGTGCTGTCAGTGGAAATGGAGTTCCTGGACGGTTCGCCCCTGCCGGCCTGGGCACCGGGGTCGCACCTGGATCTCCACCTGCCCGGTGTGATCACCCGGCAGTACTCCCTGTGTGGCAGCCCGGCCGACAGGCGTACCTGGCGGATCGCCGTACTGCTGGAGCCGAACAGCCGCGGCGGCTCCCAGGCAGTACACACCGCTCTCCGCCCAGGCGACCACGTGAGCGTGGTCGGTCCGCGGAACAACTTCAGCCTCGTCGAGTCACCCAACTACCTGTTCATCGCAGGCGGCATCGGGATCACCCCACTTATCCCAATGCTGGAGGTCGCAGACTCGGCTGGCTCCAACTGGCGACTGGTCTACGGCGGGCGTACCCGTACGGCGATGGCTTTCGCCTCAGATCTGGAGGCGAAGTATGGCGACCGGGTCCAGGTCGTACCACAGGACGTATACGGCCTTCTCGACCTTGAATCACTGCTGGGCACACCGGAAGAAGCTACGCGCATCTACTGCTGCGGTCCCGAGCCCTTGCTGTCCGCCGTCGAGAATCGGTGCAACGGCACCTGGCCATCCGGAGCGCTCCACGTGGAGAGATTCTTGGCACGCCCGAGGCAGGCGGTCGACTCCGCCGAGGAGGACTCCTTCGAGGTGGTCCTTCAGCGGACAGGCCGCACTGTGGAGGTGGCACCGGGCCAGTCTGTGCTCGAAGCGCTCGACACTGCTGGGCTGAACTTCCCAAGCTCCTGCCGAGAGGGCATCTGCGGCACTTGCGAGGCGAAGGTACTCGACGGCGTGCCCGACCACCGCGATAGCCTGCTTTCGGAAGAGGAACGAGCCGCGAACGACACGATGATGATCTGCGTGGGTCGCTCCAAGGGTCCACGTCTGGTACTCGACTTGTAACGACGGCAGGTGCCATGCCGTAGCAGATATACGGCCCGCCGTCCTCGTCGATCAGGTCGCCTCCATCGGCGCCATGCCCCTAACCGTCGCCCGCGACCTAGGCTGCCATGTCGTTACCCGGCCGGCCACCAGACTGCGGTCGCCAACCTCTAGCCCGGCGACCTGGACCTCCGGGTCGACCATCCGCGGTGAACAGCCACTGCGGCCCGGACTGTTGGCACAACCCCGACCTCTTCGACATCACCCGCGCCCCCACGGCCACGTCGGCTTCGCCATGGACCCGCACCAGCGCATCGGCCAATACGTGGCCCGATTGGAAACCGAGGCACCGCTGGCCGCCCTGGCCCGCGGCGGCGAGCGGATCGAACTCGCGGACACACCGCACCGCCACCCCAACAACACCCTGCGCTGGTGGGCCTCCCCGGCACCTGCGTGTTCGGTCGGCCGCCTGACCCGCCGTCGACATCAGTTCCATCGCAATCATTTCTGCGGAAAGTGAGAGACCCAGCAATGTCCCAGCAGGTACGAGGCGTCATCGCGCGAGCGAAGGGCCAGCCGGTCAGCATCGAGACCATCATGATCCCCGACCCGGGTCCGGGAGAGGCGGTGGTGCGGATCAAGGCGTGCGGGGTGTGCCACACCGACCTCCACTACCGTGAGGGCGGTATCAACGACGGGTTCCCTTTCCTGCTTGGCCACGAGGCCGCAGGCGTTGTGGAGGCGATCGGTGAAGGCGTGACCGACATCGAGCCCGGCGACTTCGTGATCCTCAACTGGCGTGCCGTGTGCGGCCAGTGCCGGGCTTGCCTACGCGGGCGGCCCTGGTACTGCTTCAACACCCACAACGCGAGGCAGAAGATGACTCTCATCGACGGCACCGAACTGTCCCCTGCCCTGGGCATCGGCGCCTTCGCGGAGAAGACGCTGGTCGCGGCGGGTCAGTGCACCAAGGTCGACCGCTCGGCGTCGGCGGCCGCCGCCGGCCTGCTGGGCTGCGGGGTGATGGCGGGCATCGGTGCCGCGATCAACACCGGCAACGTCGGCCGCGGCGACAGCGTGGCGGTCATCGGCTGCGGTGGCGTCGGCGGCGCCGCGATCATGGGGTCGAACCTGGCGGGCGCCGCGAAGATCATCGCGGTGGACCTGGACGACCGGAAGCTGGAGACCGCCCGCAAGCTGGGCGCGACCCACACCGTCAACTCCAAGGAGTCCGACCCTGTCGAGGCGATCCGCGAGCTGACCGGCGGCTTCGGCGCCGACGTCGTCATCGAGGCGGTCGGCCGCCCGGAGACGTACCAGCAGGCCTTCTACGCCCGTGACCTCGCAGGCACGGTCGTCCTGGTCGGCGTACCCACGCCCGACATGAAGCTCGAATTGCCACTCCTGGACGTGTTCGGCCGCGGCGGTGCACTCAAGTCATCCTGGTACGGCGACTGTCTTCCCTCGCGCGACTTCCCCCTCCTTATCGACCTCTACCTCCAGGGCCGCCTGGACCTTGACGCGTTCGTCAGCGAGACGATCGATCTGGACGGCGTCGAGGACGCCTTCGCCCGTATGCACAAGGGAGAGGTGCTGCGCTCCGTGGTCGTGTTGTGACGGCCACCCGTATCGAACGCCTGGTCACGTCTGGCACCTTCAGTCTGGACGGCGGCACCTGGGATGTCGAGAACAACGTGTGGATCGTGGGTGACGACGAAGAAGTGATCGTCATCGACGCCGCCCTCTGCTGCTACAAACGCCTCCTCAAACTGACCATGTAGGACACGGTGTTAGAGGTCATCTCATTTGGGGTGTTCGATAGGCTCCAGGTGTGGGGATCGTTGAGCGGCTGGTACCAGATGAACTGTGGGAGTTGTTCCAGCGAGTGGTGCCGGAGGCGCCGAGTCGACCTCAGGGCGGCGGCCGGCGCCGGCACGGTGACAGGGAGGTACTGGCGGCGATCGTGTTCGTGGCCACATCGGGCTGTACGTGGCAGCAAGTGCCGTCCGCCTCGTTCGGACCGTCGGGACCCACGGCTCACCGACGTTTCACCGAGTGGTCGAAGGCTCGGGTGTCGGCGAAGCTGCACCGCCTGGTCCTCGACGAACTCGGTTCCCGCGGCGAACTGGACTGGTCCCGCTGCGCGATCGACTCGGTGAACATGCGGGCCCTGAAAAAGAGGACCTGACAGGTCCGAATCCGGTGGATCGGGGCAAGTACGGCTCGAAGATCCACTTAATCACCGAGCGCACCGGCCTGCCCCTGTCCGTCGGGATATCCGGAGCCAACCTGCATGACAGCCAGGCCCTCGAACCGCTCGTGCGCGGTATCCCGCCCATCCGCTCCCGCCGTGGTCCGCGCCGACGGCGGCCTGCCAAGCTGCATGGCGACAAGGGCTACGACTACGACCACCTGCGTCGATGGTTACGTCAGCGTGGCATCCGGCACCGCATCGCCCGCAGGGGCATCGAGTCTTCCAAAGGGCTGGGACGCCACCGCTGAACCATCGAGCGCACCATGGCCTGGCTAGCGGGTTGCCGACATCTGCATCGCCGCTACGAACGCCAAGCCAGCCACTTTCTAGCCTTCGCCAGTATCGCCTGCACCCTTATCTGCTACCGCCGACTGACCAGATGAGCTGACCGGTGGACTATCGATAGGCCCACAGAGCAAGTTGAGGTAATCCTCGTCTGTCGTCTGCGGAGGGTCCCAGTCGTCCGCCGGAGGTATCTCAGTGTCTCGCATCGTCCACTCCATCCATCCGGTTCTATTGGTAGAGACTCACGCTGTGGCTGCCGCCTCACGCCAGCCACCACATCATCATCGCAGTGCCTGCAGGGTCATCGAGGACATGATGTGCCGAAAGACGGAAGCACCCGCGATACAAGTTCGTGCGCCCCTACTACTTGAGCCACCACGTCCACTTCTCCGTGCTCTACCGGCGGGCCAAATGAGATGACTTGTTACTGACCTTTCCGTTGAGTTGTCGGGGGTGACATCGCTTGATCCCTGCGGTAGCTCGTGGCCATGAGGTATGCCCAGGGTGGTGGTCTCACTCCGCAAGGGCAGGCCGCGCGTGAGCAGGTGCGTATGCTCGCCGCCGACTGCTTTGCGCGGGACGAGAAGAACGTGGTGATAGCCAAACGGCTCCGGGTCAGTGTGCGGTCGGTGGAACGGTGGCGCCGGTCTTGGCGTGAGGGAGGGGCGGCAGGCGCTGTGCACTTCCGGGCCTGCCAAGCGGCCGAAGGTCGACGACAGTGACTTCGCTGTGCTCGAGCCTCTCTTGCTGGCCGGCGCGATGGCCCAGGGCTGGGCGGATGAGCGGTGGACGCTCTCGAGGGTGCGCTTGCTGATCGCGGAGCACCTGGGGGTGTCGTTATCGGTCCGCCGAGTGTGGGAGTTGCTGCGGCGGCACGGCTGGTCGTGTCAGCAGCCTGCGAGGCGGGCAGTCGAGCGGGACGAAGCGGCTGTGGCCGGCTGGGTGAGGGAGTCCTGGCCCCGGGCAAAGCCACTGCGGCGGCGCTCGGGGCATGGCTGGTCTTTGAAGACGAGGCCGCCGTCTCGATGACGTCGCACCGGGCACGCACATGGGCGCCCAGAGGGGGCACGCCTGTGGTTCGGTTCAACGGCGCTTCCCGCGGCCGCATCTCGATGGCCGCGCTGGTGTGCTTCAAGGCCGGCGAACGCAGCCGCCTGATCTACCGTCCTCGCGTCCAGGGCCATCACCGAGGTGCCCATCGCGGCTTCACCTGGCAGGACTACCGAGATCTCCTCGTGCGGGCGCACCTACAGCTCGGCGGTCCCGTCGTGGTGATCTGGGACAACTTGAATGTTCATCGCTGCAGTCGATTACGTGAATACGCGGCAGAGCATGACTGGCTCACCATCGTCCAGCTGCCCAGCTATGCACCCGACCTCAATCCTGTCGAGGGCATCTGGTCGTTGCTCCGGCGCGACACCACCGCCAACGTCGTCTTCCACGACCGCGACCACCTCGTCCGAGCCGTCCGCAGAGGCCTACGCCGGATCCAACGACGCACCGACCTCATCGAGGGCTGCCTCGCGGAAACAGGCCTCTCACTCACCCCGACAACTGAACGGAAAGGTCAGTAGGGCCATCGTCTGCACCCATGGTGCGACGACTCGCGGACCGTGCGGTCGGCAGGCGCCCGGTAGTGATCGAATTACGGGTACGCCGGTTCCGCTGCGTGGACAGGGGCTGTCTACGGGCGACCTTCGCCGAGCAGGTAGACGGGTTGACCTACCGGTACGGACGGCGGTCGGCCGGCTTGCGGGCCGTGCTGGAGACCACGGCGTTGATGCTGGCCGGGCGGGCTGGCGCCCGCCTGACCCGCACGTTTGCGGTGACGGCGAGCCGGTCGACCATGATCCGGCTGATACGCGCCCTGCCCGACCCGGCGCCGAGCACCCCACGAGTCCTCGGCATCGATGAGTTCGCTCTGCGCAGATGCGCTACAGCTCCGGCGCCGTCGAGGGCCACAACAACCGGATCAAGATGCTGAAACGGCAGATGTTCGGCCGCGCCAACTTCGACCTCCTGCGCAAGCGGGTCCTCCTCGCGGCATGAGGCCGTTCATGATCGCGGTTTCGGTGACCCTCCGTGGCCCTGGCACGGAAAGCGGAAAGTGATCCAGAACCAAGAGTTCGGCCGTCGTCGAGACCCCGGCGCAGCCGCAGCGACACGCGAAGGTCCCGCCCGCGATCACGCCGGACAAACAGGGCGAACCATCAACCTCATCAGGCAATCGCGACCGCTGACGAATCGAGGTTAAGGATACTGGGCAGTCGGTCCGGTTCACCGCCAACGCCTGCTGGAGCATTACCGACAGCGGCGGTCTGGACCTGCCAGAGATTGGCGTGGTGAAGGTGTGGCGGTCCCGTGCCCCGCCCGCCGTGCCCTCCTCTGCCACTGTCGTCACGGATGCAGCCAGCCGGTACCTCGCCTCCTTCGCCCTTGACCTCGCCGCTGACCAGGCACGGATGCCCGAGACCGATGGCAGCATCGGTATCGATCTCGGCTTGGCCCGCTTCACGGTCCTGTCCGACGGCACGAAGATCGACTCCCCGCGCTCTCTGCGGCGCGCGGAGAAGAAGCTGAAGCAGGCACACAAGGAGCTGTCCCGCATGCAGAAGGGATCGAAGAACCGGGCGGGCCCGCCCGCTTGAAGGTCGCCTGTGCCGATGTCAGGGTTGCTGACGCGCGCCGGGACTTCCACCACCGGTGCGGGCAGACCCTGGTGAAGACCGGCCGGTTCACGCCGACCTCCCGGGCCTGTTCCACCTGCGGTGTCGTGGACGGGCCCACCCCCCTCAGCGTCCGGGAGTGGATCTGTACCGCCTGTGGCGCCGTCTATGACCGGGACCCCAACGCCGCGATCAATGTGAAGACGGCCGCCGGACTGGCGGTACTGGCCTGCAGAGCGCCGGTAGGACCAGGTCTCGTTCTGGCGCAGCGCGGAGAAACAGGAAGCCATGGATTTCCGACCGAACCCTGTGCCGCGTAGCGGCACGACAACAAGTCGAGAAGGCCGGAATTCTCGGGCCTCAGCCCGAGGAACAAGTCAATCAGGCCCGCAGAGGTCGCGCGCGAACAACACCGGGCTACTGCCGGAGGCGGGCGGTGGACCCCGATGAGGCCTGGCGCCGTTGCGTACCGGCTTCAGCTCGGAGCCTCCGCCAACGGGATCTCGGCCCAGATGGTCTTGCCGGTAGAGGTCTGGCGGCTGCCCCAGCGCCTGGTGAGCTGCGCGACGATGAACAGACCGCGGCCGCCCTCGTCGTAGGTCCGTGCACGGCGAAGGTGAGGGGCGGTGCTGCTGGCATCGCTCACCTCGCAGATGATCGCAGAGGTGGCGGCGCTGTCCGGTCGTTCGGCAGGCTCAGGAAGTATCAGCCGTACGCGAACTGGTTGGCGCCCGTACCGGATCGCGTTCGTGACCAGTTCGCTGACGACCAGTTCCGTGAGGAATTCGAGTTCCGGCAGATTCCATGTCGTGAGGGTCCTCGCCACCCACTTGCGGGCCTGTCCCACGGCGGTCGGCTCGTCACCGGGCTGCCAGTCGGCCACTCGGTCGCCGCCGAGGGCCTTGGTTCGCACCAGCAGCAGTGCCGCGTCGTCGGTCCGATGGTCGGCCGGCAGACTACGGAGCAGTTCGTCGCACGAGGCCTCCAACGAGCCCCCCGATGGGGTGATTGCCGCCCGAAACACTCCGATATCGGCCTCATGCTCGCTGCCCTCCAGGAGACCGTCGGTGTAGAGCGCGAGGACACTGCCTTCCGGAAGCTTGCGCTCTGCCACCTCGAAGGGCAGCCCGCCCAGGCCCAGTGGAGGCCCGGCCGGCACGTCGACGAACTCGGCGGAGCCGTCGGGCCTGATCAGCGCAGGTACCGGATGACCGGCACGAGCCATCACGCAGCGACGCGACACCGGATCGTAGAGAACGTACAGGCAGGTGGCACCGACCTCGCCCACGCCCACGCTGGGGGGCGCGGTACCTGGTCTCCTCTCCGCCGCCTCCTGGTCCAGTCGCAGTACCAGGTCGTCAAGCTGGGTCAACAGTTCGTCCGGAGGAAGATCGACATCAGCGAGGGTCCGTACCGCCGTGCAGAGCCTTCCCATGGTCGCCGAGGCCTGGATTCCGTGCCCCACGACATCCCCCACGACCAGCGCCACCCTGGCGCCCGAGAGCGGGATGACGTCGTACCAGTCCCCTCCGGTACCAATCTCCGGGTCGGCCGGCAGATACCGCGAGGCAACCTCCACGGCCGGTCCGGCTTCTCGCGGCGCGTGCTCGGGAAGCAGAGTGCGCTGCAGGGTCAGGGCGGTGCTGCGCTCGCGGGTGTAACGGCGCGCGTTGTCGACACAGACCGCCGCGCGGCTGGCCAGTTCCTCAGCCAGCCGGAGGTCCTCGTCGGAGAACGGGTCCGGGGTGCGGTGACGGGACAGGACGGCCACCCCCAGAATCAGGCCGCGTGCGCACAGCGGCACCAGCAACGACGAGTGGATCCCGTGTCTCTGTATCGATTCGGCGCGTTCGGGACGGCCTGCGCCCCACTCTTCGAGGGACGCCGCAGTGGTCGGGACCAGCAGCGGCCTGCCGATGGCCAGTGCCCGTCCGTGCGGTGACTGCCGGGCGTAACTGTGTAGGGCGCCGAGTGCCACCACGGACTCTGGGCAGCCCGGCAGCACGGACCGCTGGGCGACGCGACGGAACAGCAGAGGCTCTTGCCCGCGAGCGCTGCGGGCCTCCTCGCCGCCGAGTACACGGTCGAGGAGGTCGACGAGGGCGAGGTCGGCGAAGCACTCCGTGGCCACTTCGGCCAACTCGTCCGCGGTGCGGCCGAGATCGAGTGTGGTGCCGATCCGCTCGCTCGCCCGGTTCAGGGCGCCCAGCCGTCTACGCGCAAGGTACTGCTCGGTCGTGTCGACCGCGCCCAGCGAGACGCCCTCGATCCGTCCTGCTGGGTCTCTGACCGCGTACAGCGAGATCAGCCAGGCACATGCCCCTGTTTCCCCGGAGGTGGGGCTGTGCGCTTCGAACGTCACCGTTTCGCCTGTACTCAGCACGTGTTGCGCTGCCGCACTCATGCCCGTCGGCTCCTGCGGGGTCTGCTCGGCTTGCCCGCCGATCGACAACCCGAGCAGGTCTGGCGCGAACTTGTTCAAGACTCCTGTCATGCCCGCGTTCGCGGCGACGCGGATTCCGTTGCGGTCGAAGAGCGCCATGGGTAGCGGCAACTGTTCGAGGGCCCACTGCTTGAGGAGAGCGGTTTCGCAACGGCCGGGGCCTTCCCCTGCGGGGCCTGGACAGGGCTCGATTTCCAGTGTCCAGAGGATGTCGTCCATGCGCCCCAGCAACGGGCGTAGACGCAGAAGGACTTCCGCAGGAGAGCCGTCATGATGCCGGAGGGCCGCCTCACCTCGCCAGGCCCTGCGTTCCAGCCAGCACCGGGTGAGGGCTTCCGGTACGGGTCCGGCGAAGAGCTCCCAGAGCCTGCGCCCGGCCATTTCCTCTGGTGTGGAATCCAGCGGGTCACGGCCACTGGGCGCCCACGCCTTGATCTCCCCCGACGCCGCCACCACACCGACCACATCGCCGTTCGCGGGCACCGCCATCGCGGTACCCGTGTCAGTGAACGCAACGACTGGGTCATCATTCATGGCGGCACACCGTCTGGGCCGCGACTTTCCTCTGCGGCTGGCCACCGCAGCGGATGAGCAGCCCATATCAGCGTGCTCCACATGTGACGCCTACGCAAGAGAACGGCTTTGCGTCGCCAGTAGCAATGGGCCCGGGTGGGCGGTGTCACCCCCTCCCACGAGGGCGTTTAGTGGCTCGTCTCTTGCCCGCGAAGGGTGACGTTGACCGGAGTGGGCGCCAAGGACAAGAGGTGGTTAGCGCTGGAGTCGGCCGGCACGCGTCACGGCAATCTGCCGGACGGCGTGTGGCTGGTGGAGGCCTGGTCAGCGTTCGGCGGCCGATGCGTCGCTCAGGCCGGTGTGTCATCCAGGAACCGCGAGGAGCCGTCGACAGGCATGGTGCCGTGGCACTTCGCGGCGAGCTTGCCGTTCCTGTCCCGGGCAGTGACCGTCAGGAATCCCATGGTGCGGCCGCACTTGTCCACGACGGCCTCGAAGGTGACCGGAGGCAAGGCCGGTCGGAGGAAGTCGCTGTTCAGCGTGGCGGTAGCAGGCATCGAGCCCGGCTCCAGCATGGGGATCAGGGCGATGGCCATGACGTGGTCGGCGCATGCCGCGACGAGGCCACCGTGGATTGCACCGTTGGGATTGAGAGGCCAGGGGCCCCGGTCGAGCACCAGGACCGCCCTGCCGGGCTCTATGTCCTCACAGCGCAGCTGCATGGCCTGCGACGCAGGCATCTCATTGGCCCAGGCGATCCACTTGTCACGATCGCCCCCGTGCGGCGGCGGAGTGGATTCGAGACCGCGTTCCGGTTCTGTCATGTCAGGCCACCGTCCCTTGTGGTGTCTTTGCCTCCTGCGGATGGCGCTCCCAGACCGACTCCCCGTGCATGTCGAGCACAAGGGTCCCCGACTGATTGGTGAGGGTGCCGCGAGTGAGAACGATCGAGCGCTGGGGCCCACGCGGGCGGACCTCACGGATTTCGACCTCACCGTGGAGAACGTCACCGGGGTGTACCGGCGCAGGCAGGCGCATGCCTCCCATGCCCCGCCCCGCGATGATGGCGGCGCGCGAGAAGAGCGCGTCCGCCGTGAGGCGCTGGAGGATCGAGAGGGTGTGGACACCGCTGGCGATCAGCCCGCGAAAGTGGCTCCGCGCGGCGGCCTCCTCGTCCGTATGGATGGGCAACGGGTCCCACCGGCGACCGAAGTCCAAGACATCCTCCCTGGTGACAGTGGCATGCCCCAGGTCGTAGACCGACCCCGGCTGTAGATCGTCGGCGTACAGCAGTCTCATCTTTGATGCTCCCATGTCACCCCACATGATGTGACCGATCGTTCACTTGCAGGTCGATGAAAAGGCATGATGCCCCACGGCATGGATAACGGTCATTGACTGACAGTGTCCTCGTGCGCATTATTGGAACACGCTAGCCCAAAAATGTGAGGTGTGGGTACATGGCCGCGACGGAACTGGGTATCGCAGTGCCGAGCGCTGATGCGGATGTCTTGGAGCGTCTCCTGAGGGGGCGCTGGAGCTGCCGGGGATATCTCTCCGAGCGGTTGCCTCGCGCGGTGATCGAGCGCGTCTTGCAACTGGCCCAGCGCACTCCTTCGTGGTGCAACACTCAGCCGTGGCATGTGGTGATCACCGAGGGTGACGGAACCGATCGCTTTCGGCAGGCCCTGACGAAGCGGGCTGCCGAGGCCTCCATGGAGCCGGACTTCGCCTTCCCGCAGCGTTACACGGGTGCCTACAGGGAGCGTCGCAAGGAGGTGGCCTTGCAGTTGTACGAGAGTGTGGGCATCGCGCGCGGCGATCGTGAGGCCTCGGCTGCTCAGACAGCGAAGAACTTCGAGTTCTTCGGTGCCCCGCACGTCGCCGTCATCACGACGGACGCCGATCTCGGCGTCTATGGGGCGGTCGACTGCGGGTTGTACGTGCAGTCGTTCCTGCTCGCCGCGCACAGTCTCGGGCTTGGTGCCGTCCCTCAGGCTGCGCTCGCCTCGTACGCCCCTGTCGTCAGGGAGTTCTTCGCGCTCCCTGAATCCCGCCGTGTCGTGTGCGGGATCTCCTTCGGCCGTCCCGACGCGGACCATCCGGCCAACGGTTTCCGTGCCCCTCGTGAGTCTGCGGCATCCGCGGTCACCTGGGTGGACTGACCCTTGCTTCCGGTGGCGAGACCCTGATCGGGGCCGGTTTCGGCGTGAGATGATCGGCGCCGCAGGAGGAATGGAGACGAGGG
This sequence comes from Streptomyces arenae, assembly GCF_022343545.1. NCBI lineage: Bacteria > Bacillati > Actinomycetota > Actinomycetes > Kitasatosporales > Streptomycetaceae > Streptomyces > Streptomyces arenae. The sequence continues at coordinate 176,136 of NZ_JAKQYH010000059.1, forward strand.
ATGCAAGGGGCCGATGCGGGCAGTGAGGCCCGGCGTGGGCGGGGGCGTCCGCGCCGGGAGATCGATCCCGGTGCCGTGGCCGACGCTGTGGCGGAACTCTTCGCCGAAGGCGGTTTTGACGCCGTGTCGATCAACAGCGTCGCCGAGAGGCTTGATGTGTCCCGGGCGACTCTGTACCGGACCGTACCCAGCAAAGAGGACTTGCTGGGCGTTCTCTTCGAGCGCAGCACGCGCGAGCTCACCGAGAAGGCGCAGGGCATCCTGGGGCGTGCCGCTGAACCGCGCGAAGAGCTGTACGCATTGGTCCGGTTGCAAGTGGACGCAGCGGTACGGATGCGCCGGTATCTGCCGGTCTTCTTCGGCGGAGTCGGTCTGCCGGCCGATGTGTACGGACGCTGGCACGACTGGAGCCGTCTGTACGAAACCCTGTGGATCGCTGCGGTAACCCGGGCGATGGGCGCCGGAGTCCTGGAGAAGGGCGATCCTGTGATCGCGACACGACTGCTTCTCGGCATGTGTATCTGGGTGTCGCGCTGGTACCGGCCCAATGAGCCGTACACCACGGAGGAGATCGCGGAAGCGGCGATCAAGCTTCTCCAGTCGGGCCCCTCCGCGAACCGCTGAGTCAAGCCGCTCCGGCGGTGATCCACAAACGATCCTGCTGATGGGCGGGATGTGTTCACCGTCATGGAAACGATCGTTCACATACTTAGGAGTGGCCGTGGACCGAGCAGTCTTCACCCAGGATCACGAGGGCTTCCGTGTGCGCGTGGCCGGGTTCGTCGCCGACGAAATCGTTCCGGAGTACCTGGACTGGGAGCACGCCGGCCGGCCCAGCCGGCGGTTCTGGAGGAGGGCCGGTGAACTGGGGATCCTGGGCATCGGCGCCCCGGTCGAATACGGGGGCATGGCGGGGTCGACCTTCACGTACAGCGTGGTGGTCACTGAGGAGATACAGAAGCGGTTTCTGGCGCTCGGCGGTCTCCGTGTGCAGACGGACATCTGTATGCCGTACTTCCTCCACTACGCCAACGACGAGCAGAAACGCCGCTGGTTGCCGCAGATCGTCAGCGGCCGGGCGGTGACGGCGCTCGCTCTGTCCGAGCCCGGAGCGGGCTCCGATCTCAAGGCTCTGAGCACCAGGGCGGTGCGCGAGGGGGACCACTACGTCGTCAACGGGGCGAAGACGTTCATCTCCAACGGATCCGCTGCGGACCTCGTGATCCTCGCTGTGAAGACCGCACCCGAGTCCGGTCGGCACGGGATCAGCCTGTTGGTGGTGGAGACGGACAGCCCAGGTTTCCATCGCGGACGCAGCCTGGACAAGCTCGGGCTGAAGGCGCAGGACCTCGCCGAGCTCTCGTTCACCGATCTGCGGGTACCGGCAGAGAACCTGCTGGGGGAGGAGAACCGGGGCTTCGAGTACCTCACCTCGAACCTCGCCCAGGAGCGCCTGTCGATCGCTGTCAATTCCCAGGCCGCCGCATCCGCCGCGCTGGCGCACACCGTCGAGACCCTCTCGGGTGCAGGGCTGGGGCAGCACGCCAAGTTCGAACTCGCCGCCTGCGCCGCGGAGGTCCGGGCCGGCCAGGCACTGGTGGACCGGGCGCTGGCGGAACTGGAGGCGGGACTGCTGACGGGCGCCGACGCGGCGCTGGCGAAGCTGTACTGCACCGAGATGCAAGGCAGAGTCGTCGATCGCTGCCTGCAACTCCACGGCAAGGCCGGATACGGGCGCGACAAGCACATGGGGCGGGCTTACGTCGACGGCCGGGTGAGCCGCATCTATGGCGGGTCCAGCGAGATCATGAAGGTCATCGTCGCCCAGTCGCTCGGCCTGTAGGGGGGTGAGTCATCCCGCTTGGAAGCGATCGTTTACTTTAGCGACACGGTGTCCCAAAATAGAGGAGTCACCGGTCGGCAAGACAGGAGCTGCACGCATGGCCACCACCACACACACCCCCGCGTTTCCGCTCGTGCCATCGCCGGAGGAGCAGCTGCTGAGGCAGTCGGTGGGCGCGCTTTCACGGCGTTACGGCCCCGGCTACTTCCAGAACGTCACGGACGCCGGAAAGCCGGCGACTGAACTCTGGAGCGAACTGGGGGACTCCGGTTTTCTCGGTGTCCATCTGGCGCAGGAGTACGGCGGCGGAGGAGCGGGCCTCTACGAGCTCGCGGCGGTCATCGAGGAGACCGCCGCGGCAGGTGTACCCGCGCTCGCTGCCGTCTTCTCCTGCGGCGTCAACGGCACGATCCTGTCCCAGCACGGAACGCCCGGGCAGAAGGACCGCTGGCTGCGCGGCCTCGCGACGGGCGCGATGATGAGCTCCTTCGCGATCACCGAGCCCGACGCGGGTCTCAACTCGCACAACATCAGCACCACGGCGCGCAGGGACGGGGACGGCTGGCTGATCAGCGGCCAGAAGTACTACATCTCCGGTATGGACGAGGCCGACTGGGTCATCGTCGTCGCCCGGACCGGCACTGACGAGCGGACCGGGCGTGGACTGCTGTCCATGTTCCTGGTCGACGCCGACGCCGAAGGGCTGACCTTCCAGCCGCTGCCGACCGCCCTGCAGGTTCCGGAGCGTCAGTCGACGGTCTTCTTCGACAACGTCCGAGTGGGACCCGACCGGCTCGTCGGCAAGGAGCACCACGGCCTGCGGGCCGCCTTCGCCGGGATCAACGCCGAACGTCTGCTGGTCAGTTCGATCTGTACAGGGGTCGGCCGATATGCCCTCGACAAGGCAGTGGACTACGCGAGTGAACGGACGGTCTGGAAGACGCCGATCGGCGCGCACCAGGCGATCGCCCACCCGCTGGCGGCGGCCAAGGTGGAGCTGGAGACTGCGCGTCTGATGACGGCGAAGGCCTGCATGCTGTACGACCTCGGACAGGATGCAGGCGAGGCCAGCAACATGGCGAAGATGACCGGCGTCGACGCGGGCCTGGCCTGCCTGGACGCGGCGATCCAGACGCACGGCGGCAACGGTGTCGCGCTGGAGTACCAGCTGTCCAACTACTGGTTCCTGGTGCGGATGTTGAAGATCGGCCCTGTCTCCAAAGAGATGATCCTCAACTTCATCGCGGAGCACACTCTCGGGCTGCCGCGCTCGTACTGACGGATCATTTTCCGAGGGGGACGGCCGACGTCCCGCGATGCGGCTTCCGCGCTGTTCCACCCTCATGGAAACGATCGTTCACATCGCTGTGCGCGAGGCGCACGAGGAGGACGTCATGGCTTACCCCCTTCCGCAAGACAACGCCCTGAAAGGGCCGTTCCAGCCCATGCGCTTCGAGGCCACGGTCGAGGAGTGCATCGTGAGCCACGGTGAGATCCCCAAGGACCTGGCCGGAGGCTTCTACCGAACCGGTCCTACCTGGAAACGCCCGACCCGCCAGGGGCCGAACGCCCTGCTGGGTATGGACGGCATGGTGCAGGGCCTCGTCATCGAGAACGGCCGGGCCGACTTCCGTAACCGCTGGATCCGTACGCCCAAGTACCTGCTCGAGGAGAAGCACGGCCGTTCTATGTTCGAGTGGAGTGACGGTGGCTTCGGCGACTGGCGCGACAACGCCTACGGCGACGTGAAACGGGACCGCTACAACTGCGGGGTACCCCAGGGCACGGCCAACATCAACATCTTCCCGTTCGCCGGGAACATGGTTGCCTCCTCCGAGCAGGGCGGCGCACCGATCGCGATCGACCCGATCACACTGGACACCAAAGGCATCGTCGACTGGTCTCCGCGCCTCTCGCCGGGCCTTCACCAGCCCGCCGGCTTCGGGGACAACGCCTTCACCGCGCACCCCAAGTGGGACCACGAGACCGGCATTCTCTACGGCTGGACGTACCGCGACACAGCGCCCTTCGTCACGCTGCACATCGTGCACCCCGACGGCGCGGTCGACTCACGGGACCTCGACGACGCCCCCTACAACACCGTGGCGCACGACATCTGGCTCACCCCCGAGTGGATGGTGATGCCCTTCCAGCCCTTCACCCTGGACAAGAAGAAGATCGACAAGGGTCTGGGCATCTGGGGCTGGGAGACCGAACTCCCGATCGTCATCGCGCTCATCCCACGTGATGACATCCACGGCGAGATCCGCTGGATCAAGACGGATCTTCCGCCCCAGTACGTCATGCACACCATGTCGGCCAACGTGAAGGACGGCAAGCTCACCCTCGACGCGCCGGTCTTCAACCGGCCGCCCTTCCCCTTCGAACAGGACTTCGCCGTGGGCGACGATGTAGCCCTGTTCTTCTCCATAGCCAAGAGCCACCTTGGCCGCTGGACGATCGACCTCGCCACCGGAAAGGCAACCAGCGAGCAGCTCTCCGACCGTCCCTCCGAACTCCCGAAGGTGGACGAGCGGTTCTACGGCAGGGGCTACCGATGGGGGTTCCAGGTCGGCGGCGTGGTGAAGCGCTCCGGGATGTCGATGAACAGCCTGGTCGTCACCGACATGGAGAACCTGTCCGAACAGGTCTACCAGATTCGTGCCAAGGAGCACGCGGCTGTCCTGGAGGCCACCTTCGCCCCGCGCACCCCGGACTCCCCCGAGGGTGACGGCTACATCATCGTGCCGGTGTCCTGGTGGGGTGAGCGGCGCAGTGAGTTCCAGATCTTCGACACCTACGACATCACCAAGGGCCCGATCTGCCGTATCGACCTGCCCTTCATGATGGGCTGGACGCCCCACGGCCACTGGATGGACTTCCGCCGCTGACCCAACGGGAGCCATGACGCGGGACCGCCATGCGAGCCCGGCGGTACCGCTCCGCCGAATAACGGATCAACCAAGCGACCACCAGGAGAGATTGCCGTGGAGACAGGCGATTGGAGCAGGTTCACCGAAGAGCAACGGGATTTCGCCCTCGCCGTACGGGAGTTCTGCCGACGTGAAGTAGGCACACGGGAACAGCGGAACAACTACACCGACGGCGGCCGGGAGGCACACAGCCCGGAACTGTACGAGAAGCTGGCCGCCACCGGTTACGTGGGCATCGCCATTCCCGAGGAGTACGGCGGCAGCGGCGGTGGGCTGATCGAGCAGTGCCTGTTCTTCGAGGAGATCCACCGCGGACTGGCCCCCGTGCACGGTGCCGGCTGCTCGCACACCGTCGCCGGCGTGTACAAGCGGTTCGGCACCGACGAACAGAAGAAGACCGTACTGCCCGCCATCGCCTCGGGCCGTGTGATGTCCATCAGTCTCTCCGAACCGCAGGCCGGCTCGGATGCGGCCAACGTCGCTTGCAAGGCCGAGCGAGTGGACGGCGGATACCGGCTGAACGGGCAGAAGACCTGGTGCTCCGACGCCCAGTTCGCCGAACGCATCCTGGTCGTCGCGAGGACCGGGCGCGGAAGCGACCGCCACGACGGACTGACCATGCTCGACGTCCCCGTCGGCGCGGCCGGACTGACGATCCGACCGATCTCGACCATGGGCGGCAACGAGGTCAACGACCTGTACTTCACCGATGTCCACGTCCCGGACACACAGGTGGTCGGCGAGCCCGGCCGTGCCTGGCGCCAGGTGATGGCGGGACTGAACGGCGAGCGGCTCGTGGCGGCGGCCCAGGGACTCGGCATGGCGCAGCGCACCTTCGACGACCTGCTGGAGTACGTCAAGGAGCGGGAGCAGTTCGGGCAGCCCATCGGCACCTTCCAGGCGCTGCGACACCGGATCGCCACCCTGGCCATCGAGATCGAGGCATCCAAGGCCCTGACGTACGACACCGTCCACCGGGTCCAGCACGGTCTCGGCGATCCGCAGGAACTGGTGCGCCTCACCTCCATGGCCAAGGTCAAGGTCACCGAGACGGCGAAGCAGGTCGCCCTCGAGGGTGTGCAGATGATGGGCGGCTACGGCTATGCGACCGAATACGGCATGGAACAGCACCTGCGCAACGCGATCGCTCCGACCATCTACGCCGGCACCAACGAGATCCAACGGGAGATCATCGCCAGCACCTTCGGCCTTCGCTGAGGGAGGAGAGCCCATGACACCCGACACCCTGACCGCAGTCCGGTTCAGCACGCACGACGACGGCGTACGCGAGATCGTCCTCACACGCCCCGATGTCCTCAACCGCTTCGATGCCACCCTCCACCACGAACTCACCACGACGCTGGAGGCCGTACGCGACGACCCGGAGGCCCGCGCCGTCGTCCTTGCCTCCACGGGCGAGGTGTTCTCAGCGGGGGGTGACTTCGCGCTGATGCGGGAGGCGTACGAGGACGGAACGGTTCGCCGCTCCCTTGTCGACGATGCCCGCCGACTGCTGGACGCCTTCCTGAACCTGCCGCAGCCCGTGGTCGCCGCGGTGCAGGGCGCGGCCATGGGACTCGGTGCCACTGTGGCGCTCGCGTGTGACGCGGTCGTCGCCGCCCGGTCCGCCACCCTCGCCGACACCCACGTCAACGTGGGCCTGGTGGCCGGAGACGGCGGATGCCTGGTCTGGCCACAGGCGGTCGGCATGCTCAGAGCCCGACGACACCTGCTCACCGGTGACCCGCTCGACGCCGAGACCGCTTACCGGCTGGGTGCCGTTACCGACCTGGTCGACACCCCGGGCGAGGCCCACCCTGCCGCCATGGCCATCGCCCGCCGAATCGCCCGGCGTGCCCCACTGGCCGTGCAGGGCACCAAGCGGGCCCTGAACGTGGTGTCGCGCCGGCGGGCGGCAGAGGTCGTCGAGCTGTCCCTGGCCCACGAGGAGAGCACCCTCGGATCGGAGGACATGCTGGAGGGCATCGCCGCGTTCACCGGCCGTCGCGCACCGAGGTTTCACGGCCGGTGACGGCTGGACATTGAATGCCGGATGGGCGGCCGCGATATCGCGGCCGCCCATCCGGCATTCAACGCGAGGCAGAAGTCCGGTCCCGCCGGGGGCACGTGCCCCCGGCGTCCCTTCTGCGGCTGTCAAGCTCGTTGGTCGAAGCGCCGTCCGAGGTACTCCGACGCGATCCGGGTGCGCTGCATGGTGGTGGTGCCGCCGGCCAGGGCCCAGCCGTGCGAGTCGCGGTGCAGTCGCTCGATCTCGTACTCGTGTGAGTAGCCGTAGCCGCCGTGCAGCTGCATGGCCAGGTCGGAAACCTTCTTCGCCATCTCGTTGCTGAAGCACTTGGCGATGGAAGCCTCGAGCGCGGACGGAGCTCCCGTACCCGCGGATACCGCGGCTCGGTAGATCAGCAGCCGCGCCGCCTCGACCTGGATCACCATGTCCGCGAGGCCGGCCTGCACCAGCTGGAACTCGATGATCTCCTTGCCGAACTGCTTGCGCTCCTGCACATACCGGGCGGTACGGTCGAGCGCGGTCTGGCCGATGGCCAGGGACATCGTGGAGTTGCCGAGCCGCTCGATGGAGAACGCCGTGAACAGGTTGCGGAAGCCGCCCTTGGGAATGATCACGTTCTCCACGGGCACGCGCACATCCGAGAAGAACATGTCGGCCGAACCCACGCCCCGGTGCCCCATGAGGTGCTCCTGGAAGCCGAAGGCCAACCCCGGGGTTTTCTTGTCGACGAGGACCGCGCCCATGCCCGCGGCTCCGGGCTCGGGCCCGAAGCGCACGTAGACGAGGTACTGCTCGGCGTGCCCGGCACCGGAACACCACCGCTTGCTGCCGTTGATGACGACTTCGTCGCCCTCGACGCGAGCCGAGGTGGCGGCATCGGTCGCGGCCGAACCCGCGTCGGGCTCCGAGATCGACACGGCGATGGTGGACTCGCCTGCGGCCACGGCCGGGAGAATGCGCTTCTTCTGTTCCTCGCTACCGAACAGGTGGATCACCCGAGCCGGGCCGGTGGACGCTTCGAACACCGGCCAGGCGGCCAGCGGACTTGCCTTCGCGAGCTCTTCGAGGACGATCAGGGCGTCGATGAGGGGCCGCCCCCCGCCGCCGTACTCCTCCGGGAGGGTCAGGGCCAGCAGCCCCAGGCTGCCCAGCAGGCGCCGTTCCTCGTCGGGCAGAGGCGTTCGCAGCTCATCCCATGAGCGGGCGTGCGGGGCGTAGCGCTCAGTGGCGACTTCGGCAGCGAGTTGCTTCAGAGCCCTTTGTTCATCGGTCAGTTCGAACATGTCTGTCTCTTCTCGGGTGTGCGAAACGAATCGATACCTCAAAGGCGTTCGATGACAGTGGCGTTGGCCATACCTCCGGCCTCGCACATGGTCTGCAGCCCGTAGCGTCCGCCGGTGTCTTCCAGTCCGTTGAGCATGGTGGTCAGCAGACGTGCTCCCGACGCTCCCAGCGGGTGGCCGAGTGCGATGGCGCCACCGCGCGGATTGAGCTTGTCGGGATCGGCGTCGAAGTATTCGCGCCACGCCAGCGGTACGGGGGCGAAGGCCTCGTTCACCTCGAAGTGGTCGATCTGGCCGATGGTGAGTCCGGCTCGCGCCAGAACCTTCTCCGTAGCCGGAAGCGGGCCGGTGAGCATGGTGATCGGGTCATCGGCGGCCAGTGCGAAGGAGTGGAACCGGGCGCGGGGGCGCAGGCCCAGGGTGTTGGCCCGCTCCTCGCTCATGATCAGTACGGCGGAGGCGCCGTCGGTGAGCTGTGAGGAGTTGCCAGGAGTGATGTGCCAGCCGATCTCGGGGAATCGCTCCGCCAGTTCCTCGCTGTGGAAGGACGACGGGAGGGCTCCCAGCTTCTCCACCGTCGTACCGGGCCGGGGCGTTTCGTCCGAGTCGACGACCGTACCTTCCGGGGTGACGATGGGGACGATCTCGTTGCTGAAATCGGCGGCCGCCGCGAGTCGGTGCGAGCGCGCGGAGAACGCGTCCAGGGTCTCGCGGTCGAACTTCCAGCGGGCTGCGATGAGCTCTGCCGACACTCCCTGGGGAACCAGGCCGGGCGAGTACCGCTGGGCGACGGACGGGCCGAAGGGGTCCTGGCCCATACGGGAGGCGAACATGGGGATCCTGCTCATCGACTCGACCCCGCACGCCACTACGACGTCCTGGGCGCCGGCCATGATGCTCTGGGCCGCGAAGTCGGCAGCCTGCTGGCTCGATCCGCAGGCCCGGTGGACGGACACCGACGGCACGCTCTCGGGCAGACCGGCCGCGAGCCAGGCCCACCGCCCCACCGGTCCGGACTGCTCGCCGACCTGGCTCACACATCCGGTGATGACGTCGTCGACCTGCACCGGATCGATTCCGCTGCGGTCGATCAGCTGCCGCAGCACCTGGCCCAGCAGTTCCACCGGGTGCACGTGGGAGAGCGCCCCGCCCGGTTTGGCGTTCCCGGCAGCCCTGCCTTTTGCCATGGGTGAGCGGACGGCGTCCACGATCACTGCGTTGCGCGGCATGTTCTCTCCTCAGGAATCGGTGGTCGGCACGAGGGCGGCGCAGGCCGCGGTGTCCCAGTAGTAGGCGCGGATCTCCCGTACGAGGCCGTCGCCGTCGAAGGTCCACAGCTCCAGTGCCCCGGTGCTGAGCGCGTGCGGCGACCCGGGGGGGTACCAGTCGAACTCCAGCTGGGCCCCGATTCGGTCACCGCCGTCCACGATCGCGGTGACCACCGGCCCCACGGGGCCCACGCGGACGGGCGACGAGGCCATCCGGCCGAACATGCGGGCCAGCCGGCCGGCTCCGGTGACGGTGCCGCCGTAGGGCAGGGAGTCCGGCAGAACGAGGGTCACCTCCGGGGAGAATGCCTTCGCGACGAGACCTTCGAGAGCAGCCGAGTCCCTGTCGGCCAGTGCTCGGTAGAACGTACGGACCAGGGTTACCCGGTCGTCCTGGGGCCTGAGCGTGTCAGCCATCGGCGTGCCCGTCCTCGTCGGTGTACTCGTCCGGGCGGAAGTGGAGAGTGCGCTGCCAGTAGTCGACGTATTTCCAGGGACTGCTGATGACCACCCGGCCGGCGTCGTTGCGGTAGTACGTGGAGCTGCCCGGGTGGGACCAGATGGACTGGGACAGAGCGTCGTCGAGTTCCTTGTTGTAGTCCCAGAAGACGTCCTCGCGAACCTCCAGCGAGGGGTTGCCGTTCGCGAGCATATGGGCCAGCGCCTGCATGACGTAACGGACCTGGAACTCGACGGCGAGCACCGCGCTGCCCCCGTGGCCGGCGTTGGTGTTGGGCCCGTTGACGATGAAGAAGTTGGGGAAGTCCGGCACCGTGACGCCGAGGTAGGCGCGGGCATCGTTCTCGCCCCACACTTCTCGGAGGGTGCGGCCCGACCTGCCGCGGATCTCCATCGGCCACAGGAACTGCAGGACCTTGAAGCCGGTGGCCAGCACGATGGCGTCGGCATCGAACTCCTCCCCGGAAGCGCTCACCAGGCTGTGCTCGCGTACTTCGGACACGCCCGAGGTGATCAGGTCGACGTCGTCGCGGGCGATGGTGCGGTACCAGCCGTTGTCGATGAGGGGCCGCTTCACATAGGGCGGATAATCGGGCAGACAGGCGTCGAGCAGATCGGTGCGCTCGCCCAGTTCGGAGGTGATGTGCCTGGTCAGGAACTCGCGGTGGCGCTCGTTCGCCTCGTTGACCGACCGTTCGGGGTGCGGCCAGTCCGGGTCCACCTGCAGGGAGGAATGCAGTCGGTCGCTGAAGTTCCAGAATGCCCTCAGCCGGTACCAGCCGGCGTAGAAGGGAACCTCGTCCATCAGCAGACGCACCGCTTCGGAGACGTTCCGGTGGTAGTTGGGGTGGGGGAGCGCCCACTGTTTGGAGCGCTGGAAGACCAGGACTCGCTCGGCCTCATCAGCGATCGAGGGGACCAGCTGCATCGCACTCGCGCCCGTTCCGACGACTGCCACGCGCTTGCCCCGGATCTCCGCGTTGTCGCGCCACTGGGCCGTGTGCATCACCGGTCCGCCGAACTCGCCGAGTCCGGGTATCGGTGGCACCTGCGGTCGGTTGACCATGCCGACGGCGCTGATCAGCGCATGGGCGGTCTGCGTCTCCTCGGTACCGTTGGAACGTCGGGTGCGGACCTGCCAGGTGGCCGTCCGGGAGTCGTAGTCGGCACGCACGACCTCCGTGCCGAAACGGATGGCGCTGCGAAGGCCGAGGTCATCGGCGATACGCGCCAGGTACCCGTGCACCTCACCGCCCCTGGCGAAGTAGCGGGTCCACGCGGTGTTGGGCGCGAAGGAGAAGGAGTAGAGGTGGCTCGGCGTGTCCACGCCGCACCCGGGATAGGTGTTCTCGTACCAGGTGCCACCGATGTCGGGATTCTTCTCCAGGACGACGTGTTCGATGCCGGCGGCCTTGAGTTTGGCAGCCATGCACAGGCCGGACAGGCCCGCACCGATGACGATGACCCGGAAATCCCTGTTCCCGTCGGGCCGGGGGACCTTCACATCGCGGGTGACCAGGCCGAGTTCCTCGGCGAGGAGTGGGCCGTAGGCGCGGGGGACCTCCTCGTCCAGGGCCGCCTCCAGCATCTCCGCGACCTGCTCGGGAGAAGGGTGGCAAGGGGTGATGGTGCCCGCGTGGTAGGCGATGACGGCCTCGAAGGCCGCGTCGCGGATGTCCCTTTGTGCGTCCTCGGGGAGGCCGGCGGAGTCGTTGTCGTCCAGAGGCCGGGCGCGCCTGGGGCGGTACGGTGCCCGCAGCCAGCGCTGATCGCCGGTGAGTTGTGCGAGCACCATGAGCAGCGTCGGCAGGTTGGCCTCGTCGAGGGCCGACCGGAGACGCTTGTGGAGAGTCTGAGGCACGTTGTTCCCCTTTGTGTTGCGCGCCCCGGTGAGTGCCGCTTCGCGCGAACGATCGTTCTTCTGACGGGATGTGGCGTCCTTATTTATGAGGCGATGCGTCTCAATATAAATTTCCATCGAGAGCCCGTCAATGATGGAAACGATCGTTCCGTAGACTGCTGGGGTGAAGCGTGAGCAGCAGATCCTCCGGGCCGCCGAGAAGCTCTTCTATGAGCGGAGCTTCGACGGTGTTGGCGTCGATGCGATCGGTAAGGAAGCAGGGGTCACGGGGTCGGCGATCTATCGCCACTTCGAGAGCAAGGATGAGATCCTCGAGGTCTTGTTCGATCAGGCGATCGACGCCCTGCTGGTCAAGGTGGGGGAGCCGGAGGGCGACCCGCGAGAGGAGCTGGCCCGCCTGGTCAACGCCCACATCGGTTTCGCGCTGAGCCATGAGCGGCTGGCCGCGATCTGGTCGCGGGAGGTGCGGGCGCTGTCCGGCACCGGGCAGCGTAACTTTCTGCGTCGTCAGCATCGCTATGTGGAGCGCTGGGTCGACTGCCTTGCGGTGTGTTATCCGCGCCGCTCGCGGGACGAGCTCGTGTCTGCGGTGCGGGCCGTCCACGGGCTGATGATGTCCGACGCCACGCGTCCACCGGGCGGGAAGCGGGCGCCGCAGCTGCACGCCCTGCTGGTCGACCTCGCGCTGGCGGCGCTGGAGGTGCTGGCCGAGCCTGACGCGGGGCGGTCGGCAGCCACGGAGTGAACCTTCGCCGTGCCGGAGTGGATCAGGCCGATACGAAGTGCGCCAGAGCGGCGTCGAACTCCTGCGCCGACTCGATCATCGGGTAGTGGCCGCACCCGTCCAGCTCGATCAGCCGTGCATCATGCAGCTGTTCGTTCAGCCAGTGCGCGCCCCTGGTCGAATGCACCGGATCGTCGGCGCCGATGATCTGGAGCACGGGCATGGTCACCTTTGGCAGGTCCGCCAGGAGGCTGGTGTGCAGCATGGAGCGGTAGCAGGCGATGGCCGCCCAGGAGGGCATGGCGAGGGAGTGCTGTACGAGTCGTTCGAGGGTCTGTGGATCAGGTGTGCGGCGGAACCCTGAGCTGATCGTCTGCCGACGGGCTGCGGCCTGGTTGCTCCGCTCGGCGGAGATCAAAGGCCCTTCGAGCTCCTCGGGAAGTCGCCCAAAAGGGAAATCCGCGCTCCTGCTCGCCCGTACGCCGTTGGAACTCACAAGGGCCAGCCGGGCGATCCTTCTCGGCTCCTCGGCCGCGGCGCGGAAGGCGACCTGCCCCCCGAACGACCAGCCCACCAGGATGCAGTCGTTCACGTCCAGCCGGCGCAGTGCGGTCAGTAGATCCTGGGCGAGTTGTGCGATCTCGTACCCGTGGTACGGCTTGTCGGAGAGTCCGTGGCCGCGTTGGTCGATGCAGAGCACGCGGTGGGTGCCGGACAGGTTCTCGGCTTGGCGGGCCCATACCCTGTGGTCCATTCCGAATCCGGGGATCAGGACCACCGGTCGGCCGGCGCCGCCCATGTCCTGTACGAAGAGTCGAACATTGTCGTCGACCCGGATGTACGTCATCGCTACCTCTTCGCGGCCGGAGCGTCCTCCTATTTGTGAGACGCCTCGTCTCAACGCTAGTGATCCACCCATGTGGCGTCAACGATGGCTCTGCGGGGGCCTGGACTCATCCGTTCGCTGCGGGCTCCTGGTCGGCGCGTAGGTGCCTGCTCGCGGTGCCCGGGGGTCGGACCGATCGTTCACGTTTGGCTCGCCGCACCCCTTGACCGCAGCTGGGTGCACATTTACGGTGCGTGGAGTCTCAAAAAAGTACCTCTCCGCTCGTCGGGAACGGACTTCCCGAGCGCATGGAGAACTCGCATGAGCCACGGAGCTCTCCGGCGTGGGCGCGATTCCCGAGATCGCGTCGCTCGCGCCGACCCCAGGCTGCTGCCGCCAGTCGAAATCTCCTGACCCCTAAGGATGCGACATGACCGAGGCATTGCAGGATATGGTCGACATTTCACATCTTGCAGATCGGCAGTCACTGTGCGCGGTGTTCCAGGAGACGGTTGCTCGCGTGCCCGACCGCGTCGCGCTCAGAGCCTGGGGAGGCGGCCCCGAGCTCACTTGGGCCGAGTACGGCAGACGAGTCCGAGCGACAGCGGCCGGACTGCGGAGCCTCGGGGTCGATCGAGGCAGCACCCTCGCCATCATGCTGACCAACTCGGTCGAGTTCCATGTCCTCGACACCGCGGCGTTGCACGTGGGTGCCGCGACCGTGTCCGTGTACAATACTCTCCCCGCCGACGACATCGAGTTCGTCCTGCGTGACTCCGGAGCGGTTGCTGTCGTCTGCGACGCCGCTTTCGTCGAGCGTGCCGACGACGCCCGGCGTCGGGTGGGTGTCGAGCATCTCGTCGTCGTGAACGGGTCCTATGAAGGGACCATCACCCTCGACGAGCTGGAGGCCAGGCAGACCCCCGGGTTCGACTTCGACGCGACATGGCGTGCTGTCCGGCCGGACGACCTCGCCGTGCTCATCTACACCTCAGGGGCGACCGGAGCACCCAAGGGCGTCGAGCTGACCCACCGAACCGTCCTGGGTAACCAGCAGGGACTCAATCTGGCGATCGGCATCATCGACGGGGCCACGACACTGTCGTTCCTGCCGATGGCGCACGCCGCTGAGCGGCACATGTCCCACTACCGTGCGATGGTCGGAGGTCTCACCGTCACGACGATCCCGGATCTGCGGAGTGTCCCTCAGGCGCTCACCGAAGTGCGGCCCGACTACTTCTTCAGCCCTCCACGCCTCTGGGAGAAGTTCCAGTCCGCCCTCACCGACGAGGTCGCAGCGGACGACGCCGATCGTGCGGCCCTTGCGCGTCTGCTTGAATTGGGACGCCAGGAAGTCGAGGCGCTCCATCAGAACAGCGCCCTCGACACTGTTCTGGCTGAGGAACTGGCTGCTCTGCGGTCGACGCTCGGTGGCCGGCTTCTCCACCGGATCGGACTGGGGAACGCGAAGGTGGCGCTGACGGGCGCCGCGCCCGTCTCGGGTGATCTCGTGATGTTCTACGTCTCGCTCGGTCTGCCCATCCTGGAGGCCTGGGGACTGTCCGAGTGCGGTGCGTTCGGAGCGTTCAACAGGCCCGGTGACTTCAGGGTCGGAACCGTCGGCAAGGTCCTGCCAGGTGTCGAACTGCGCCTGCTGGACGACGGAGAGATCCTGTTGCGCAGCCCGTGGCTGATGCGCGGCTACCGCAACAGCCCGGCGAAGACCGCCGAAGTGTTCGACGCTGACGGCTGGCTGCATACGGGGGATGTCGGCGTCCTCGACAAGGACGGCTTCCTGTCCATCGTGGACCGGAAGAAGGACATCATGATCAACGCCGCTGGCAAAAACATGTCACCGGCGAACATCGAGGCCAAGCTGCGCGACGCCGACCCGCTGATCGCCCACGCCGTCGTAGTCGGTGAGGGGCGTCCGTACAACGTGGCGCTCATCGTCCTGGCTGCCGACTCGCTGAGTTCCTTCGCAACGCGGGAGGGCCTAAGCCACCTGTCCCTCAGGGACATCGCGGCGCACCCTGTCCTTCTTCACAGGATCGAGAAGGCCGTCGATGTGGCGAACTCCCGTATGTCCAGGGTCGAGCAGATCAAGAAGCACCTGGTGCTGCCGACGGAATGGCAGCCGGCCAGCGACGAGCTTACGCCGACGATGAAGCTTCGCCGTCGGCCCGTCAACGACAAGTACGCGAAGGAGATCGAGTGCCTCTATGAGTGAAGCGCTCGCCTCGTCGCCGCCTTGCCCCCTGTATTGGAAGGAATCTCCGTGATTGTCGAGACCGACGACTACTTCGCCCACCAGATCGTCGAGCCGCACGCACACGTGCTGTACAACGACCCCAGCTGGGCCGACCGTTCGTACATCAGTATCTCCGACCCCGACCGGTTCGGCATGGACATCGGTGTGTCGATGTATCCCAACAACAACGCCATCGAGACGTACGCGATCGCGGCGATCCCGGGCCGTCAGTGGTCGCTGCGCGCCTCTAGGGACCTGAGCGCCGGCCGCTACCCCCTGTGGGCCGGCCCCTCGCGGTTCGAGATCGTCGAGCCCATGAAGCGCTGGACGATGACTCTCGACGAGAACGAGAGCGGGATCTCGTACAACCTGGAGTTCATCGCGCGCGGCGGGCCCTACGAAATTCGCCAGCCCGAGATCCGCAAGAACGGCCGCCTGATCCACACCGACGTGTACGTCTTCCAGCCAGGGCTCGTCAGCGGCACCCTCAAGCTCGACGACCACGAGTTCGAGCTGAACAGTGTCGGCGCCCACCGCGACCGTACCTGGGGCCTGCGAGCGGCCGGTGAGGGGACACTCCCGCACGGCGTACTGGCCTGGCTGGCCGCAGACTTCGAGGACTTCGCCATCGTGGCCCACATCAGGGACCGGGGCGACGACGTTGCCCAGGTCCGGGACGGGGCGATCTTCTACCCCGACGGCCGGACGGTACCCCTTGTGGCCTTCGAGCACGCCCTGGACTTCGATTACGAGACCCGTCAACTCAACCGTGCCCATCTGACCCTGACGGACGAGGACGGCAAGAAGTACCAGATCGAGGTGGAACCGACCCTGCGCATTCACCTCTCCGGGGCCGGATACGTCACGGATCCCAAGCGCCGGCGCGGTCGTCAGGGCAACTCACTGTGGAGCGAGCGGTGGGACCTCACCGACCCGAAGCTTGTCGCCTCTGTCGAAGGGCTGAACGACAACGTCGGCCGGGTCACCTGCAACGGCGAGGTGGGCACCGGCGTCCTGGAGACATCGCTCGGCGAGCACACCCGTTATAAGGCCGTTCCTGCACGCTACGTCTGAGGTTGGGAGAAGCACGATGCTCAAGCGGAACGGCATCACTGCCGAGAGCAAGGAAGAACACGTCGTCCTTGAGTTCCTGGACGGAATGGGACCGGATCTCGGCTCGTTCGTCGCGGCCTTCGAGGCCCGCCTGGCAGAGGACGCCGTCTGGGAGACCGTGGGCCTTCCGCCCCGGACCGGCCGGACGGCATGCGTGAACTACCTCCACACGCTCAAGGCCACGACAGGGATGGAGTACTGCGCCATCACACTGCATGCCCTCGCCTCACGCGGAACGGTGGTCTTCACCGAACGGGACGACAACATGTACCGGGCGGACGGATCTCTGATCAAGGCCTTCCGAGTCGGCAGCGTCATAGTGGTCGAGGACGGACTGATCACGCGGTACACCGACTACTGCGACCTCAGTTCTCTCCGGGGCTGACGTGGGCGCCGGGCTGTAAGCTCGCGCCCACCAGCACCGTCGTGAGACGGCACCCGGGTGCCGGTGCCTAGTGCTGGATTCCTCAAACGGTGTACACATATCGGCGTCGTAGTCGGCGGGTTGGCGGTGCGGGTCTGCCCCAGACCCAGGCGGTGGCACGGGAGTTGAGCTGTCTGGTTGCAAGGGTGGCGGCATGGCGTGTTCCGCTTTGATCCGGTGCCCGTCGGGTGACCAGGCGGGTGCGGGCGGGAAGGTCCGCGGGATCAGTGGCACCAGCTCGTCGGCGCAGATCACTGTCGCGTCGTCGGGCCGGATATGGCGCCAGCGCACGCCTTCGGCGAGCAGGATGCGGCGGACCTATGAGCGGCCCACCTCGATCCCCGTGGTCCGCGCTGCTGCGGCCAGGGAATCCAGAGTCCACTCGATTGGCCCGGACTCGTGGAACGCCGATAGCTGCCCGACAGGTTTCCACCTCGGCCGCCCCGGTGACACGGTCTTGACCAGGGAGATGATCCTGGAGCGTTCTTCCTCGGTGATCCGCCGCTTGCGGCCCTGCCCGCCCAGATCATCCAGCCCTTGCAGGCCCAAGCGGTTGAAGCGGTGCAGTCGGCACCGAACCGTCTTCTGGCTGCAGCCCAGTTCCACGGCGATCGCCGGCACGCGTAGCCTCGACCAGCTCAGCTCGATCATCCCGGCTCGCATCACCACGTCCCGCGGCGCCTTCCGGGCCCGCGACAACCGGCGAACGACGGCCCGTTCGTCCTCGTCACGCCCCGGTCGTGCCCGTAAAACCATCGTCCAGCACCCGCCCCCGAGCACCCGAACATCCCCGCCACCAGGACATATACCCAGCGAAAGAGGAACCCAGAACCACGAGGACTACTGTGCCCTCGGGTGATTGAGGAACGGGACGACATCGTAGACCTTGCCCACGAACAGCGGTTCGTGGGCTTGAAGCGTCAGTCAGGTGCGGCTTGGTGTGCTCGGCCGCTGCGGCCGCTGACGGACCTCCCGCACACTGATACTTCACTGTCTGGCGATTGTCCGGCGCCGGCCCAGCGACGCGCACTCAGCCGACGGCTACAGCCCCACCCCGGCAGCCAGTATCTCCTTCATCTCCTCGCTCGTTCCGCCGTGCCATCGCAGATAGCGGGCGTCCGCGTAAGCCTGCGCGATCGGGTACTCGCGCATGTAGCCGTATCCGCCGTGCAGTTGCATGCCCTGGTCGACCGCTCGGCCGAACAACTCGGTGCAACGCAGCTTGGCGGCCGCTGCCTGTGAAGGAGCGAGCTGTCCGGCCACCCGTTCCTTCGCGCAGGAACGCAGGTAGGTCTCCGCCAGCGCGATGTCCGCGTAAACCTCCGCCAGAGCGAAGCGGGTGTTCTCGAAGTCGGCGACGGATCTTCCGAACACCTTGCGCTCCCGTACGTAGTCGAGCGTCCATACGAGCGCCGCGCGCGCGCCTGCCACCCCGATCGCGGCAAGAGAGAGCTGCTCGTCGGCGCACAGCGTGCGGAACTGCTCGGTGGCGTCGCCGGGAAGGACGCACGCTGTGGACACCATGACGCCGTCCAGATGGATGTCCGCCAGGTCCGCACCGTGCACACCGAGCAGTTCCGGGCCAGCTTTGCGGCTTACGCCCGCAGCGGTGGCATCGACGACCACGACGGCGTACTCACCGGAGTCGGACCGGGCCGCGACCACGAGGAGGCCCGCCGAGGTGCCGTTGGCCACGCCCTTGGCGACCCCGTCCAGCCGCAGTCCGCCGCAGACCTCTTCGAACCGTAGGGGGGACGGAGTACCGATCACGGACGCGAGAGTCGTGCCGGATGCCAGCCCCGACAGCCACATGGCGCGCTGGGCCGCGCCAGCCCAGTGGGCCAGCACGGGAATGGCCACGTTTGTGTGAGTGGCGAAGGCCAGGGCCGGGCCGATCAGTCCCGAGCCGGCTAGCTCTTGTACAGCCAGCAGGCCGAAGCGCACATCGTCCGCCCCGCCGCCGTTGTGTTCTTCGGGGATCTGCATGCCGAGAAAGCCGCTGTCGGCCGCACTCAGGAACACAGTGGCGGGCATGGCGGCTGAGTCTCGCCACTGTTCCCTGCCGGGCAGCACCTTCCGGTCGAGGAACTCACGAAAGCTCTCCTGGAACGCCTCATGGTCCTCGTCGAACACATCTCGTGTGTCTGGCACTTGATTCGTCTCCTTTTCGCAGCGTCAGGTTCCGGTCCACAGGGGTGCGCGCTTCTCCACGAAGGCCCTGGCTCCCTCCGCCGCGTCGTTCGACGAGCGGACGGCGTCGGTGTAGGGGGCTTGCAGTTCGAAGGCCTCGTGGGTGGACCAGTCCGCCGAACGGTCGGCGAGAAGTTTCGCGGTGCGCACGGCGAGCGGCGCGTTGGCGGCGATCGCCGTGGCCAGGGTGCGCGCCTCGGCGAGAGCGGTTCCGGGAGGTGCCACCTTGTTGACCAGGCCCAGTTCTTGTGCTCGTGCAGCGTTCACGGGCTCGCCCGTGAGGATCAGTTCCATCGCTACGGACCGGGGGATCCGGCGCGGCAGCCGCAGCACACCGCCGGCGGCCGCCACTAGGCCGCGCTTGACCTCCGGCAAGCCGAACCAAGCGTCCTCGGCGGCCACGATGAGATCACAGGCGAGGGCGATCTCGAAGCCACCGCCCAGCGCCCTGCCTTCCACTGCGGCGATCAGCGGTTTCGCGGGCGGAGTCTCAACGATGCCGAATCCGCCTCGGTTCTTTGTCACCGGCCGTTCCCCGGTCGCGCTGAAGGCCTTGAGGTCCATGCCGGCGGAGAAGATCCTTCCCGCGCCGGTGAGGATACCGACGCGTATGTCGGCGCGGTTGTCGAGTTCGTCCATGGCTGCCGAGATCGCCTCGGCGGTGGGCCGGTCGACCGCGTTGCGGACTTCGGGGCGGTCCAGCAGGATGACTGCGATTCCGTCGCTGACGTCCATGCGTACGGTGCTCATCGCGGTGCCATCCGGATGGCACCGTCGAGGCGGATGGTCTCGCCGTTGAGCATGCCGTTGTCGATGATGTGCAGGGCGGTCCTGGCGTACTCCTCGGGTCGGCCGAGGCGGCTCGGGTGTGGAACCGTACTGGCGAGCGAGGCGCGGACATCGTCGGAGAGACGGTGGAGGATCGGGGTGTCGAATGTCCCCGGGGCAATGGTGCAGACGCGTATGTTCCGGCTCGCCAGGTCACGGGCCGCCACGATGGTCATGCCGACGACCCCCGCTTTGGCGGATGCATAGGGGATCTGGCCGATCTGCCCCTCGAAGGCTGCGACGGAAGCCGTCAGGACACATACCCCGCGGTCTCCGCCGAGCGGTTCGTTGGCCGCCATCCGGGCGGCGGCCAGGCGGAGGGTGTTGAACGTGCCGATGAGGTTGATGCCGACGACCTCTTTGTAGAGTTCGAGAGAGCCTGGCACACCGTCCTTGCCTACGAGGCGCATGGCACCGCCGCGGCCCGCGCAGTGCACGAGTACCCTGAGCGGCGCGATCTCCTCTGCGGCATCCAGGGCGGTGCCGATCGCTGTTTCGTCGCGTACGTCGGCGGGGGAGAACCGCACCCGGTCACCGAGCTCCTTGGCGACCGTCTCACCTTGTGAGCCGGGCAGATCGGCGATCACGACACCGGCGGCTCCGGCGTCTAGGAGGCCGCGCACCGCGGCCAGACCGAGGCCCGAGGCGCCGCCGGTAACGAGGGCCGAACTTCCGTTGACATCCATGCGTCGTCCGTTCTCGGCTCGCGGAGCCGCTGGTCAGCTTGGCGCGGTCACTGCTCGGCGAATTTTGAGTCTTGCCGTCTCAAAGATATCCTGGATGATGAGGAGGGTCAAAGGTCGTTCACTGAGCCTATGCACTCGTTCCTGATAGGCACTGCTCCGTGGGATGCGTTGAAGCTCATTGCTTCATCTGACTATGTGAGCGATCGTTCTCAGAATCTCTTCGGGAGGCAATGATGGCGGACGCGGAGACCATCCCGCCGCGAGGACCGCTGGCGGGGCTGCGTGTAGTGGAACTCGCCGGCATCGGACCGGGACCGTTCGCGGCGATGCTGCTGGCCGACATGGGTGCCGACGTGCTGAGGATCGAGCGTCCGGAAGGATCGCCAAGCGGTGTGCCCCCTCTGCAGGACGTGCTGCGGCGAAGCCGTCGATCCGTGGCTCTCGACCTGCGGTCGCCCGACGGTGCCCGAGCCGCCCTCGACCTGGCCGCTCGCGCCGACATATTGATCGAGGGTTTCCGGCCCGGTGTGACCGAGCGGCTCGGACTCGGTCCGGAGGACTGCTGGAAGCACAATCCCCGTCTTGTCTACGGCCGGATGACCGGTTGGGGCCAGGAGGGGCCGCTGGCGTCGATGGCTGGCCATGACATCGGCTACATCGCCCTGACCGGCGCCCTGCACGCCATGGGGCGCCGAGGTGAAGCACCGGCCATCCCGCTCAACCTGGTCGGAGACTTCGGCGGCGGTTCGCTGTATCTGGTCATCGGGGTACTCGCCGCAGTCTTCGAGGCGCAGCGTTCTGGACGTGGCCAGGTGGTGGACGCCGCGATCGTGGACGGTGCGGCGTCGCTGACCGGCCTGATGCACGGCATGCTGGCCGCAGGCCTCTGGCGCGACGAACGGGGCGTCAACATGCTGGATGGCGGTATGCCGTGGTATGACACATACGAGACTGCCGATGGGCAGTGGATGGCCGTGGGCGCCATCGAACCGCAGTTCTACGCCCAGTTCATGACTCTGCTCGGGCTGGATCCGGACGAAACCCAGCGCGCGGATCCCCGGACATGGACTGAACTGAGGAAGCAGATCGCCGCGGCTTTCGCGCAACGGGCACGAGACGAGTGGACCAAGGTCTTCGAAGGAACCGACGCCTGTGTCGCACCCGTCCTGAGCCTGGCCGAAGCCGCGGGGCATCCGCACCTCGCGGCCAGGGGAACCTTCACCGAGGTCGGTGGAGTGACGCAGCCGGCTCCGGCACCCCGCTTCAGCCGTACCCCGTCCGCGGTGCGGTGTCCTCCCGCCCGGCCCGGAGAGCACACCCGTGCGGCCTTGTCGGAGTGGGGTGTCGAAGACGTGGAAGCGCTCATCGACACCGGAGTGGCGGTGCAGTCATGAGCGGCGACGCGTCAAGCCCGAGTGATGACAGGCGCAGTCTGCGGCTGGACCGTGACGGTCCCGTCGCCGTGCTGACCCTGGATCGCCCCGAGCGGCTCAACGCATTGAGCCACGACCTCCTCGTCGAACTGCGGATGAGGCTCCGGGCGCTGGACGAGGACCGGGGTGTCCGCGCGATAGTGCTCACCGGCGCGGGTCGTGCGTTCTGCGCGGGTGCCGACCTCCAGAGCGGTCCCAGCGACGCGGAGTCCGTTCTGCGGACCTACTACAATCCTCTGATCAGCGAGATGTCTGACCTGCGCACGCCAATGATCGCAGCCGTCAACGGAGTTGCTGCGGGCGCCGCCGTGTCACTCGCGCTCGCTTGTGACCTGCGGATAGCTTCCGAGAACGCGTCGTTCCGGTTGTCATTCGTCAGGGTCGGGCTGGTTCCCGACGCGGGTTCGACCTGGCTGCTGCCGCGTGCCGTCGGCACGGCTCGTGCCGCCGAGATGGCCTTGCTCGGGCGGCCTGTGCACGCAGCCGAGGCCCTCGACTGGGGGTTGGTCAATGAGGTGACACCCGTCGGTGAGGTGGGTAAGCGAGCCCTGGAACTGGCCCGGGAGGTCTCCGCGTTGTCGTCTTCGGTCGGCCCTACTCGGCTGCTGCTGAGCCGTGGGCTCGGCGTGGACCTGGCCGAGCAGTTGAACGCCGAGGCTGCAGTGCAAGGCCGAGTGCAGGGAGAGCCGGACTACCAGGAGGCGCGCAGAGCCTTCGCGGAGAAGCGCTCGCCCCGTTTCCGGCATTCTTAGAAGGCTACGGCGTGGTATTTATGGCGATCTTGGCGAATGTGCTCCGCAACGGAGAAGTGATGAAACCGGACGTCTCGGCCGCCCGGTGCCTGGCTGGGCGCGGCAACTTCGGCTCAACTGGCCGATATTCGCAAGTGCTTGAGACGGCAAGTTGCTCTTCGGCGTAAAGTGATGAATCGATGCAGGACGCCAGTGGGCGACATACCTCCAGGAGATTGCCGTCCACCGAAGTAGCGCAACCGCCCGGAATCCCTGTCACTGGGGAGAATTTGCACATGGAGGAATTTCATGGCTGCTGTCAACCATAGGATTCTTGTCATCGTCACCAATGTCGACGAGTATCAAAATGTCGGCCTGAGGACTGGGCTTTGGCTCGGAGAATTGACTCACTTCTGGGACTTCGCCGAGGAGCATGGCTTTTCCACGGACCTCGCCAGCCCGTCGGGGGGAAGGGTCCCCCTGGATCCGGAAAGCTTGACGGCACCGATGTTGGACGACCATGGAACCGGAAAGCGGTACCTCGACCGGGACTTCATGAACCTCTTGGGAAGCACCATGAAGATATCCGACGCAAGCGTTGACGACTACGACGCGATTTACCTCACCGGCGGCCATGGGGTCATGTTCGACTTTCCGCAGAATCGGGACCTGAGAAGCCTGATCGTCCAGTTCTATGAGACCGACCGCGTGGTGTCAGCTGTCTGCCATGGTGTGGCAGGTCTGCTGGAGGTCACCTTGAGCAGCGGGAATCCTTTGGTGCAGGGCAAGAAGGTCACTGGTTTCTCGTGGCCGGAGGAGGAGTTGGCGAATCGGGCGACAGCGGTTCCTTACAACCTCCAGGAAGAGCTCCAGAAGCTCGGGGCCGACTACAGTACGGCCAGCCAGCCGTTCACCCCGTATGTCGTCGTGGACGAGAACTTGATCACCGGCCAGAATCCGTTCAGTGCCAGGGAAGTGGCAGAAGAGGTCATCAAGCAACTTACTGCTGACTGACAACGGCTGACCCAGTGCGCTGCGTTCCCAGCGGATACGCAGGCGGCGCGGCGGAAGGCCATGGAGCCATTTCAGGCGCACGGCAGCACCCGCGTCGAGCGGGTGCTCACTGACAACTTCCTTCTGCCTCATCCTGCCCGAGGATTGGCCTACCTCCGGCTCTAAGCATCGTGTCCCACACGGCAGTTGGTCGTCGGGCCGGGCATGGGGTGGCGTACGTGGAGTCGGATTATTCCGGATCCAGCACCCCAGCGAGGGTTGGCGGTTGTCCAGATCGTGGCTGGTGTTCCTGGGCGGCGAGCGAAATCCCCGACGCCAGCCCGCGTAACGGCAGCGGCTTCGGATGTGTCCGCGTAACCAGGGGAACGCGCTGGCCGCCGGCTGCGAGGGGCACGCCTCGCAGCCGGCGGTGTCTGTATCGGTGTCCGTCAGCCCCGGTCAGTCGATCTCGGTCGCCGTGTGCAGCACGCGGCGGTGACCGACCGTACGGAGAGCGCCCGTGAGCCGGAGTGTGTCCCGTAGCCGGACATCGGTGCTGGACGCGCCGATCATGACGGTGATCTCACCGGGTTCGACGATGCGTCGCAAATCCGGCCCGGTGTACGCGAGTAGGTCCGTGTGCAGCCGGAACGTGACCCGCTGCTCCTCGCCGGCTGCCAGGTAGACACGGGCGAAGCCGTTCAGTTGGAGGATAGGACGCGGGAGAAGTGCCACTGGGTCTGCGGTGTACAGCTGGACCACCTCTGCACCGGGCAGGTCACCAGTGTTGCGCACGAGGCAGCTGATCTCGACCTCTCCGTCGGTCGGTATCTCCGAGGAGCTGAGGGACAGACCGGTGTAGGCGAACTCGGTGTAGGACAGTCCGTGGCCGAAGGGGTAGGCCGGGGTCGGGTCCAGGTTGCTGACGCCCTCGCTGTTGCCGCCCAGCGGAGCGTGCAGATAGGTGGAGGGCTGGCCACCGCCATTCCTGGGAACCTGAAGGGGGAGCTTGCCTGAGGGCGTCACGCGCCCGGACAGCATGCCCGCCAGTGCGGTCCCGCCTTCCTCGCCGGGGAAGAAGGCCTGGACGACGGCGGCCGCGCGGTCGGCGTAGGCACCGAGCGCGTAGGGCCGCCCGGAGACGACGAGCAGCACGACCGGCGTGCCGGTGGCCAGCAGAGCCTCGACCAGTTCGTCCTGTACGCCAGGCAGAGAGAGGTCCTCGGCGTCGCAGCCTTCACCTGAGGTGCCGCGTCCGAAGAGCCCCGCGCGGTCGCCGACCACGGCAACGCAGACATCCGCCCGCCTGGCCTGCTCCACGGCTGCATCGAATCCACTGCGGTCGATGTCCTTGACGGGACAGCCCTGCTCGTACGTGATGCGGGTGGCGGGCAGTTCGATGGTGACGGCCTTTAGGAGGGAAAGCGTCTCGATGCCGTTGTCGTAGCCCGGGTGGTGGGGCAGTACGTGGTTGGGGAACGAGTAGCAGCCGAAGAAGGCGTTCGGGTCGTCGGCGCATGGACCGACCAGGGCGATCGAGGTGGTGCTGGATGCAAGAGGCAGAAGGCCGTCCCGGTTGGAAAGCAGCACGATGCTCTGCTCTGCGAGTTCTCGGGCGATCGCTCGATGGGAGGGCGGGTCGAAGTCGATTGGCTCTTCGGTGTCTACCTCTGGAGCGAAGTCGGCATCGAGTAGTCCGAGGTCGGCCTTCTGCCGGAGTACCCGCCGTACGGCGCGGTCGACGAGGTCCTCAGACACCGTGCCGCTGCGAACGAGTTCGGCGAGCGGTTCACCGTAGGCGAGTGTGTCAGGCAGTTCGACATCGATGCCAGCCTCCAGGGCACGTGCCCCGGCTTCGCCGTCGGTGGCTGCGATTCGGTGCATGGTCCTCAGGAAGGCGATCGACCAGTAGTCGGAGACGACCGTTCCCTCGAATCCCCAATCCTCACGCAGGAGCCGGGTGAGTAGACTGGGGTCGGCCCCGGCCGGTACGCCGTCGACGTCGGCGTAGGAGTTCATCACCGAGCGTGCGCCGCCGTCGCGGATTGCGGTCTCGAACGGGGGCAGGATGACGTCGGCGAACTCTCGCGGTCCCATGCTGACGGGAGCGTGGTTGCGGGCCCCCTTGGAGGCCGAGTAGCCGGCGAAGTGCTTGAGCGTGGCGATGATGCCGGCGCTTTCCAGGCCGCGGACATAGGCACTGCCCGTCGTCGCGACGAGGTACGGGTCCTCGCCGAGGGTCTCCTCGACGCGGCCCCAGCGGTAGTCCCGTACGACGTCCAGGACGGGGGAGAGGCCCTGGTGGACACCGACCCGCCGCATGCTGCTGCCGATGGCGTGCGCCATTCGCTCGACCAGGCCGGGGGAGAAGGTAGCCGCCCAGGCCAGGGCGGTCGGAAACACCGTGGCGCGGTAGCTGGTGAAGCCGGTGAGGCATTCCTCATGGGCGATGGCTGGGATGCCCAGGCGAGTGTTGTCCATCAACTCGCGCTGCATGGCGGCGAGTCTGCGGGCGCCCTCGGACGGTTCGACTGGGCGGGTGCCGAACGGGCGGGTCAGATGGCCCAGACCGTTCTTGCTGGCGGAGGCGAACTCCGTTTGGCGGGCGAAGACGTCCTGCATCGGGGCGACGTTCCCACTCACGCGCTCGACACCGGGCCAGGCGCTGCCGAGCTGGGCGAGCTTCTCCTCCAAGGTCATCTCCGCGAGAAGGGCCTCGACCCTGTCGTCGCGCGGGCAGGCCGGATCGGCCCAGGGTGTGGTCATGGTGCGTCCCTTGAGCTGGTGGCGCATGGCGCCGGTGTGGGGTCAGGTGCGGTCGGGGGGTGGCGCCGTGGACGCCCGGACCACCAGTTGGGTGGCGAGTTCCATCCGGTGGCTGTCCAGAGGCTGTCCCGCGGCGAGCCGGAGCAGACTGCGCAGCGCGGCGCGGCCGATCTCGGCGAAGGGCTGGCGGACGGTGGTCAGAGGTGGAGCGGAGGTGGCGGCCGCAGCGGTGTCGTCGAAGCCGACGACACTGACGTCCTCCGGCACCCGCAGTCCGTTGACCCGGGCAGCCTCGATGACGCCGAACGCCTCCAGGTCGTTGCCGCAGAACACGGCTGTGGGCGGCTCTTCGAGGGCGAAGAGCTCCATGGCGGCCTCGTATGCGGGCTCGAAGCGGAAGGCGCCGGGCTTGATGAGCTGCGGGTCGGGCGTGATGCCCGCACCGCTGAGCGCGGCCTGATAGCCGTGCAGCCGGGCGGTGTTGCACAGGGCGTCGTGCCGGCCCTCGATCATCGCGATGTGACGGTGGCCGAGCCGCAGCAGGTGCTCAGTGGCGGCCATGCCGCCACTGAAGTTGGTGGCACCGATGCTCGGCACACTCTCGTCGGGCACGTTCATCGGGTCGATCAGGATGAGCGGGATCTCGGACTGCGCGAACTGCGCCCGCTGCTGGGCGGTGAGTTCGGAGGTCACCAGGATGACTCCCTCCCGCCCGGCGTTGGTGATCTTCCTGGCCCAGGCCGCCCCCAGCGGGTCGTCGGGAACGACGCTGACGACGACGTCCACGCCGGCCTCCGCCGCCGCTTCGGTCACCCCCTGAGTGATCACCCCTATGTGCCGCTCAACGGCACCCTGTCAGTGATGGCGACGCTGGACGCCGTCCGTGAGAACATCGGGGTACAGTACCCGGGCGAGGATCAGTCGAGGGCGGGACAGCGGGTGTCCCAATGACTCGTAGGCGTTGGGGCCTGCACCGGCAGCTTGACGGTGACCGCAACCGCCTTCGCAACTGCTGCGGCACGGGGCCCGTCCACCTGGCTGGCAATCGGGCCGACAGCCGGCGGTCCTGTCCTGCCGGGGCCGTTCTCTTCGTCCCCAGCAAGACACCCGCCTGCCCTCTGCGCCAGCTGATCCAGGCCTGGCGCAACCCGACTGGCTGCACCGCGAGCTCGGGCGCCCGCCCGTACGCCTGGCGCCCCACTCGGGACACCCGGCGACTGAGATTCGGCCCGTCGGGCCGGGGCTGGTCAACGAGATGACAGCCGTCGGCGCGGTGGGCAAGCGATGGCGGTGCTAACCGGACACCTGGTGACGGGTACGGTGAGAGGGCGTGAGGGGGGGGAGTAAGCCGAAGCCCCTGCGTGCGGATCCTGACCGGATGAAGATCGGGTTGGTCGCTGTCTGGCCCAACGGTCGCCTGTTCTTGGCGCCTTCCGAGCCCGCGGGTCAGTGGACGCTGGAAGCCACCGACAGGCACCCGGAAATGGGCAAACGGTCCAGGGACCAAGAATTTTCGATCAGTGCAGCTCGACGTCGAGGCGTGAGCGCAACTCGTCGAGGGTGATGCCGTAGGTCTCCAGAACGTGGATGCCGCTGGGCCGCAGGTCGAAAATGGCGACCTCGGTGTAGACCCGGCTGACACATCCGATTCCGGTGAGCGGATAGGTGCACCGCGGGACCAGCTTCGGTGCACCGGACTTGGTGAAGAGCGTCATCATCACGTAGACGTTCTTGGCGCCGATGGCGAGGTCCATCGCCCCGCCGACGGCGGGGATGTCTTCGGGCTTTCCGGTGTGCCAGTTGGCCAGGTCACCGCAGTCGGAGACCTGATAGGCGCCGAGCACGCACACGTCCAGGTGGCCGCCGCGCATCATGGCGAAGGAGTCGGCGTGGTGGAAGTACGCGGCACCGGGGAGTTCAGTGACCGGGACCTTCCCGGCGTTGGTGAGGTCGGGGTCGATCTCGATGCCCTGGGCCTTCGGCCCCATGCCGAGCATTCCGTTCTCGGTGTGGAGGATCACGCCGAGCTCTGCGGGCAGGTGATCGGCGATCTTGGTGGGCTGGCCGATGCCAAGATTGACGAACGCGCCGGCGGGGATATCCCTGGCGATCACCGCGGCGAGTGCGTCCATGCTTAGGGGGTGGCCAGCGGCCATGGGAGCCTCGGCCGCCGGGCTGGTCGAGGTGGTGGTGTCGGCGGTCATCGTGCCCCCTGGACGGTGTAGTGACGGGCCTTGACTGGGACGATGCGGTCGACGTAGACGGAGGGCGTGACGACCGCTTCCGGGTCGAGTGTGCCGAGTGGGACGACCTCGTCGACCTGGACGATGGTGGTGGCGGCAGCGGTCGCCATCACGGGGCCGAAGTTGCGGGCGGTCTTGCGGTAGACGAGGTTGCCCATCGGGTCGGCTCGGTGGGCAGAGATGAGGGCGTAGTCGCCCTTGATCGGATACTCGAGCAGGTAGTCGCGGCCGCCGATGGTGCGCACTTCTTTGCCTTCGGCGAAGGGGGTGCCGACCGCGGTAGGGCAGTAGAACGCGCCGATCCCGGCGCCGGCAGCCCGCATCCGTTCGGCGAGGTTGCCCTGGGGCACGACCTCAAGCTCGATCTTTCCCTCGCGGTAGAGCGCGTCGAAGATGTAGGAGTCGACCTGCCGAGGGAAGGAACAGAGCACCTTGCGGACCCGGCCTGCCGTGAGCAGCGCGGCGAGTCCGACGTCGCCGTTGCCGGCGTTGTTGGAGACGATCGTGAGGTCTTTCGCGCCCTGCCGGATGAGGGCATCAATGAGGTCGAACGGCATTCCGGCCAGGCCGAAGCCTCCGACCAGGATCGTGGAGCCGTCCTCTATGCCCGCGACGGCGTCGTCGGTCGTTTCCAGCACAGTCGCGCGGCTCACGTGGCCACCTCGAGGTTCTCCAGGACCACGGCCAGTCCCTGGCCGACGCCGATGCAGATCGCGGCCACGCCGTAGCGCTCGCGGCGTTCCTTCAACACGGCGGCCAGAGTTCCGAGGATCCGGCCGCCGGAAGCGCCCAGCGGGTGCCCGATCGCAATGGCCCCGCCGCGCTGGTTGACGATTTCGGGATCGTGCAGGCCCTCCTTCAGCCAGACGTCGATGCAGACCAGCGACTGGACCGCGAACGCCTCGTTGAGCTCGACCGCACCGACCTGGTCCCAAGTGATCCCCGCACGGGCCAGTGCCCGGTTCGCGGCCGCGACCGGGGCGTATCCGAAGTTTTGCGGGTCCAGTGCCATCGCGCCCCTGCCAAGGATTTGGGCGACCGGGCCATGGCCTATGGCCGTTGCCGCCGCCTCGCTGCCGAGGACCACTGCGGACGCGCCATCGGAAAGCGGGGATGCATTGCCCGCGGTGATGGTGCCGTTCGGCCGGAACGAAGGCTTGAGACCGGCGAGTTTCTCGATGTTCGAGTCGGCGCGGATGCCCTCGTCGCGGGCCAGGGCGCCAATCG
Organism: Streptomyces arenae; assembly: GCF_022343545.1. Lineage (NCBI taxonomy): Bacteria > Bacillati > Actinomycetota > Actinomycetes > Kitasatosporales > Streptomycetaceae > Streptomyces > Streptomyces arenae. The sequence continues at coordinate 206,247 of NZ_JAKQYH010000059.1, forward strand.
GAGTGACGAGCGAGTCATAGAAGCCGTCCTCCCACGCCTGGCGGGCGAGGCGGTGAGAACGGATAGCGAACTCGTCCTGGCGCTCGCGGGAGATCCCGAAGCGCTCCTGCAACTGCTCGTTGCACTCACCTAGCGAGACGGTCCATGCCTTCGGCATCGCCGGGTTGACCAGCCGCCAGCCCAGCGTCGTCGACACCGCGGTGGCATCCCCCGCCGGGAAGGGCCGTGACGGCTTGGGCAACACCCAGGGCGCCCGGGTCATCGACTCAACCCCGCCTGCCAGAACGATGTCGCCATCGCCGGTCTCGATCGTGCGGGAACCGGCCATCACCGCGTCCAGACTCGAACCGCACAGCCGGTTGACCGTTGTGCCGGGCACACTGGTCGGCAACCCGGCCAGCAACGCCGCCATCCGGCCCACATTGCGATTCTCCTCGCCGGCACCGTTGGCATTGCCCCACACGACCTCGTCGACCTCTGCCGGATCAAGCGACGGCGTCTGCCCAAGAACACCAGTGATGGCAGCAGCAGCCAGGTCATCGGGCCGGACATCAGCCAGCGCGCCGTTGAACTTGCCGAACGGTGTCCGAGCGGCGGAATACAGGAACGCACTTCTCATAGCTCGACGCTAGATGCGAACGTCGATACTGTAAAATACTAAAATGAGAACCGATTGATACATTGGAACTATGGATCTGCGCCAGCTCCGCTACTTCGTCGCTGTCGCCGAAGAACGCCACTTCGGGCGCGCGGCCGAGCGGCTCCACATCGCACAACCCCCGCTCTCGCACTCGATCCGGCTGCTTGAGGGCGAACTCGGCGTCACCCTCTTCCACCGCACCACGCGTCGCGTCGACCTCACCGAAGCTGGTCGCGCCTATCTCGAACGAGTTCAGAAGATCCTCGCCGATGTCGACGACGCCGCCCACCACACTCGTCGAGTCGCCGCAGGCGCGGTTGGCCACCTCACCCTCGGCTGCGTCGGCTCGGCCACATACAGCCTCCTGCCGACCCTGTCGCGTCACCTCGCCACCGAACTACCAGGCATCGACTTTTCCTTCCGCGGCGAAATGCTCGCACCAGACCAGGCCGACGCCCTGCGCACCGGCGCAATCGACGTGGCCCTGCTGCGCCCGCCCGCGGCCGACCTGTCCCTCGCAGTCCATACTCTGCGCCGGGACCGCCTCGTGGTGGCGCTGCCGGCCGATCATCCGCTCGCTGGTAAGACCCAGGTACACGCCGCCGACCTGGCCGACGTCGACCTGATCGTGCATTGGGCGGACCGGCATTCGGTGATGCACGATGTCGTGTCCGGTGTCCTGCGCGGGGCTGGCGTCGAGCCGCACGTCCGACACGAGGTCGGGGAGACCTCCACGCTCATCACTCTCGTTGCCGGCGGCCTCGGCGTCGCAGTCGTGCCCGAGCCGGTGACCGTGCTCGCACTCGACGGCGTTGTCTACCGCCCTTTGGTGCGCCCGGCGGCAGTGATCGAACTCGCCGTCGCCTATCGCGCCGGCCGTGGTGAACCGCACCTGGCTCGCGCGGTCGAGGTCATCCGCGGGCTGTTTTGAGCGCAGCCGTCGCACTATCCGATCCCTACTGACACCCCTGTGGGCCTTCTCCACGTAACCTGACGCCGCTTCTACCGCCTGGCGCACGTATATGTCATTGCCGGGCGCTGTCATGCTGTTGGAGGTGCAGGCGTCTGACGGTGTGTCGGGGCGTGGCGGGTCGGCTGGCGACGCTGGCGATCTGCTCCCAGACCGCGAAGCGACAGCTGCGGGCTCGTGGCCTCATCAGCCTCGGCTCCAAGCCGACCGTTCAGCCGGCCAGGATCCGATTCGCCGCAGACGGACGAACCTGGTCGGGGCACCCCCTTGGTACCTGTGCACCAGGACCTCCAAGGCGTCGCTGCGCAGAGCCGTGCGCGAGTACGCGTCTCATACGGATCCTTCGGCCTGTCGGATGAAATCAGCGCGTGGAGCGTGATGCATGGGCTGTTGCTCCGACAGGCTGCGGCATTCCAGACTCGCGGGTGATGCGGTCAAGGAACCAGACGCTGACGGGCTCGCCCGGGTACCTGGGACGAACGGTGCTAGCTGCCGTGAGCCGGCTGTTGGCGGTGACTTCCAGCTCGGTGGCTTCCGAGTCGGTGGCGTTCGGTTCCCTGCCTAGCCGCCCGTGGTAAATCCCTGGGGCTGGCAAGGCGGTTCCCTCGGTGGTCAGGACCTCACGGTTGAAGGTGAGGAGTCCGTCTATGCGGTGCGCCCGCCCAAGAGCCTGCGCGGCCGCGGTCACGTCGCCCTCGGCCAGGCAGTGGCGGACGTAGCTGGAGGAGCACGGTAGGTTCGCGCTGTGGAGCAGCTCGACGCTCTCGGCGAGAAAGCCGTGCTGTTGGGCGAGTCGGCGCAGTGTTGTGATGTCTCCAGCACCGCCGCGCCCGAAGCGGAAATTGGCACCGACGACAACTTTGGCCGTGTGGAGCGCCTTCACAAGAACGCGTTCGACGAATTCCTCGGCGCTTACTTGCGCCAGCTCCCGCGTGAACGGCAGGACACACACGGCGTCCACACCGAGTTGGTGAGCCAGCTCGGCTCGCCGGTCCACCGTGGTCAACGCGGCCGTGTCGCGAGGAAGTCCCAGGACGCGGGCGGGGTGCGGATCGAATGTCACCAGCACGGTCGGCAGATGATCTCTCAGCGCGGCCTCTCTGGTCTGCTGGATCAATCGGGCATGCCCGCGGTGGACGCCGTCGAAAACGCCGATTGTGACAGCACAGCGGGGCCAGTCTCCCGGTACCTCGTCCAGCCCACGCCACAGCACCGGCTCGGGGTTTTGCACAGAGGGGATCACAACCGGACCACCAGATTGGACGGCCGCTGGATCGGCCGATGAATGCCAAAACTGTCGGCCAGCTTGCGGCCTTGCCGAGTGTCCGCTTGAGCGATGCGCTCCTCGAGACCGATGACACCCTGCCGCGCTCGGACCGGGATGACGAGTCTTCCCGGCAACTCGATACAGGTGAATCGATGCGCTCGCCTGAGCGGCACCTTGAGCAGGACGGCGTCCACGAGATCGCAGTGCAGATCGGTCATCGGATCCCTTACGTGTCAGAGTTGGGGAACCGGCCAGGCCGGCACCGGGCACCTAGCTGTGCCGGCCTGGCCGGTCGTATATTCGGGCGTCAACCTCGCAGGGGAAGGAGGTTGTACTGGGGCAGTCGTCTGGAACGGTCGATCAGTGGTGCACACCGTCGTCAAGGTCCGTCGACTCTGCCGGCACGGGGTTTCGCCACGACGAGCCACGGAGCACCCTGTGCCGCGGCCCCGTCACCACAAGGTCAGTGGAGGAAGGCGGAGACGGCCGCGTAGGTCGCCTCGGTTTGCTCAACCTGAGGGATGTGACCGGACTTGGGGATGATCTCGGTGCGGCTGTTGGCGATCCTGGCGCGGAAGTCCTCGGCGTACACCGAGGAGATCAGCGCGTCCTGTTCACCCCATACAATGAGCGTGTCGGCGGTGATGCGGTGCAGCCGCTTGTGCAGGCCACGATCGGGGATCGGCCAGCACATCTTGCCCGTTGCGCCGAAGTTCCACACCAGGGAGGCCTGGGCGCTGGCCCGCGCATCAGGGTCCTCGGGCAAGGCAAGCGCGGCCTGGGCCACATCGCTGGTTGGGTCGGCGAAGAGCAGAGCCGGGAGCTGCTCCGGCGGCGCGGCGATCCAGTTCGCCACCGGCGCGTCGTCGCGCCACAGCCCGATCGGGTCAAGGAGAACCACGCGTGAAAACAGGCTCGGGTAGGCCGCAGCGAGTTCGGCTGTGAGCATGCCGCCGAACGACTGGCCGATCACCGGAACTCCCGACAGACCCAGCTCGCGCAAGGTCTGCTCGTAGATGAGGACGGCGTCCCACAGATCGTCGATCTGGTGTATCGCGTACGGATCACCGGGCGTCGTGCCGGGGAATTCGGGTGCGTAGATGGTGTGGTGCTCGGCGAGCCGATCCAGGAAGGGGTCCCAGGCCAAGCCGCCGGCCGGGTGCAGGTAGACGAGCGGTGTGCCGCTTCCACCAGTTCGGACGCGCATGGTGACGCGGTCGTTCCAGGTGGACACTGTGCAATCCGTCAGGGGAGTGGTCATCGCGCGGACACCGCCTCGGACTCGGCGCCGGCGTCGCTGCCGGCGGGACGGGGGACGCCGCCGAGGGACTGGGGCCACCAGTGGTGCTGCCAGCCCTCGTCGGTCCAGATCTGCTTGAGGTGGGGAAGGACCTGCTCGGCGAACAGGCTGATGTTGTCCTTGGCCAGTTCATGGGGCATCGACCCGAACTGGAGCATGGTGTGCAGGTTGCCGATACGGAACTCACGAGCGAACTCGGAGATCTGGTCGCGGACCGTAGCCGGGCTGCCGCAGATGACCGACCCGGCCTCGACGAGATCTTTGAAGCTGGCCTGGCGCATGCGGGAGTAGATGCCGAAGTCGCCGGGGTCGCGGAAGATGAACTCCAGGCCCTTGATGTCGATGCCGCCGGGAAGCGCCATGCGCTCCATCGGGATCGAGCCGATCCCCTTCTGGAAGAAGTACTCGGCGTGCCGGGCGAACAGCTTCTCAGCCTTCGCGTCGGTGTCGGCGACACAGACGGTCTGCATGAAGCCCATCTGGTAGGGATTGTTGTCCTTACCGAGCCGGTCTGCGGCTTCCCAGAACCGGTCGAAGATTCGCCGACCGGTCACCTTCGCTCCGAACCAGCCGAAGTAGTTGAAGCCGAAGCCGCGGTTCAGGCAGAACTCCATAGTGCGGGGGTTCCCGATGCCTGTGATGAAGACCGGCGGGTGCGGGACGTTCTGAAGCGGTCGTGGCCAGAGGTTCACTGCAGGGTGCTGGTGGAAGCGACCGTTCCAGGGGAAGGTCTCGCGCGCGGTCCAGGCTTTGAGGACCAGCTCGAGGTTCTCTTCGAATCGCAGCCGAGTCTCGGCGGGCGGTACGCCGTTGTTGATGTTCGCATCGTAGGCCAGGCCGACGGGGAAGCCCGCGATAAGCCGCCCACCGCTGATCGCGTCGAGCATTGCGAGTTCCTCAGCGGCGCGCAGCGGCTCACGGCTCTTGCCCAGGGAACGGCCGAGTGGATAGATGCCGGTGGCGATGCCCTCCGCCTGGGTGGCGTAGGCGGTCGCCGCCTCGACGATGTTCGGGTTCGGGGCCATGTCGTACGAGCTCTGGCCGTGCTCGGTGACGGCGATCGCGTCGAAACCGGCCCGCGCCGCATGCATGATCTCGTCCAGCGCGCTTTGGAAGGCGCTTGCGACCTTCCCCGGTTCGGTCAGCTCGAAATACGGGGTGGTGACCACCGACTCCGCATAGCGCTTCTCGAAGTCGTCGGGAAGGTCCCGGTAGGGGATCTGCTGGAAATACGTGACCTTCATCTGGCAGGTCCTCACGTGAGGGATGGGTGCGGGTGCGGGTGTTACGGCTCGAGGTACTCGCTGATCTCGTGAAGGAGATGGGCGTGGCCGACCCAGGGCGCGATGGGCCGTCCGTCAAGTTGGACAATCCGGGGCAGGTCGTAGACGCCGACACCGATCATTCGGAACGTGCCTCGGTGGAACAGCAGCGGCTCGCCGCGGCGGCAGTCGTGGTGGACGATCTCGCCGACGAACAGCACGTGGTCCCCGCCGTCGTAGGTGGCCCAAGGTTTGCACTGAAGCCAGGCGACCGTGCCCAGCAGGCGGGGTACCTGCGCGGTCGGCGACCAGGGCACTTGAAGGCCTGTCTGCTGCCGGCCTGCGAACTGAAGGGCGACGTCAAGCTGGTTGGCAGCGAGCACGTTGACGGTGAATGGGCGGTCGCCGAGCAGCTGCGCTGTGGTGGTGGAGCGGGCGAACGACACCAATATCAGCGGCGGGTCCATCGACACCGAGGTGAAGGAGTTGATGGTCGCACCACGCGGCCCGTCGTCGCTCTGGTAGGTCACGACTGCAACGCCCGTGGCGTACTGGCCCAGAGAGCCGCGGAGGGCTCGTGTGTCAAGAGGCGGTCGAGCCGCTGCATCGGTCATTGTCACCATGCCTCCTCCAGCAAGCGGGCGGCATGCGCCCGGTCCATCCCCGGCACCCCCGATGCTGTCCCGTCACCGGAGAGCAGTTGTTCGGCCTGCACCAGCCGGACCTCGGGGAGTCCTATGTCGCGCAACCGCACGGTCGCGCCGACCTCAGCGAGGAGTGCCTTCATGGCGGCCGCAGCGTCCGTTGCACCAAGCGCCTGGCCAAGCACGGCAGCGCGCTCCGGAGCCCCTTCCTGCAGGAAGGCAAGGGCCGGCGGAAGGATCGCCGCGTGGGTTTCCGCGTGCGGCAGATCAAACGCGCCGCCGAGGATGTGGCACACAGTGTGGTGCGCGCTCGTGCCGGCGTGCGCGAGAACCGTCCCCGCCAGATGCGCGCCCTGGGCGAGGTCCGCGCGGGCGCCAGAGTCGGCCGGATCGGTGTTGATCCTGCGGAGTCCGGAGGCCAACAGGCGAACCCCGCCCGCCGCGAGAAGGTCCGTCACCGGGCCGTGTCCGGACGCGAACACAGCACTGGCGCAGTGGGCCAGAGCGTTGACCGCGCTGAACCGGGTGATGTCCTGAGGGAGGTCGCTGGAGAGTACCGGGTCCAGCAGCACGGTACGGGGCAATACCCGGTCTGATCGGCCTGTCCGCTTGATGCCGCGGTCGGTGATCCCGTAAATCGGGGTCAGCTCCGATCCGGCATAGGTGGTCGGTAGAGCGAGGATCGGCAGGCCCGTCTCGAGTGCGACAGCCTTCGCCGTGCCGACTGCTGAGCCGCCGCCGATGCTCAGCAGGCAGTCCGCATCGAGCTCTTGGGCGAGAGCAGTGGCTGACTGGGCGTTGGCGCGCGGCACGTGCCGCCAGACTTCCGCGACGTGTCCGACGACGCGGTCGGCGATCCGTTCGAGCATGCTGTCACGGGCCTTGCGTTCACGTGGGCTGGCCACGAGCAGCACCCGACGGGCTTGCAGTCGGTCCAGCTCTTCGACGAGACCCTTCTCCGCGACCCCGGCGCCGAACACCACACGTGGACCGCTCAGCGTAAGTGTGTAGCGGCCGACCGGATTCTCAGCGGCGTTCATACTTCGCCACCTTCTCCTCGTCGATGGTCATGCCGAACCCGGGACCAGAGGGGAGCAGCAGTTCGCCCTTCTGGTAGGTCACCGGCGCCGTGACGATGTCGTCCTCCAGGAGAAGCGGGCCGAAGAGCTCGGTGCCGCTACTGACAGCAGCCGTTGCGCAGAACAGGTGCGCGGAGGCCGCGGTGCCCAGCGAAGTCTCGATGGCGGTACCGCCATAGCAGCCGAGCCCGGCCGCTTCGGCGACATCAGCGATGCGCCGGACGGCAGACAGGCCACCACTCTTCCCGATCTTGATCGCCACCACGTCGACTGCATGTGCCGCTGCCAGGCGCAGCGCGTCCGCAGGGGTACGCAGAGACTCGTCGGCCATGAGGGCGATGGGAACTTGTTCACGCAACCTGGCCAGGCCGGATACGTGGGCCGCCGGAATGGGCTGTTCGGCCATGCGGATGCCGGCTTCGGCGAGCGCAGGCAGCCACCGTCGGGCGGTGTACTCGTCCCACGCCCCATTGAGGTCGACCGACAGGGGTGCCGCACCATCCAGGGCGTCGGCGATCGCGCTCACCCGCGCCACGTCTTCCTCGACTGCAAGGGCCCCCATCTTCAGCTTGAAGGACCTGTGGCGCCCTTCCGCCAGCAGACGACGGGCTTCCTCGACGGCCACATCGGGGGCCTCACTGCCTAGCGCCCAGGTGACCGGCAGCCGGTTGCGAAGTATCCCGCCCAGCAGTTGATGGACCGGCACTCCCAGTGCCCGGCCGGCTGCGTCCCACACCGCCATCTCGACGCCCGCCCGTGCGAACGGCGCACCCGCAGCCATGGATTCCAGCCGTCGGGCCAGTGCCTCGGGGCGCAGCACGTCCTGTCCGATGACAAGCGGCGCAAGATGCCGCTCGACCAGGGCTGCCATGCCCTCCACCGACTCGCCGCCCCACCAGGGTCCTCCCGGGACAACGCCCTCCCCCCAGCCCACGGTCCCGTCCTCGGTCACCAGGCGGATCAGCAACACACCCTGCGTGTGCATCGTGGTGACCGAAAACCTGTGAGGTCGCACGAGTGGGATGTCGAGCAGCCGGGTCTCGAGGGCTCTGACACGCAGCGCCGCACTTGAACGCTCTGGCTTTGGGTCAGTCACCGGGGGCCTCCGAGGACGGGGCGAAGGCGAAGTCGTAGCGTGCGTCGATGAAGGGCTGGTCCAGTCCGTAGCGGAGGGCCGCCTGGGAGTCCTCGACGAGCTCCGCGGTGATTACCAGTTCGTCCCGGACTGCGTTGGCGACGTCGCTGTCGAGGTACTCGCCGCCCGTGAAGTACAGCTGCGAGGTCCGCTCGCCGAAGTACTCATGCCGCACCTTGACGTGGAGGTGGGCGGGGCGGAAGAAGTGCCGGCCGAGGGCGTTGAGGACAGTTCCGGTGGGACCGTCCTTCGGGATCTCGTACGGCGGAGGTGCGATCGTCCTGACCTCGAATCGGCCCTCGTCGTCGCTGCAGAACCGGCCGCGCAGGTTCCACTCGGGAATGCCCGGGTGGATCTGTGAGTACTGGCCGGACGCGTCGGCGTGCCAGAGATCCAGCTCAGCGCCGCCGAGCGGCATGCCCTTTTCCGTGGTGACCTGTCCGTGAAACACCATCGGGATGCCCGGCTCCCCGATGCGCTGGGGCAGCACGCGGGGCGGTCCGTCGAGCCAAGGCGCACCGGGCAGGTAGAACGGGCCCTCGATCGCTTCGATACTGCCCTCTCGGCCTTCGTTGCCCACATCGGTGGCTGCCGCTTCGAAGAAGACGTCGAAGAGCAGGCTCTCTTCGCCTGCCTTCACCTCGGCGATGATCAGATCGGTGGCCGCCCGGTACTCGTCGTGACTTACACGATGCTTGCGGATCAACTCGACGAGAGTCCGTTCGAGATCCTCCACGACGGCGCGGACTCGATCGTTCGGCATTGAAACCCCTTCCCTAGAGCGGTCGCATTGCGTACACTTGAAACGCATTGCGAACTGATGCCAGGGTGTTCCCCTGGCGCGGGGACTGTCAAGGAGGATGCTGTGACCGATGAGCGGCGCGATCATCTGCAAACACTGGAACGCGGCCTGTCCGTCATAGCCGCTTTCACTGGCAGCGAGCCGCTGATGGGCCTTGCTGAACTGGGTGCGCTCACAGGGCTCTCAAAACCCATCGTCCGCCGAATCCTGCTCACCCTGGAGCGGCTCGGGTATGCCCGCTCGACTGGCGGTCGCTTTGCGCTGACCCCAAAGGTGCTCGAACTCGGCTACGCGTATCTGTCCTCCGTGCGCCTCACTGACACCGCTCGCCCGCTAATGGAGGAGCTCACCAGCCAGCTCGGCGTGGGCACGTCACTCGCCGCGCTCGATGGTGCGGACATCGTCTATCTCGACCGGACTCAGCGAGGGCGAGTGACCAGCGTCAGCCTGGCCGTCGGAACCCGGCTGCCCGCGCATGCGACCTCGCTGGGCCATGTACTCCTTGCATACGCACCGTCATCGGAAATTGAGACGATACTGGCGGACGGGCCGCTGCCAGCGCTCACGGAATGGACACTCACTGACCCCAAGCGCCTGCGCGACAGGCTCACCGTAGTGCGTGCGCGTGGCTGGGACGCCGTAGACCAGGAACTTGAGGTCGGCAGACGCTCGGCCTCCGCGCCCGTCTTCGACAGCGGAGGCCGAGCGGTCGCCGCCCTTGCCCTGTCCTGCAGCACCCTCGAATGCTCCATGGAGCAACTGACCGGTGAGTTCCTCCCGCCTCTGCAGGCCGCTGCCCGCGCGATCAGCGAGGCCCTCGGCGCGGGACCACATACCAGCTGACATCGCCGGCCCGTCCGCGCAACCAGCAGCGACGAACGGAACACCCATGAATGCTTCTCTCGCCCGTGCCAGTCTGAATCTTGCGGCCCTGCCGGACTATGCGGCGCTGCGGGCCCGAACTGACGCCCCACCCGGCTCCAGTTGGGGGCTCTTCGGCCCCGACGACCAGCTCGGCACCCTCAACCTCCTGGGCATGAACGACCTTCGCGCCGCCGCTGCCGAGGTTCAAGAAGGCGCGGCCTTCTCCCTCGATCTGCCCTCCACAGCCGTCTGGCCCTCACTGGCCCCCACCCGCAGGCCGATCGAGCACCACATCTTCCAGCGCACGCCCTTCCACCGCGACGAATGGCTCGACCGCTTCTACACCCAGTACGGCTCTCAACTCGACGGACTGCGGCACATAGGCCACCCCGAGCACGGTTTCTACAACGGCTCCGATCCGAGCCGATTCGTCCCTGGCGACGAAGCACTGAGTATCCACCACCTTGCCGCGTTGCCAATCGCAGGCCGCGCGGTCCTCCTGGATCTGGAACGCCACCTGCGCACATGCGGCACTGCAATCAGCCAGGACACGAGCCATGCCGTCTCGGCTGATGACTTGGAGGAAACCCGCGCGGCTCAAGGCACCGAGATTCGACCCGGTGACATCGTTCTCATCCGTTTCGGATGGCTGCACTGGTACCTGCGTGAGGCAAGCCCGGACATGAGGGCAAGCCTGCAGGTCGAGCAGTTTCACCCGGGACTTGTGCAATCCCACGAGGTCCTTGCTTGGCTGTGGGACCACCGTGTGAGCCTCGTGGCTGCTGACAACTTCGCTCTGGAGTGCTGGCCCGCCGCACCCGACAGCCCCTTTTTCACCCAGGCCGAGCACGTGCAGGGCGTACGTGACCCGCACTCCGGCATCATGCACCGCGCTCTCATCGGCCTCCTTGGCATGCCCATCGGCGAGCTATGGGACCTCGACGCGCTCGCGGCCGCCTGCGCCGCCGACCAACGATGGTCGTTCCTGCTGACCGTATCCCCGCTGAGCGTGGTGGGGGGCGTAGGTTCCCCCGCGAACGCCATCGCCATGCGTTGAGCATCGCGGAGGAGACTCCTTGATCTACGAGGTGAAGCGGCTGTGCCGGGTCCTGGACGTCAACCGGTCCAGCTATCGAACCGACCGGCCCGAACCGGTCTGGCAACTGGACTTCTCCGAGTTCGAGACCACGGCCGGCGGTACCTGGCGGCTCGCGGGCTGCCGTGACTGCTGGTCGAAGTACGAGCTGGGCTGGCACGTCTCCCCGGCCACGAACCGGCACGACGTCATCGTGGCAATCGAAATCACCCTGAAGGAAGCCGAGTTGTTGGCCGGGGCACGGCTAGTCGATCTCGCGCCGCGCGACCCGGACGGCACGGTCCAGCCGTTGGATACGATCGTGACCGACAAGGGCGGTTCGTTCAGCTCGTTCCGGTTGGAGGCGTTCATCGCCAAGCATTCGGAGCTGCGGCACGTGCGCATGCGGGTCCGCATACCGGGCTAGAACGACTCCCGCGAGCAGGGATTCGGGTCGCTCAAGTACGAGAAGCTGTTCCTGGAAGAGATTCCCGACGCCCTTGACCTGGTCCAAGGACTACCGGACCGAGTGCAACGTTGTCCGACCCCGCGAGGCCCTGGCCTGGGGCCGGCACCGCGACGTTCACCTGGGCGCCGCCTACCCCTTCATCCCCAACTTTCCCGACAGTGAAATCACGTCAACGACTTGACGGGGGACAGGCTGCAACCACGAGCTGTGCTTCGGCTTCCTTGACCATACCGGCCTTTCCCTCCAACCAAGATCACCCTAAAACCGAAAGATCTTCGACAAAGTGCTGCTAGTCCTCACCTGGGGACGGCTGGTGCAGGTCCGCTAGCTGGCCAAGCGGGACTGGGACGCTCGGAGTCTGCCGGGCGAAAGCCCGCAGGTCTTGTGCGGTTGGGTGCCCATCTTTGGCGACCAAGCATGCTGTCGCGAATCCGCACACGTGCCCCTGGCACCAACCCATACCCGGACGAGCCAAGAGCTTCGCGGTGCGCAGATCCTCGGCTCCTAGATGGTCTACGGCGTGCCTGAGGGCTGAGTATGACACTTCTTCGCAGCGGCAGATGAGGGTCTCCTCATCCACCCATTTCTGCCATCCTTGCGGCAAGGGGTGGGCGAGGTGCATCGCCTCGGCAAACGCACGTAGGCGACGGATCCGGCGACGCAGCGAGCGTCGCCGACGCTCGTCGATCTTGGCCCCGCTATCGGCAGATGCAGTGATCGCGGCGAGTTCCCCTTCGGCGACGGCGAGAGCTGCGCCTCCGACACCGGTGGCCTCCCCGGCGACGAGCACGCCAGCAACAGAACTGCGCTGGTAGTCGTCCACCACGGTAACAAGCGACCCATCGACGTCCTGCCGCGTGTCTGCACCAACGCAATCGACGAGTTCCATTGACGGGGTAAAACCCCAGCCCATGGCAACAAGGTCGACTTGGATGCGTTCCAGCCTGCGCTCGATGTGACCTTCGCGGTTCAGTCGCGAGAGCGTGACGCCATCGACCTGGTCGCCGGTCTCGTTCGCATGAACGCGGGTGACCGCGGTCCGCAGACGGTACGGGATCCGGTGCCGTGCCAGCGCAGTTCCGTACTGCCCCGCCTCGATCGCCTTTGCCGGAGCGGACATTGCTGCAGGAATGCGCCGAAGCCAACCCCTCAGATCGTTCGCCTCGCAAATCGCAACTACGTGTGCGCCGTGCTCGGCAAGCTGCTTCGCAACTGGGAGCAGGAAGGGACCTGTCCCCGCGACGACCACCCGCTTTCCCGCAACCGTCCGGTGTCCCTTGAGGAGGGCTTGCACACCCCCCGCGGCCATGACGCCCGGCAGGTCCCAGCCCGGTACAGGCAACTGCCGGTCGTAGCCGCCCGGTGCCAGCACGACCCGTGTGGCGACTACCGAGGGGATTCCAGCGGACGCGGCTGCGGTCGTGCCGGTGAGATGGAAGCGGAAGGCTTCGGGCTCCGCCGTGCCCGGCGTGTTCTCCACGTGCCAAACCTGCTGCGACGAAAGGTAGGAGACCAATCCCTCCTGGACCTGTTGACCGAGGCGCTTCCGCAAGCTCTCAAACAACCGCCAGTCATGGTGACCCGCCGACTCATCACCTACAGGAAACCTTTCGTCGGGATGGCGCCAGTACTGGCCGCCCGGCTGGTTACCTGCATCGATCAGAACAACACGCTGCCCCAGCTCGGCTGCCGTCACAGCCGCTGTCAGGCCGGCAGGACCCGCACCCACCACCGCTATGTCGTGATGAGTCTCAGTCAGCTCCGGTAGGTCCATCATTCTACGCCCTCATCCAAGATTGAAATCCGCTTCTCGTCGACGTTGATCCATCGATCATCGCGGGACAAGACCATGCCATCCGCCGCGGGCGCCAGACACGCCCTCTGATTCAGCGCACCGTCAATGGTGATCAGGCAGTCGTAACAGACCCCAATGCCGCAGAATAGCCCTCGCGGCTGCTGATGATGTCTCGTCTTTCTCCACGACCGAATCCCCGACTCCAGGAGCGCCGCGGCGACACTCTGGCCTGGTACCGCAGGGATCTCAAGGCCTTCGAAACTCATGGAAATCGACTTCTCTGAACGGGATTCAGTCGACATTCAGACCAATCCTTTGCAGATCGATGGGCTATCAGTGGGCCGTGTACTCACGCGATTTCACACGAAGTGCGACGCTGAGCACGAGTCCCGCGTGGGCTGGGCGTGCATGCGGTGCTGGACAAATTCTCCGTTCACCTGGCATCCGAGGTCACGAAGCGACTGGCTGACAAAGACCGGTGTCGCTGGCACCTACATTTCACCCCCGACTTCCAGCTCGTGGCTGAATGCCGTGGGACGGTGGTGCATGGAGTTGGCTGACGAACGACTTCGGCGAGGCGTGTTCACCAGCGTGGAGGACATGAAGAAGGACATCACGGTGTGGGCGCAGCACTGGAACACCGACCCGAAACCATTCGTGTGGAAGGCGACCGCCCAGGGCATCATCGCGAAGGTCCGACGTGGCCGTACCACCTTCCACCGGATCGAGACCCGGACGGACCACTAGCATACGGATTCGCATCTCTTCACCGATCCGCCTTGGCGGCCGCCCGGCTCCGTGACCTGGCCGTCCAGGCCGTAGCCGCAGCCACGCCGTATCCCTCTCGGTCGAGACATACGGCGCGCCGGTCGGCAATCTGCGATCTCGCGCTGTGCGGCCCCGGCCGAGCAACGGCATCTACATGCGCCCTGCGTCGACGATGCGCTTCAGGAATGCCTGGGTCCGCTCTCGCTGGGGTTGGCCGAGCACTTCAGCAGCGGTGCCACTCTCGTAGATCGTCGATTCGCTGAGGAAGCAGACTTGGTCTGCCACTTCCTTGGCGAACGCCATTTCGTGGGTCGCGAGGATCATTGTCATTCCCGCGTCCGCCAGTTCTCGCACCAACGTCAGCACCTCGCCCACCAATTCTGGGTCAAGTGCGGATGTGATCTCGTCGAGCAACAGGACCTTCGGGTCCATCGCCAGAGCGCGCACGATCGCAACGCGCTGCTGCTGCCCGCCCGACAGTCGATGTGGGTAGCTGTCTTCGCGTCCGCTGAGCCCGACCCGGGCGAGCAGCTCACGCGCTCGTTCGTACGCATCGGCTTTTGACCACTTGAGTACCTCCATTGGCGCCAACATTACATTCTCAAGAATCGTCATGTTGGGGAACAGGTTGTAGCTCTGGAATACGAAGCCAACCTGGGTTCGCACGTGGTTCAGATCGACGCCTTCTCCACTGATGAAGTCGCCTGCCAGCACGATGTCACCGCTGTCAATGGTTTCCAGGCCGGTCACACATCGCAGCAAGGTTGACTTTCCACAGCCCGATGCGCCGATCAGGCACGTAATGCTGTGCTCGGGAACATCGAGGGAGACCCGGTCAAGGATCTTTACGTCGCCGTACTGCTTGGTGATGTCTCGCAGCTCGATCGCCGGCACCGATGGCGCGCTCATTGCCATAGCGTTAGACATGCCGATCACACCTTTCCTAGGGTCTTAGCGCGGTTACGGGCGATGAGGTAGTCGGAAAGCCGACCGCTCGGGATCGTGATGACGAGGTAGAACATCGCGACGCCGGCGTACGGGGCGAGGCTGGCGGTGTAGTTGGCTGAGGTCTGTGCTTGACTCAAGGCGTCGACGACCCCGATCACAGATACCAGCGCGGTGTCCTTTTGCAGCATGATGAACCCATTCAGAAGCGGTGGGATCATGTTCCGGATGGCCTGCGGCAGGATCACCCGCCGCAGGGTCTGCAGATGGGAAAGTCCCAGCGAGCGGGCGGCCGACTCCTGTCCGGGGTGGACGCTGTGCATGCCTGCGCGAACGGTTTCAGCCATGTAGGCGCCGTAGTTCAGTGTCAGTGCAAGCAGGGCAGATTCGAAGTTGCTGAGCCCGGAGACGACAGGCAGGCCGGTCCTTGGTAGCCCTAGGCCGATGACTAGCAGGATCAGCATGGTCGGCAGGCCCCGAAACACGTCGATATAGACGATGGCCAGGAATCGCAGCGGTGCTGCCGGCCGTCCCGGCAGGTCACGCACCACCGCTACGACAACAGACCACACCAGGATGGCTACCTCCGCGACCAGGAAGAGCTTCACGTTGACCCAGAAGCCCGCCAGGAGTGGGCCGAAGTTGTCAGCGATAACCTTCGGGTCGAAGAAGACGGTCCACACGGCGTGGTTGTTGGCCGTGACGATCAACACACCGAATCCCACGATCACCAGGGCGGCAGCGAAGCCCAGGGATGTGAGGGCCCATACCCGTCCACGGAAGAGATGCGTACGCAGCCGACGTACATCGCCCTCGGCGCGAGCCCTGGCCGCTCGCCTCAACTCTATTGCGGCCAATATCCCTGTGGGGAGGAACAGAATCGTTCCGAAGATCGCGAGAACGACAGTGCTGCGAAATTTCTCGCGCGGCGGTCTCGGTACCGCTGGCGGCAGGCCTCCGTCTGTTGGCGCGACCGCTTCAACGTGACTCATGTGACTTCTCCTTGCGTGCGCTCGTGGTGGTGTCACTGAACCTTGATGGCGGGGTATGACTTGGTTGCGCCCGGGAAGCTATCGTTGATCCACTTGGCCAACTTTCCGGATGCCTCGAGCTTGGCAATTTCAGCGTTGAGGAGGGTGACGTTCTTGCTGGGGGCGTTCTTCGGGAACTGAGCGGCCACGCAGGACGTGCCGGCGTTGCCCATCTGGATCGTCGCGTCGACGCGGCCGTGTAGCGCCTGGAGCGGCGCCTCGTCTGCGCGGCGGATCATCGACGTAAAGTCATCGGCCACGGCGTTGATTCGGCCGGACAGCAGTGCCTGGTATTCCGACGGCTCGTCGTTGAACTTCAGGACTGCTTGCGTGGGCTTCAGGGCACTAATCACCTCGTCACCGTACGAACCGATCTCGACGCCCCATCTTGCGCTCTTCGCTGCCGCGAGGGTCGTAAGCGGTGTGCTGAGTGTGCTCAGCACACCAGTCGGCTGCTGGTAGTAGCAATCGGAGTACTGGTTCACCTTCTGGCGCTTGGGGGTCCGGAAGATGCTCATCAGCCCGATGTCGTAGTTGCTCACGGCGCCGGACACCAAGGGCGTGAAGCTGACGTTGACGAACTTCACCTTAAGGCCGAGTGCGCTCCCGAACGCCCGGGCCATCTCCGCCTCGACGCCACCGGTGACGTGCGACGCGTCCTTCCCGTCCACCCAGCCCGGGTTTCCGACCTCCGTAGCAATCGTGAGAGTCCCGGGCGTAACGCTGGTGAAGCCCGACTTATTCGTCGAGCCGCCCTTGCCGAGGCTGCACGCGCTCACGGCGAGGAGAGGAGCGACAAGAAGCGCGAGCGATGTGGTGGTACGTCGAGTGAACATGAGGCTGCCTTTCACATGTGTCGGTGTCGTTGAGGATGTTCCTTGCTGACTGGTTGCGGGCTGCCCTGCCCTGTTCTTCCGGCTCCGCTCCGCCTGCGCCCGCGGGACCCCACGGGCGCAGCAGCGGGGCTCAGGAGTGTCTGTGGACGGGCCCGGACCCGGTTGCCAGAGTCGTGCAAACAGAGGGTGTCTGACTCCGCTGACCTGGGTTGACTAGGAGGACAGTAGTATGTCACATTCTCCAGGTCTAGCCTTGAAGGCAGATTTCAGAGACGCTTTTGGGAGATCCAGATGACGAAGGTTGTAGTCATCGGAGCCGGCATCATCGGCGCTTCATGCGCCTACCACTTGGCTCGCGCCGGCGCCGGCGTCGATGTGACCGTGATCGATCGCGGTCAGGTCGGCAGCGGAACGACGAGTCGTGGCGAGGGAAACATCGAGCTGTCTGACAAGTGTGCAGGTCCGGAGCTGGAGCTGATGCAGCTCAGCCGGCAGCTGTGGCTTGACACCGCGGGCGACCTCGGTGCTGAGGCACTGGAGCTGGAGCCGAAGGGTAGCCTCGTCGTCGCCACGTCCCCTGGCGCATTCGACCAATTGCAAGAATTCGCGGCGAGGCAGAGGGAAGCCGGCGTCAGGTCAGAGGTCGTCTCGCGCCCATCTGCGTTGGAGCCCAACCTGGCGCCCGACCTCCCCGGAGCCGTTTCGTACCCCAACGACATGCAAGTACAGCCAGCGAAGGCGGCCGCGGCCCTCCTCGCGGCCGCGCGCCGCCGAGGCGCCCGCTTCGTGGGCGGCCAGCCCGTCGTCGGCGCGAGCCATGACTCTTCGGGGGCTGTCACAGCCGTCCAGACACCGACGGAGACCATACCGGCGGACGTCGTTGTCAACGCGGCCGGGACGTGGGCCGGTGCGGTCGGCGCGCTGCTGGGAAGCACCGTGCCCGTATCCCCTCGGCGGGGCTACGTGCTGGTAACCGAGCCCCTCCCGCGCGTTGTGGGACGCAAGGTGTATTCAGCAGACTATGTCGACAACGTTGCGTCTTCCAGCGCGGCGCTCGAGACGTCCTGCGTCGTTGAAGGAACCGAGAGCGGAACCGTGTTGATCGGCGCCAGCCGCGAACTGGTTGGCTTCGACGAAACAGTGCAACCACACATCATCAGCGCACTCGCGGCGAACGCGGTGCGGCTCTTTCCTGGCCTGCGGCCGGTGAAGATGATGCGGATGTACTGGGGGTTTCGACCCTTTAGCCCGGACCATCTGCCGATCATCGGGCCTGACGCCAGGGTCACTGGGCTTTACCACGCCTGCGGGCATGAGGGAGCCGGCATCGGGCTCTCGGCAGCCACCGGGCATGTCATCAGTCGTCTTATCAAGGGCCATGCACTAAGCATCGACATCGCGCCCTTTTCCCCCGCTCGATTCGGCCATTGAGCGCACCATCCACTAGCCACCTGTCAGCCAACCACCCAGACCGCATGTACTACCGCATGCAGAAAAGAAGGAGAAAGGCATGACCGAGAAGCAGCCGTGGCACGGCGTCGTCGTTGCCACCAGCGTCCCTATGAACAGCGACTGCGAGGTGAACCTCGACGCGTACCGCAAGAAGGTGGCCTGGCTGGCCGAGAAGGGTTGCGACGGCGTAACGCCCAACGGTTCGCTGGGCGAATACCACACTCTCACCTTCGCCGAGCGGGATGCTCTCGTCGAGGCGGCCGTGGAGGCCGCCCCGGAAGGATTCTCCGTGGTTCCGGGCGTCGGCGCCTACGGATCGGCAGAGGCGAAGCGCCACACCCAGCAGGCAAAGGACGCCGGCGCAGGTGCGGTCATGTCCCTGCCGCCGAACGGTTTCCCGGCTGACGAGCGAGCGATCCTCGCTCACTACGAAGCTGTAGCAAGCGTCGGCATCCCGGTGGTTGCATACAACAACCCGATCACGACGAAGATCGACATGAAGCCGGCTCTCCTGGCCAAGCTCCACGAGGAGGGACTCATCGTAGCGATCAAGGAGAACTCGAACGATGTGCGCCGCTGCTGGGAGATCAGCGAGCTCGCCCCTGAGCTCGACATTCTGATCGGCGCCGACGACCTCCTTCTGGAGGTTGCCCTCGCTGGGGCCAAGGGCTGGATCTCCGGCTACCCCCAGGTCTTCCCGGAGAGCTGCACCACCCTGTACCAGGCCGCGCTCGCCGGCGACCTTGAAACCGCACTGCCCCTCTACCGCCAGCTGCACCCGGTCCTGCGATGGGACTCCAACACGAACTTCATCCAGGCAATCAAGCTCAGCGCAGGCATGGTCGGTCCTGACGAGGGCCCGAGCCGACCGCCGCTGCTGCCGCTCTCTGCATCCGACGAGGCGACCCTTCGTGCAGCCATGAAGGCGTGCATCGCCGCTGGGATGAAGTAGGCATCACATGCGCAGCACCCACGTGTATCACGCGGTGGACTCCCACACCGAGGGAATGCCCACCCGCGTGGTCACTGGCGGTGTCGGAACGCTGCCTGGCTCGACCATGTTCGAGCGCAGGCAGCGTTTCGTAGCCGACCAGGACCACGTTCGCACCCTGCTCATGTGCGAGCCCCGTGGGCACGCATCGATGTCTGGGGCCATCCTCCAGCCGCCAACGCGACCAGACGCCGAATACGGCGTCCTCTACATCGAGGTGACCGGCTGTGCACCCATGTGCGGCCACGGCACGATGGGCGTCGCTACTGTCCTGGTGGAAACAGGCATGGTGGAGGTCACCGAACCTGAAACGGTGGTCCGGCTCGACACGCCCGCTGGGTTGGTCACCGCACGGGTGGAGGTGCGAAACGGCGAGGCCCGATCAGTCACCCTCGAAAATGTCGCCTCCTACCTTCACGGCGCCGATCAAACGGTCGACGTACCCGGCTTCGGTATCGTCACCTACGACATCGCTTACGGCGGGAACTTCTACGCGATCGTCGACTCCGATGAGCTGGGCCTTGAGTTCTCACGCTCGAACAAGGCCGCACTGCTCGACGCGGGAATGGCCTTGATGACAGCGATCAATGCGCAGAATCCCGTCGCTCACCCGGAGAATCCTGAGATCAACATCTGCGACCACGTGTACATCGCCGCTCCCGGTTCAGATGCGGTCCACTCGCGACACGCGATGGTTATCAGCCCTGGATACTTCGATCGCTCGCCCTGCGGCACGGGCACCAGCGCCCGTATGGCGCAACTGCACGCGCGCGGGAGTCTGGCACTTGACAGCGAATTCGTGAACGAGTCCTTCATCGGTACTCGCTTCACGGGCCGCCTCATCAAAGAGACGAAGGTCGGCGACCGGAACGGTGTGGTGCCCACGATCACCGGCCGGGCATGGATCACAGGGACGGCCCAGTACTTCGTAGATCCCACGGACCCGTTCCCGGCTGGCTTCAGTCTGTAACAGAGCAGTGTGTCCGCTCGGTCCGAGCATGTCTGAACAACGGTCAGGGTCGGTTGCAGTGGAAGAGCCATGCAACCGACCCTGCCTGACTCCTGTCAGTCGTTGCGAATCCCGACAGGGATGGGGATTCGTACGCCGCGACGTGCGTGGAACGGGTGATGTCACATTGACTGAGCGCATGGAACCACCTTCAGGCTGATCGTGCTGTGGAGGGGGCGTCCGTGCCGCCGTTGTACAAGGGGCACTGGTACCCGATGGAGGTCATGGCACGAACCGGCTGTGGCTCGCCGACATGACCGAACACCGCACCGGCCAAGGCAAGCTGTACCTCTGCGCGATGAACTGATCGTTTCAGAATGAGATCTTGGTCTGACGTCTCGACTGAGATGGTGCTCAGTGGGCGATGGAACCGGGTGCCCTGCCCGCGCGTTGGCTCGACAGGACTTTGGGGGGAGAAGCTTGTCGAGTTTGAGCTTTCCGTCGGCGCAGGCGGTTGGACGCGGGGCGGCCTGGTACCGCGGGGACTGCCATGTCCACTCCGCCCACTCGGACGGGGAACTCACCCCCGAAGAGTTGGCCGTTCGGGCGCGCGCGGCCAGGCTCGACTTCATCGCGACGACGGAGCACAACTCAGCCGCGGCCTCGGGTGCCTCGGGGCATCTGGCCGCCGATGACTTCTTGATCCTTCTCGGTGTGAAGAGGTGACCACGAAGACCGGGCACTGGCTCGCGCTCGGCATCGCTCCCGGCGAGGTCGTCGACTGGAACCACCAGGTCAAGGACAGACTGGTGGACCTATGCCTGGACCAGGTCCATCGAGCAGGGGGCCTGTGCATTGCCGCGCACCCGCATGCGCCGTACCCATCGGGCGACTTCATGCGCGATGGGCAGCAGCGACACCCACTTGGAAGGGCGATCGGGATCCTTCACGCCGGGGTCTTCGCCGAGGAACTGAGCACAGAGGCAGTCCTGGCCGGGATCCGCGCCGGCCGCAGCTGGATCGCCGAGTCGGCGGATGCGGACGTGTCGTTCACCGCCCACGCCGATGGCCACGTTGCCGGGGTGGGAGAGCGGCTCGCGACTCATGGTGGGCAGGTGGAAGTCCACGCGGCAGTGCGAGCTGTGCCGGCGGGGACCGTCAGCTTCCACACCGATCGAGGGAAGGTCCACAGGGCCGCTCTCCCCGGTGACGGAGCGGGAGCGGTGAGCGGTGCAGTGGGACACGACAGCGGAGCAGTCGGCGTTCGTCCGCATCGAGGTCCGCCATGCCAACGGGCACATCGCCGCACTTACCAATCCGATCATCCTCAACTGACTGCTCGTTTCATCGTGCAACTCGACATAAGGATCTACGGTTGCAAACCGCGCTCCGAGCATCGGGTCTCGCTCAGGTGGGTGTGGCGCGTAAACATCTGCGTCCAGCGAGGTGTGCGCGCCGCCACAAGCTGTTTCAGCTGAGCACGGGGAACATGTGATACATCAACGTAGTGTCTGGGTATAGGATTTGAGGTGTGTTCGCACCGAAGGTGCCGGGGAGAGTCATCTTGCAACAGTAAGGAAGACAGTCATGAGCGCGGACGGCGCAACCGTGAGCCTGCCTTCCTTCCGTGGACGCCGGAATCTTCGGCAGGAGATCACCGAAACGCTCCGCGGAGCGGTCATCTCGGGGGAGATGACGCCTGGAGTCGTCTATTCGGCCCCGAGCTTGGCCGAACAGTTCGGGGTGTCCCCGACGCCTGTGCGTGAGGCGCTGCTCGACCTGGCTAAGGAGGGGCTCGTCGGCGTCGTCCGCAACAAGGGCTTCCGCGTCACGGCACTCTCCCCGCAGGAACTCGACGACATTACCGAGCTCCGGGCACTCATAGAGCCGCCAACCGTACGCCGCATCACTGAAGCGGGCGTCCCTGCAAGGGCCATCAAGCGACTGCGGCCCCTCGCTGCCAGTATCGAAAAGGCGGCTGCCCGGCGCGATTTCATCGCTCACGTGACCATAGACATGCAGTTCCACCTCGCGCTGCTGGAACTGGCAGGCAATCCGCGGCTGGTGGAGACAGTGAAGACTCTGCGAACCAGCTCCCGGATTTACGGGTTGCGCAGGCTTCCTGAGGGGGAAGTCCTGTTCAACTCCTCACACGAGCATGCAGAGCTGCTCGACCTCATTGAAGCGGGTGACGCGGACGGCGCAGAGGCCCTCATGCGTCGCCATATCGGCCATGTGCGGGGTATCTGGAGCGAGGAAGCTCCGACTAACGAATCCGACTGACCTACCCGCTGGGGGATCTCCACCAACGGAATGTGAGGTCGAGCAAGCTCGCAGTAGGACTGCCTACAGGAGGGCGCGTAGTCGGTTCCGTCAAGGCGCTGGGGAGGGATGTGGACCTTCCCCTGATCCGGAGCACAGACGACCTGTAAGCGCTGCACGTGCCCGGTCGGTTCGCTGTCACCGTGACGGCGAACCGACCAGGCCCTTTGATCGTCAGGCCCGGGTCCGACACTGGCCAGAGTAGTAACGCGTGCTGGCGCGATGCTCCAGCCCCACCGTCCAGACCACTCCGCATACCATGCGGGCCGCTGTTACCGCGGCCCGCATCGCAGCGACACACCGAGCCAACCTCATCTGCCCTTTTCTATGTCGTGCCCCGCACGCTTCCGAGCAGAACACCGCGTTGGCTTGCCTCTCCGCCCTCGGCGACTCGCCGCAGACCGGACATCCCCGATGTTCGCCTCCACGCCCGCCGCCGGCACTCGCAACAGCCAGGGTGTACCCAACCGAACAGCCTCTACGGAGGACCAAAAACGGTTACTGGGCAGCCTCGGCCGCCTCTGCGGCGGCGGTCGCCTCCATCACGTTCGTCACCGCGTCGCTCGTGGAGACTGTGATGGCGCCCACGCCCGCCGGCGCGTTCTCTGGGAAGTGGCAGGCCACCTGGTGCCCGGTCTTCAGCGCGACCAGCGGCGGCTCGACCTCGGCGCACTTGTCCGTAGCTTTCCAGCAGCGGGTGCGGAAGTGGCAGCCGGAGGGCGGGCTGACGGGCGAGGGCACGTCACCGGTCAGCAAGATGCGGTTGCGTTCCTGCTTGCGTGACGGGTCCGGCACCGGCACCGCCGACATCAACGCGTTGGTGTACGGGTGCATCGGCGTTGCGTAAAGCGAGTCTCGGTCGGCGATCTCGACGATCTTGCCCAGGTACATCACCGCGACCCGGTCAGAGGCGTGACGCACCACGGACAGGTCGTGAGCGATGACCATGTAGGTCAGGCCCAGTTCCTGCTGGAGGTCATCGAGAAGGTTGACGACCTGTGCCTGGATCGAGACGTCAAGAGCGGAGACTGGCTCGTCCGCGACGATCATCTTCGGCTTCAGCGCGAGCGCGCGTGCGATGCCGATGCGTTGACGCTGACCGCCGGAGAACTCGTGTGGGTAGCGGTTGTAGTGCTCAGGGTTGAGACCGCACAGCTGAAGCAGGTCCTGGACCGCGGCCTTGATACCGTTCTCGGTCTGGATGCCTTGCAACCGGAAGGGCGCCCCGACGATCGTGCCGACCGTGTGCCTCGGGTTCAGCGAGGAGTACGGGTCCTGGAAGATCATCTGGATGTCGCGCCGCAGCGGGCGCATCTTGGCCCTGCCGAGGTGGGTGATGTCCACTCCCTCGAATGTGATCTTGCCTGAAGTGGGTTCCAGGAGGCGCGTGATCAGTCGGCCCATGGTCGACTTTCCACAGCCGGACTCACCGACGACGCCGAGAGTCTCGCCCTGACGAACGTCGAACGTCAGGCCGTCAACCGCCTGAACCGCGCCGGCCTGACGTTGCATGAGCCCCTTCCTGATCGGGAAGTGCTTGACCAAGTCAGCCACCTGGAGCAGGGTCTTGCCCTTCGAGGGGGTGTGCGCCCCGGGCGCCGGGACGGTCGCATCTGCCGTCGAGCTCTCTGCATTCATTGTCTCTTCGTCTCCTCGACTTGCTTCCGGCTACAGCCGGGGAGCGATCTCCTCGGTGAAGATCTGCTGACGGGCCTCCAGGGCCAGGTGACAGGCAACCAGGTGGTGCTCGCTCACCCTGGTCAGCCGTGGCACCTCCGAGTTGGACCGGCCGTTGGTGCCGCCCGCGTAGGGACAACGGGGGTGGAAGGCGCAGCCGTTCGGCAGGTTGATCAGCGACGGGGGGTTGCCCTTCACAGGGATCAGCCGGTCCTGCAGTTCACGATCGAGGCGTGGCATGGAACCGAGCAGGCCCCAAGTGTAAGGGTGCTCGGGCTGCCTGAAGATCTTTTCAGCCGGCCCCTTCTCCACGCACTTGCCGCCGTACATCACCAGAAGGTCGTCAGCCAGTTCGGCGACCACGCCGAGGTCGTGCGTGATGATGATGACCGAGGAGCCGAACTCCTGCTGCAGGTCCCGGATCAGGTCAAGGATCTGCGCCTGCACGGTCACGTCGAGCGCGGTGGTCGGCTCGTCCGCGATCAGCAGCGAGGGGTTGTTGGCCAGCGCCATGGCGATCATGGCGCGCTGCCGCATTCCGCCGGAGAACTCGTGGGGGTGCTGGTCCACACGCTTGTCCGGCTGGGGGATGCCGACGCGGTCCAGCAGTTGGATCGCGTGATCGCGTGCGGTCTTTTTGGTGGCTCGGGGGTTGTGTTGCCGGTGCCCCTCAATGATCTGCTGGCCGACCGTGAAGTACGGGTGCATCGCCGTGAGCGGGTCCTGGAAGATCATCGCCATTTTCTGGCCGCGGAGCTTTCTGACCTCCTCATCGCTGGCGCTGATCAGTTCCTGGCCGTCCAGCCAGATCTCGCCCTTCAGCTGCGGTCCGCGCTTCTTCCCGACGTTGCGGTGAAGACCCATGATTGACAGCGAGGTTACCGATTTCCCCGAGCCGGACTCGCCCACGATGCCGAGCGTCTTGCCGCGCTCCACCTCAAAGCTGATGCCGTCGACGGATTTCACCAGGCCGTCGTCCGTGGGGAAGTGGCAATGCAGGTCGCGAACGGAGAGGAACGGGGTGGTGCCGCTGTCCCTGGCTTCGACGTTGTTGGTCTTGGGGTCGGTCATGCGAGCCTCACACGGGGGTCGACGACCGCGTAGAGCACGTCGACGATCAGATTGGCCATCACGATGAAGAAGGCAGCGAAGAGTGTTACGCCCATGATCATGGGGAGGTCGTTCTTGGTTATGCCGTTCAGGGTGTCATAACCGAGACCGTGCAGGTTGAAGACGTTCTCCGTCAAGATCGCGCCGCCAAGCAGGCCGCCGAGGTCCATCCCGAAGACGGTCATGATCGGTGTCAGGGTGGACCGCATGGCGTGCTTGCCGATGACGGTTCTCTCGCGCAATCCCTTGGCGCGTGCGGTGCGGATGTAGTCCTCGCCCAGCACGTCAAGCATGGTGGCTCTCGTCAGTCGCGCGTAAGTCGCGGCGAAGAGGAACGCCAGCGTGATCCATGGCAACAGCATCCCCTGGAACCAGGCCACTGGTTCGCTGGTGAGCGTGGCATTAGGGTCTGTGGCCTGCAACCAGCCCAGGTTGTAGACGAAAATCGCGGAAGTGGCCAGGCCTGTGAAGTACACGGGCAGGGAGACACCGGCCAGGGCGGTCACCATGGTGATGCGGTCGATGGCGGTGCGCTTGCGCAGCGCGGAAACCACCCCGGTGCCGACGCCAAAGACCAGCCAGATCACGGCTGCGCCGGCGGCCAGCGAGCCAGTGACGGTGACGTCGTGGAGCAGCGTCGGCCAGACCGGGGCCTGGGTCTGTGTCGAGATACCGAAGCAGGGCGCCGGACACTGGATGACGTCGTTGCCGTTCGCGTAGGTGCGGCCAACCACCAAACCCTTGAGGTAAAGCCAGAACTGCACGTAGATCGGCTCGTTGAGACCCAGCTTGACTTTGAGGCCGGCAATGGCTACGGGGCTGGCGTTCTTGCCGATGTACCTCATCACGGGGTCGATGTGCTGCAACAGCGGCACCAGGAAGAAGATGCCAAAAGTGATCATAGCGACCACCAGTAGCATGGTGACGACGTTCAGCAGTCGTCGGAAGATGTACAGGAGCACTGCGCGCGGCCTGGCCGGGAGCCCCGGCCCCGTCCCCCTGCGGGGGCGGCGGCCGGGATCCGACCCGCCTTCACCTGCCTTTCGGTCTAGCTGTGCTTACAGGTGAGACGGCGTGTTGATCACTTACCGTCGGAAAGACCCAGAGCCGAGAAGTCGATCCCGCCGACCTCTGCATTGAACATGACGTTGGTCAGACGCGGGTTGTAGTAGTTGAGTGACTGCTGGAGTACGCCCGGGAAGCACACCGCCAGATCCATGACTCGGTGGTTGATCTTGGTGTAGTAAGCAGCGGCAACGGCCGGGTCGGTCGTCTTTGCTGCGGCGTCGATCCATGCGTTGATCTGCGGGTCGTTGACCTCAGAGAAGTTGTTGTTTCCGGACTGCTCGATCAGGCGGCCGTTGACCAGGGCGTTCAAGAAGCCAGAACCGGTCGGGTAGTCGAAGCCCCAGCCGACGACGTCCAGGCCAAGGCCGTGCGAGTGGGCGAAACGGGGCGAACCGATGGTGGACCCGGTCTGCGAGCCGTCGTACTGGAAGATCTGGGCGTTGATGCCGACGGCCTTCAGCGCGCCCTGGGCGGCGACGGCCTGCTTTACGTCCTTCGAGACAGTGGAGTTGGCCGAGATTGTGGTGGAGAAGCCGTTCGGCTGACCACACTTGGCGAGCTCGGCCTTAGCCTTGGCGATCTGCGGCTGACCGGCAGACAGACCGTACGGGTCGTACTTGTCCGCACCCGGGATCCCTGGCGGGAGCATGTTGGTGGCCAGCTGGCCGGCCCACTTGCCACCACGGGCGGTCTGCTGGTCTGTGCCGGACAGCGCGTACTCGACGGCCTTGCGGCAGTTGATGTTGTTGAACGGAGCGATCTTGGTGTCGATGGCGATGTAGCGGAGCGTCCCAGCAGGCGCGTCGACCGCGTGAGATTTAAGGGAAGGGGTGGTCAGGATCCTGGCCTGAGCGACTGTCTGGACACCTAGCTGCTGGGCGTCGAGGTCGACCGAGCCGTCGAGGAGGCGGCTGTCCAGATCGTTGGGGTCCGAGGTCACCGTGAACGTGATCTTGTCCGGGAGGGCCGAGTGCAGAGGGTCGGTTGCCTTGTTCCAGTACGGGTTGCGAACTATCTCGAAGCCCTTGTTGGGGACGTAGTTCTTGACGACGTACGGGCCGGTCGAGAGCGGGTGGTTAGCGTACTTGGAACCATCGTCCTTGGCCTCCTCGATCGGGGACCCGCCAGGCAGGGCCAAGTGGTACAGGAAGTCCGAGTTTGCCTGCTTCAGGTTGAAGATGATGGTGCTGTCATCTGGCGTCTGAATCGACTTCAGGCCCGCCGGATCCTTGTCCTTGTACGGGCCGGGGTAGTTCTGGCCTTCGTCGAGGTCCTGGATCAGGTAGACCGGCCCGTTCGGCAGGACGTCCTGCGCGAAGATGCGCTCGATGCCATACTTGATGTCCTTCGAGGTCACAGGGGTACCGTCGGAGAACTTGATGCCGCTTCTCAGCTTGAACGTGTAGGTCTTTCCGCCGTTAGTGATCGTCGGCATGGCTTGTGCCAGGTCTGGCTGCAGCTTCAGACCGGTCGCGCCAGGCTTCGGCGGGTAGCCGATCAACGTGCGCACGTAGAAGCGCTCCAGGTCCCAAGTAAGGCCGAAGTAACTGATCGCCGGGTCGAGCGAGTCGACATCCTGCCTGCTCCAGAGCTTCAGCGTGCCGCCGGCCTTGGTGGACGGGTTCACGATGCTGGTAGCTGCGGCGTTGAAGGACGAGCCGCCGTTGCTGGTGGCCGCGGACGAATTGGAGCCGGTACAAGCCGAGGTGGTCAGTGCCAGGGCCCCGACCACCGCTACGGCAGCTAGCGACTTGTTGTGTCTAATCACTTTGGTGTCACCTTCGAGAGTGCCCAATGCCCAGAGTTCGGACCCTGGCTGACTGATGGACGAGCCGCTGCTCTCCACCGGTGGGAGAACCGCACAATGCGCCGCCGCGGTCTAGTTGCCCTTCGGGTCGAGTGCGTCCCGCAGTCCGTCGCCGAAGAGGTTGAAGGAGAGAACGGTGATGAAGATCGCCAGACCGGGGATCACCATGTAGGCCGGGTCCACCGTGTAGTACTGAACCGAGTCCGAGAGCATCTGGCCCCAGGAGGGTGTCGGGGGCTGGACTCCGACACCGAGGAAGCTCAAGGCCGCCTCGTTCAGGATGTTGGTCGGGATCATCAGGGTGGTGTAGACGAGGATTGGGGCGACCAGGTTCGGCAGCAACTCCTTGAAGAGGATGTACATGCTGCCGCCGCCAAGGCTCCGGGCCGCTTCCACGAACTCCCGCTCACGCAGCGAGAGGGCCTGGCCGCGCACGATGCGCCCGATGTACGGCCAGCCGAAGAAGCCGATGACGAAGATCAGTACGAGGACACGCGGTCCGCTGCCGGCGAGGCCGAGGAGCTTGGTCGGCATGACCGAGATCAGAGCGATGGAGAAAAGCAGTTGCGGGAACGCCAGCAGGATGTCCATGACGCGGCTTATCGCCGAGTCCACCCAGCCACCGAAGAAGCCAGCCGCCAGACCGCAGATGACGCCGATTATCACCGTGAGGATGGCCGCCCCGAAGGCAACGATCAGCGAGATCTGTGCACCGTAGACGATGCGGGCGAAGATGTCCCGGCCGTAGGTCGGGTCGATACCCAGTAGGTGGGTAGAGCTCATGCCCCCGAAGGCGCCTTCCGGTGTGCCGATACCCAAGGAGGCGTCAAGAAGGTTGGTGTGGAAGGTGTCTGGGTTCTGACCCACCAGTGCACAGAGCACTGGCGCGAAAGCACCGACGAGGATCAGCAGGATCACCACGATGCCGCCGCCAAGGGCGACCTTGTCCTTCTTCAGACGGTTCCATGCGATGCGGCCCGGTGACCGTCCAGTGATCTTGACGCTGTCAGCGGCCGGGCCAGCCTGAACTTCCAGTGTTGCGGTCCCGGAGTCGTGGAGTGGCACAGTCATATGGAGAAGACCCCTAAGCCAGTGGTGACTGGCACACGGTGCCCGGCCGACCTGCCGGGACGCGCCCCGAACGGAGGAGCGTGCCGAAAGGCGCGGTCAGAGTTCACAAGTGGTGCCAAGTGCTTTGCAGAGAGCTGAATTTCGCGACGTTGCTTCGATACTGCTGCTTGAGCCGACGTCAATGGTGCTTCGGCAAGAATGCCGTGATTCCGTATTTGGAAGTCGCTGGTGCCCTCTCTCAGCCCCGGGGACTTGAGAAGTCCATCTTGTGGAAGTGCCGCACGACGATCGCCAGCGCCGAAAAGACGTACAGGTTCTGCATCGATTTTCTCCAAGGAAGGCGATCACACCGCCTCAGGCATCTGTGTAGCGCGTCCGTAGCTCGCCGCTGCCGTACCTGAGCACTTGACGCCGAGCGATCGGGGTTGAGATAGGAGGCTGACAGACCATCTATAAATCTGTCAATGGTATGGCGCGGTCACCCGTACGACGGAGGAGTTCATCGTTGAGCACACCCAGCCCCAAATCGACAAACCGCAGGAGGCGGCTGGTCGGACAGTCGGAATTGAGGCGACAGTAGATATTGGAATCGTTGCGAGATGAGATTGTTATGGGGCTTCTGGTTGCAGGGACTCAACTGAAGCAGGACGCACTGGATCAGGACTTCGGGGTGAGCCCTGGGCGGATTCGCGAGGCTCTCCGGGACGCCGAAAAGCGACGGCCTTGTGAAGTAAATCCTCAACCGTGGCCCGAAGCCGCGAGAGCCCGCCAGGAGGAACCAACCTGATCAGCTGTTGGTCCGGCGATATCTCTTCCGCCGTAACCGATGCCGTCACGCCGCGCATCGGGTACTGCTCCGTTTGCGTTGCACTGATGCTCGTGCACGCCCCAGTGCGCGGGAGAACTGAACCCATATCGGAAAGCAGGCGGACTGAGTCGACTACCTGGCCAACCAACAGCACCATCAGTGTGTCCAAGCAGTGCAGGAAAGGCGAGGCGTGACGCGGCACACCGGCAGCATCCCAGGTGCTAGGCGGCGGAACCTGACGGTTCGACGGCCAACCTCACACGAGATCACGAGCCTGGCGTCCTTGGCCGGCATGGCACCAGTCTTCCGGTCGTCACCCCAGTCGGGCCGTCGCCTGCCGTAGGGCTGCGAACAGTGCGGGATCCGTGCGCAGGTGCCCAGAGTTCACCCACTGAAGATCGAGATTGTCGCCGTAGACGCGACTCAGGTCGTATGCACTGACAGCTGGGGTGCACATGTCGAACCGGCCTTGCACAACCTGACAAGGAATGTGCCGAAGTGTCTCAATCCTGTCGAGGATGTGATTCTCCGGCACGAAGCACCCCTGAGTAAAGTAGTGCGTCTCCAGAAGGGCAATTGATAGCATGCTACGGTCTTCACGAAGCTCCGCTTCGAGCTTCGCGGGGTCGTACTGAATGGATACGAGAGTCATCTCCCAGAGGGTCCACTCAAAAGCGAATCGCGCTGCCTCGTCCTCATCGTCCGAGCGCATCTTTTCCGCGTAGAACCTCATGATCGAGGAGCCGTCAACGCGGTGTTCCTCGGGGACAAGCGAAATGAAGCGCTCCCACTCACCTGGGAACTGGTACCGCGGGAAGCCCTCATTGACCCATCTGTTCTCGAACTCCCGAACGAGATACACGCTCCAGATGAGAAGGCTACGGACGCGCTCTGGATACTCGATCGCATAGAGGAGTGACAATGCAGACCCCCACGACCCGCCAGCCACATGAACGGAATCAAGGCCGAAGTGGCCTAGCAGCTTCTCGATGTCGCCAATAAGGTGGGCCGTGGTGTTGTTTTCGGTGCTCGCAAACGGGGTACTACGCCCAGATCCGCGCTGGTCGAAGAACAGCACTCGGTGCGCAGTCGGATCGAAAAGAGCCTTCTGGTCATCTTGAAATGATGCACCAGGACCGCCGTGCAGGTACATGACCGGCGTGCCGTCCGGGTTTCCCCAGTCCTCCCAGTAAAGGTGGTGTCCGTCACCCACATTGAGAAAGCCGCTGGCGGTCGTGAATTCTGACACTCTCGCTGACGTACTCAAACGTTGACCGCCTATCGGTGGATCGACTGCGTGCCGGCGAATGACAATGGGGACCTACCCGGCAGAGCTCGTTCCCGCGATCGCTGAAGGCCTCCTGATCGAGGTGCCTGGGCCCTCGAGAGTGCAGTCGCTCTCAACAGCTCCTATGTGCGATCGTGCCCTGAGCGAATCGTGGCGCCGGAGCGTGCACTAGTGCTCACGAGCTGGCTTCGCCCGTTGCTTGCCCGCGTCGCTGCTTCGACTGCGGCGACGTCGGTAGTATGTTACCGATTATATCGTGCCGGTGCAATGTGAGTCGGGCTCCGCGCCGGCCTTTCACGCCCAGGACTCCCACTCCTCGCACAAGCCCTGAAGGCGACAGCAAGGCCCCAGGGTCGGATGACCTCCCGTGCCGCGCGCCGCCCGTCAGAGCCATCGCCAGAGCAGTGAGTATCAGGCTACGGAACTTGATCGAGCGGTTCGGTGCCCTTCGCCATGACAGATGGACGTCGGCACCAGTAGCCCTGGGCCGTGAGGTGCGCGCAGAGTGGCGGGTTGACCGACGCTGAGAGAACTGCGCGGGAGCGGTTACGGCACCAGGCCGCGGAGCGTTTCGAAGGCGGGCAGAAGAACGCGGCCGCGATCCGGCGTCAGGTGAGGGGGGGAGGTCCGTCCCGAGCGCTTCGGCCGGGTTGTCAGGCTCTACCCTGTGCGGTCTGTTATTGGTTCGCCGACTGATTGCTTGATCAGAGATACCGTGCGGTCCCGTTCAGGCTCCCAGGTATGCCTCGACGATTTGTGGATCTTCGCGTAGCTGGTCGGCAGGTCCTGCCACCGTCACGCAGCCGGATTCGATGACGTATCCGCGCTGGGCGACCTTGAGGGCAGCATGGGCGTTCTGCTCGATGAGCAGTACCGCTGTTCCTATCTGATTGATCGCTGTGGTGGCCTCCCTGCGGGACCACTGCTCGCTGTACATGGCGCGCTTCGGGAGCGCCGGGACGCCTACCGGCACAGCTCGAAGACCACCGTCCGGTACGGGGACCAGTCCGCGCAGCTCAAGAGGATCCGGACGTTCGACCCGGAGCGTCAGGGCCGGTCGGACGCCGGGCTACCCACGCTTCAAGG
This sequence comes from Streptomyces arenae, assembly GCF_022343545.1. Taxonomy (NCBI): domain Bacteria; kingdom Bacillati; phylum Actinomycetota; class Actinomycetes; order Kitasatosporales; family Streptomycetaceae; genus Streptomyces; species Streptomyces arenae. Next base: position 238,758 of record NZ_JAKQYH010000059.1, read on the forward strand.
GCGTCGGGCACTTCGACACCGTCACCTTCCTCAAGGACGGAGACGGCTGCCGCTGGGCCCCCCGCAACCGCCCGACCCGCGTCCGCCTCCAAGGCGTCGGACACGTCCGAGTGCATCAGCACCGGCCCGTGCAGGGCCGAGTCAAGACGATCAGCTTGAAGCGTGAGGGAACCCGCTGGTACGCCGTCCTTGCCTGCGACGAGGTGCCAGCCGAGGAACTGCCGCCTGCTGGGGCGATCGGCGGCGTCGACATGGGCGTCGCCCACTTCCTGACCACCTCGGACGGCGAACACGTCGCCAACCCGAGCTTCCTCCAGGCGATGGCCGACGAACTCGCCGGCGCACAGCGGCACCTCGCGATGTTCCCCAAGCGCACCAAGCGGCGCACCAAGCGCCGCCGCGCGGCGGCTCGGAAGGTCGCCAAGCTGTACGGCAAGATCCGGCGGCAGTGTGCCGACTTCCACCGCAAGACGGCCCGCGCTTATCGCCGGCCACGACGTGATTGCGCACGAGCGGCTCAATACCGCGGGCATGACCAAAGGGCCCGCACCCAAGGCTGACCCCGGGCAGCCCAGCAGTTCCTGTCGAACAGTGCTGCCACGAAGGCCGGGCTCGCTCGCAGCATCCTCGATGCGGGCTGGGCGCAGTTCCTCGGGATTCTGGCGGACAAGGCTGAAAGTGCCGGTCGCCTCATGATCCCGGTGGATGCGCGCAACACACTCCCGCACGTGCTGCCCTGGGTGCGGGCACATCGTGAAGGAGAACCGCCTCACCCAGGCAAGCTTTCAGTGCATGGGGTGCGGTGCGGGTTCGCGGCGAACGCGGACCACGTCGGCGCGACGAATGTCCTCAGCAGGGCCGGGCCGGCCGCAATCACGATCATGAACGGCCATGGGGGAGGTGCTCCTCCACGACGTGCGGTCCGATGGGTCGGGGACGCCGGTGCAGAGCGAGTACGTGCGCCGACTCGGCGGGCGAGGGTGGTATTGATCGGAACGTCCGGGCAACGGGTGACCTCCACACCGTGCGCGGTGTGCTCACCCGGGTCGATGGGCAGGCGATAGCGGGTCTTGTCAGCGATTCAGTTGGCGACGTACTGGCACCAGTGGGTGGCGTAGCGGGGCAGCCGCTCGCTGGGGGCCTGTCAACCTTGAACTGCTTGTAAGCAGCAGACACCGCGAGCAGGGCGCAGCATCGTCGAGGTCATTGGCGTATGTATGCCTCCCGCTCCTTCGCAGTCCAGGCGGAGACGTTGCGGTCCTGGACCTCGGCAGGTTCCGGAGTATCCGGCGAGACCTGTCGGGCAGTGCGTCCACGGATTGTCGGTGTGGTCAGTCTCGCCGGACCCGTTGTTGATCGTAGAGATCCAGGGCTGGAGTTGAGTCCGAGTGCTCACAGGACGGGGTCGTCGAACTGGGCGAGCAGCGCGTCCGTCAGTGCATCGCTTGTAGGCGTGGCAGCGGTGTCGTGGAGGAACTGTTCGGCCCAGATGACCTTGCCGCGCCGGGTGTACCGGGTTCCCCACCGTTGTGCGAACTGTGCCACCAGGAACAGCCCGCGCCCGCCCTCGTCTGTGGCTGCCGCCCGTCGCAGATGCGGGGATGTGCTGCTGCCGTCCGACACCTCGCAGGTCAGATTGCGGTCGTACAGCAGCCGCACCGTGATCGGCGGCGCCCCGTACCGGATGGCGTTCGTGATCAGCTCACTGAGGATCAGCTCTGTGGTGAATCCAAGCTCCTCGAGCCCCCATGCTTTCAGTCGAGCTCCGCATTCGGCACGCGCCGGCGCCACTGCCGCAGGGTCAGGCGGCACGTCCCACTGCGCCACCTTCGACGGCGTGAGTAGCCGGGTGTGTGCCACCAGCAGCGCGATGTCATCGGACGGGTGCGCGGGCAGCATTGTGTCGATCACCGCCTGACAGACCTGCTCGGAGGTACGCCCCGCTACGTTCTCCAACACCCCGCGCAGCACGTCGAGTCCGCTCTCGATGTCCCGGTCCCGGCTCTCGACCAGCCCATCGGTGAACAGCACGAGGTGTGAGCCCTCGGGCAGGCGCAGTTCGACGGTTTCGAAGGGGTGACCCCCCAGGCCGAGCGGAGGGGAAGCTGAAACCTCGGGGTATGTGACGGTCCCGTCGGGATGCACCACTGCTGGAGTCGGATGTCCCGCGCGCGCAATCGTGCACAGCCCTGTCACCGAGTCGTAGATCGCGTACAGGCATGTTGCCCCTGTCACCCCTTCGATCTCCCGGCCCTCTGGGTCTTCTACGGTGAACTCGTCGCTGTCGATCCGGTTGACCACGTCGTCCAGGTGGGCCAGCAACTCGTCGGGGGGCAGGTCGAGGGCGGAGAAGTTGTGCACTGCAGTACGCAGTCGGCCCATCGTTGCCGCCGCATGTAGTCCATGACCGACGACGTCGCCGACTACCAGCGCCGCCCGGGCCCCGGGCAGGGGAAGGACGTCGAACCAGTCGCCGCCCACTCCCGCTTCCGCCGGAAGGTACCGCCAGGCTACGTCCAGTGCATCCTGCTCCGGCAGCTTCCGTGGCAGGAGACTGCGCTGAAGGGTCACGGCCATCGCGTGCTCCCGTGTGAACCGGCGGGCGTTGTCGATGCATACAGCCGCGATGGCTGCCAGTTCCTCCGCGAAGGACAAGTCCTCTTCCTCGAAGGCTGGTGACTGCCCCATGCGCCAGAAGCTCGCCATCCCGAGTACCACGCCGCGCGCCTGCAGCGGCACCGTCATCAGGGAATGCAATCCCAGTGTCAGCGCTTTTTGCGTCCGGTCCGGATCCTGTTCCTGCCACCCGTGCGCCTGCCACAGATTCTCCTCCAGCACCGCCCGCCCGAGCTCGAGTGCCCGCATCTGCGGCGCCGTCGGCACGAAGGTGATCAACTCGCCGGCCGGGTAGAAAGGCAAGGCATCGTGGGAGCCGCTGATGGCCGTGCGCCGCATCTGCCGCCATGTGTCGCGCGCCGGCTCCTGCCCGTGCGTCACCACATCCAGTAGATCCACCACGGCGATGTCGGCGAACCGCGGCACCGCCACGTCCGACAGCTCCTGTGCGGTGCGCGTCACATCCAGCGTCGTGCCGATCCCTATCCCCGCGTCGTACAGCAGATTCAGCCGCCCTCGTGCCACCTCCGCCCGTCCCGAGACCGTCGCCAGCTCCGTGGTGTCCCGCAGTGTCACCACACAGCCAGCCTCCCCGTACGGGGCCGTGGGCCGTTTGTTCACCGCCAGCAGCCGGTCGCCCGCCAGATGCACCGCATCCGTGACGGGCTCGTCCGACGACAGCAGCCGCGAGGTCTCCGCATCGAGCTCCAGATCCGTTACGTGTCGTCGCTCCGCGTCTGCAGGCAGGCTCAGCAGCCGCCGCGCCTCATCGTTCGCCAGCAGCAGTTGCTCTCCCGAATTGATGATCAGCACGCCCTCGCGCACCGCGTGCAGTACCGCATCGTGGTGCTCGTACATCCGCGTCATCTCAGTCGGCCCCAGGCCGTGGGTCTGCCGTCGCAGCCGCCTGGACACCAGCCCCGTTCCGGCAGTGGACAGGGCGAGCGCGGCTGCGCCGGCGCCAAGGATGATTGGCAGCTGCTGATGGACTGGGACAGCCACGCTCTGAACCGTGAGTCCGGCTGACACCATGCCGACGACCGAGCCGTTCGCATCGAAGACCGGAACCACCGACTGTACGACCGTGGCGCGTTTCCCGGGTGCCACCGGCCCTGTGGCCGTCTCGACAGTGACGCGGCCGGCCAACGACGGCTTGATAGTGCCGATGAACTTCTTCCCGATCTGCGTGGGATCGGGCTGCGTGTAGCGGATTCCATCTCTGTTCATGACAACGATGAAGTCGATGGCCGCTCTCTTGCGGGCCGTCTCCGTGCGCGGCTGCAGCACGGCTGTCGGATCCGGGCTTTGCAAGGCCTCAACCGTGCCCGGGGCGTTCGCGAAGGCTTCCGCCGCGGCAACTGACTGGAGCTCGGCTTGTTTCTCACTGTCACGCCCTGCCTGGAGGACGAGGGCAGCCATTGCGGCTGCGGCCAGGAGCATCACGATCGCGACTTGCAGAACAAAGACCTGCCCGGCGGCGCTGTGCAGGTTCAGGAGGGACCTCAGTCCCGACCCTGAACGGGTGCCTGTACTCGGCGGCCTGCTAGGACGACGCGGAAAGCGATGTTTCGAGCGCGAAAGCTTCATGAGGAATCGTCTCCGCTCCGGAGCAGGGACGGGCCGCCGCACCCCCTCCCCGGTTCCCGCTGGCGAAACCGCCTACGGCGCCCTCGCTGCCGTCCTTCCTGGGCACTTGTTTGACCCGGTGTCCGGCTGGCAGAGAGCTCTGCCAGCCGGACACCGGGTCAGCTGGATTCATCGGAGAGAGATCCCTCGCTCCAAATGCCGCGTACATGGCTGATGTGGCGGCGCATGAGGGCTTCCGCGCCGTCTGCATCGCCGGCCTCGATGAGGTCGAGCAACTCGGCGTGCTCGTGAGAGGAGTTGAACAGCGCCTCGCCCGCGGGTAGCAGCCGCAGGCCGTAGATCCGGGAGCTGGTGCGCAAAGACCTCACCGTCTCCAGCAGTCGGGCGTTGCCTGCGAGCTCCAGCAGGGCGAGGTGGAACTGCAAGTCGATGGTCACATGAGCGATGAAGTCCCGGCGCTCGGCTGCCTTCTCGATCCCTGCTGCGAGAGGCCGCAGTTGCTTGATCGCCTTCGCGGAGACGCCGTTTTCGGTTATGCGGCGGATGGTGGGTGGTTCGATGAGCGCCCGAAGTTCGGTGATCTCGTCGAGTTCCTCCGGGGAGAGTGCCGTGACACGGAACCCCTTGTTGCGGACGACTTCGACAAGCCCCTGATTGGCAAGCTCGAGCAAGGCCTCACGTACCGGGGTCGGGGAAACGCCGAACTGCTCGGCGAGGCTCGGGGCGGAGTAGACGACGCCCGGCTTCATCTCTCCCGAGATCACTGCTCCCCGCAGGGTCTCGGTGATCTCCTCACGGAGGTTGCGGCGCCCGCGGAACGAAGGCAATCGCACGGGTGCACCATCGTCCACGCTCATGTCGTTCTCCCTCACTGTCCCACCCCGAAAGGGCACTGTCCTTGCAAGTCGGTTCCTTCTGGCTGCCTCGTGCTGCAGATGAGGAAGCGCAGTCCCCAGCGCGCCTGAAGTCCGCCGGGGGAACGGATACCTGCTTGATCCTATACCCGCCCTGCGTTATGTGATGTATCGTATGGCTGCGGTTACCGTGGTGAAAGCCCTGCTCGACCAGCCCGGGTGGGGCGCGTACTGGCCTTGTCGGCTGGTAAGGGCCCGCACCTGCTGCGGTTGTCCGTGCTGAGGCCACCCGTCCCGCCTGGGTGGTCACAGTTCGAATTCCTGGGGGAAGGGATTGTCCGGGTCGTACAGGTACTGGGCAGTCCCGGTGATCCATGCCCCCGTCGTTGAAGGTGGGAATGACCCGCTGGCGGCCGGTCACCTCGGTCTCCTCGAGGAGTTTGCCGATGAACGACTCGTCGCAGAATGCGGTGTGCGGCGGCAGCAGGCCTCGGGTGTGGAGCTGCGCCATGCGGGCGCTGGTCCCGTAGAGGGAGTGGTCGAGCATGTTCGGGTGGATGACCACGGCGTGCTGGGAAGGGGCTGCCGTCGGCCCGGGAGCGGCCATGTAGAGGTGGTGCACGCCGTTCATCTCGGGGTTGCCGGGATGGGCGGCGCTTCTGTTCGTTGATGTGGCCGCCCATGATGGCCAGGGCCGCCTTTGTGATCCCGTTCTTGTCGGCCCAGATCCCACACCGCAGACGGGGGAACGGGAGGGCTAGAACGATCGAGCTCGGGCCCGGGTTCCTTGTCTGAGGCCGGGATGCTGCCTTCGCAGGTGCTGATGGCGCCTCGTTCGGCCACGTAAACCTTGTAGTCCGGCGGCCGTGCAGTAGGCACGTGCACGCCGCACCCACGACGCCTGCTCCGATGATCAGGACGTCGGTGCGGGAAGGCGGATGAGTCCTTTCGGTATCATGTCATATTGCACTTGTTGTGGCTCTGCCCTAACCTCGAAGCACCCCTCGCCTTGTACTTTTCCGCCGAGAGGATGCGTGCAAGGTCGCCGCAACGGGCAATGGACACCGATCCATGACCGGCCGTTTCGCGCGCCCCAGTCGCCCGGGGCCGGTAGCCCGAGACAGACATCGCTCGCATCGTCCGACCCACCCGGAACAGCATCGCGAAAGAAAGGCCGATCCTCATGCCCAGCCCCGTCTCCTCCGTCGACCCCCGCACGGGCGCCCTGACCGAGGCCGTAGTAATGGAAAGCACCGCCGCCGACGTGAACGGCGCGGTGGAAAGCGCCGTCCGGGCGGCTGCCGGTCTCGAAGCCCTCGGCAGTCACGGGCGTGCCGCGCTGCTCGACACGCTGGCCGAAGCCCTGGAGAACCAGAGAGAAGCTCTGGTGGATGTCGCTGACCGCGAGACTGCACTGGGAGCTGCCCGCCTCAATGGCGAACTGGCCCGCACCACTTACCAGTTGCGCTTCATCGCCGACGTCTTGCGGGACGGCCGCTACACCGGCGCCGTCATCGACCACGCGCAGGACACCGCCATGGGCCCGCAGCCCGACCTGCGGCGGATGCTCATTCCGCTGGGTCCGGTGGCCGTCTTCGCAGCCAGCAACTTTCCTTTCGCCTTCAGCATGCCCGGAGGCGACGTCGCCTCGGCCCTGGCGGCTGGTTGCCCCGTCATCGTCAAGGCACACCCCTCCCACCCGGCCACCTCCGAGGCCGTCTTCTCCATCCTGTCCCGGGCAGCCGCAGCGGCGGACGCGCCGGCCGGCCTGCTGACCAGGGTCCACGGGATGGTGGCCGGGCAACAGTTGGTCGCCCATCCCGACGTCAAAGCGGTGGCTTTCACGGGCTCCACCCGTGGCGGGCGGGCCCTTTTCGATCTGGCGACTGGCCGGTCCGAGCCGATCCCGTTCTTCGGCGAACTCGGCAGCCTCAATCCGCTAGCTGTCACCCCCGCGGCAGCTGCTGAGCGGGCCGCGCAGATCGGCGAGGCCTGGGTGGAGTCCTTCACCCTGGGCGTCGGCCAGTTCTGTACCAAACCCGGTCTGGCCCTCGTGCCGGCAGGAGCCGACGGTGATGCCCTGCGCGACGCGGCAGTCAAGAAGACCCGAGCTGTCGCTCCTGCCTGGATGCTCAACCAGGGGATCCACGATGCCTATCAGAGCGGGGTGGCCCACCTCGTCCATGTCCCCGGCGCCATCGCTCATGTGGCCGGAGACGTACGAGGCACCGAAGGCTTCGCTGCGGGAGCCGCCCTGATCGAGGTCAGCACGGCCGACCTGGCAGCCCACACCGCACCGCTGCTCGACGAGTGCTTCGGCCCCGTCGGGATCATCGCCCGCTACGCCAGCGAGGACGACCTGCTCGAAACCCTCCGCCGACTCGACGGCAGCCTCACTGCCACCGTCCACCTGGCACAGGACGAGACGACACTGCCGCGTCACCTCATCCGCATCGCGGCGGAACGGGCCGGGCGCATCGTGGTCAACGGCTTCCCCACCGGCGTCGCGGTCAACTGGGCCCAGCACCACGGAGGACCCTGGCCCTCCTCCACCAACTCCCAGCACACCTCGGTGGGAGCCCTCTCCGTCCAACGGTTCCTGCGCCCTGTTGCCTACCAGAACGTCCCTGACGCCTTTCTGCCTCCGGAGCTGCAGGACGCTAATCCGCTCGAACTGCCCCGCCGCGTCGACGGCGAATACTGAGCGAGCCGTCCTGTTTGGCTTTTCGATCGGCCTTGTGCAGGTTTCGCATGCGTGAGCCGATCTCCAGGGATGGGTTGTAGTGGGTGGCGAAGCGCACGGTGGCGAGCACGTCCGCAAGGCGGTCTACCCTTCCTCGGGCAGCATGGCGGGCCTTGCTTTTTCGTGGTCCTTCAGCAGCACAACCAGATAGTAAGGCCCTTAGATGACCGAGGTATTCAGCGAAACCGGATGCCGCTTGGTATTTGCCGTTGCGGTGATGTTGGGCTGGCGGGGCGCTGTCTCGCGTGAAAGGGGTGGTGGCAGCGGGCTGTTTGTCGGGGCCTTTACCGGAAGGTGGAGGCCGTCGGGTCGCTGTGTCCCCAGGCTGCTGCGACGGGGGCTCTGTGGGCTGTCCGGGCCGGTCGGCTTCGGGTACTTCGGAGCGAAGGCGGTGGCCCTGGGTCGTTCGTCATTTCGGCGGCCGGTCGGGAGGGGGGAGTGATGACGGCTGTGGAGTCACAGAGAGGGAATCTTCCTGCACTGTTCACCAGTTTCGTCGGCCGTCGGTCTGAGGTTGCTGCGATCCGTGGTCTGCTGCAGTCGGCGCGGCTGGTGACGCTCACTGGGCCGGGTGGGGTCGGCAAGACCAGGCTCGCGCTGGAGGCGGCCGATATCTCGGCGAAGACGTTTCCGGACGGGGTATGGCTGGTGGAGCTGGCCCCGGTGCAGGATCCGGCGGCGGTGGCGGGTGCGATCGCGACGGCCTTGGGTATGTCGGACCGGGGCACTGCGCCGGTCCTGGAACAGCTCGAGAAGTATCTGGCCCAGCGGCGGGCCCTGATTGTGCTGGACAACTGCGAGCATCTGGCGGATGCCTGCGCCGTGCTGGCGAAGACTCTGCTTTGTGCCGCTCCCGAGCTTCACATCCTGGCCACAAGCCGCCGCACGCTCGGTATCACGGGCGAGCAGCTTTTTACTGTGTCCCCGCTGGGTGCTGAGGATGCTGCGGGTTTGCTGGAGGACAGGGCGTCCGCCGTCCGGTCCGGGTTTGAGGTCGGTGAGCGCAACCGGGCCGAGGTCGCCCGGCTGTGCTCCGACCTGGACGGGCTGCCGCTGGCCATTGAACTGGCTGCTTCCCGGCTGCGTACGCTGACTGTCGAGCAGGTTGCGCAGCGGCTGGAGGACCGCTTCGGGCTGCTCACCGGTGGAAGCTCGACCGCGCTGCCGCACCAGCGCACACTCCGCCAGACGATTGCCTGGAGCTACGAGCTGTGTGCCCCGGCAGAGCGGCTGCTGTGGAACCGGCTGTCGATCTTTGCCGGCGGGTTCGCTCTGGATGCGGCCGAAGGCGTCTGCTCAGGAGACGGCATCGCGGAGGGCGAGGTTCTGGACCTGCTGGACCAGCTGGTCGGCCAGTCCGTGGTCCTGACCACGGAGGTCGAGGGTGTGCTGCGCTATCGGCTGCTGGAGAGTGTCCGCCAGTACGGGCGGGAACAACTTGCCGCCTCCGGGGAGGAGGAGCGGTTCCTAGGGCGGCGCCGCGATTTCTTCGTCGGCGTGGCCCAGCGCATTGATGCGGGCTGGTACGGCTCCGGCCAGGTACAGGCCCTGGCTCGGCTGCGCGCAGACCACACTAATCTCCTCGCGGCCCTGGACTATGACGCCGACCCCCAGGCCCGGCTCGCGCTGGCAGGGGCGCTGATCTTCCACTGGTGCGTCGGCGGTTTCCTGCTGGAAGGACGCCGTCAGCTGGAGCGAGCGCTGGAAGAGACACCTGAAACCACACGACAGCGGGCTCGGGGCCTCTTCGCCGCAGTCTGGGTAGCACAGACACAGGGCGATCTACTCGCGGCAGACCGGTGGCTGGACGAGGCCGAGGAACTGGCTGAACAACTGGGGGACCCAGTTGGGCGTGCCCGGGCGGGTGGCTTCCGCGGCGTGTCAGCGCTTTACCGGGAGCAGCCGGAGGAGAGCATTTGCCGGTACGAGGGCGCGTTGGCCGCTTCGACGGCGGCTGGCGATGAGCGTGAAGCGACCTCCTGGCGGCTCGCGTTGGCCTGTGTCCAGGCCTATGCCGGAGATCCTCGAGCGGCGGAGTCCTGCAGGCAGGTGATCGCCGCCTTCGAGGTGAGCGGGGAGCGGTGGGGCCGCGCACAGGTACTGATGGCACTGAGCCACAACGCCTGGGTGCGCGGTGACAAGGAGGCGGCCGAGGCGCTGGTTCGGTCCGCACTGGAGAGCATGCGGGGCTTCAACGACCATGCGATGGTCGCGCGGATGCTGGAACTGCTCGCCTGGGCGACCGGCTCCGGCGGAGACCACGCCCGGGCGGCCCGACTGCTGGGTGCCGCCGGTGCCCTGTGGCGAAACGCGGGCACCTGCATCGCCGCGTTCGGCCCGTGGGTGGCCAAACAGCACACACGTTGCGAGAAGGCGGCGACCTGCGCCCTGGGGCCAGGGCCGTATGCGCAGGCACTCGAGGAAGGCGCCAGCCACGACAACCCCGGCCAGGCCATCAAGTACGCTCTGGCCCTGGCCTGCACCTCGTTCACGCCGACAGCCCCTACGGCTGCGCTCACCCGCCGGGAGAGCGAAGTAGCGGAACTCGTAGCCAAAGGTCTGAGCAACCGGCAGATCGCCTCCAAACTCGGACGATCACCGCGTACGGTCGAAGGCCACGTCGAGAACCTCCTGGCTAAGCTGGCCTTCAGCAGCCGCGCCCAGATCGCGTCATGGTGGACGGCAACCCACACACCCGCCTCTGGGACAACTGAGCAGTGACTGGCCCTGTCGAGATTGTTGTGTGTTTCTGTGGGTGGTGAGGCTGAGGGAGACACCTCACGACGCCAAGGTGTCCAGCCGCCGCCGCAGGCAGCGTGGAGAGGGTGGTCTTTCCATCGGACAACTCGCCCTTCTGGAGGCGACGGTAGGGCTGGCCGATCATGCGATGGAAGAGATGCCGTTGGGTGGCGGCATGCCAGTCTCCGTGATCGTCACGGCGCCGCCGGTAGTGGGCCATGTCGCCGGGCGAGGTCCGGAGGGCGGTGAATGCCCACGGGTATTCGGCGTGGTCGCCAACGCAGCATCGATGCCGAGGCCGAGCTACTCCGCGAAGGCTCCCGTGCCGACCGAGCCCGCCAGCCCGCCCTGATCAAGGACACGCCGGCAGGCAGAGCTCACCCTCCTAGTCCAGATGCAGGCCGCCTGCGCCACAGCCTCCGACCTCTCCAAAGGCGGTCGAAGAGGCCTTCCCTCAGCGCCCGAACACTGACGTACTGCTGAGCTTCCCCGGGCTCGGACTTCAGCCCGGTGCTCAGGCGCTCGCCGAGATCGGGGACGGCCGCATACGGTTCGCCGACGCCCGCAGCCGGAAGCCCGTGCTGGCTCCCCGCCCATCACCACGGCCATCAGGAAGAAGCCGAACACCACCCGCCGATCGGTCAAGAACGACCGGCTCCCGAGCTGAGTGCGGGTCAGCCGAGCGGCTGCTGTGGTGTGGGAGTCGGGGTGCTTTTTGTGGATCGAGAGCCTTGGCGCGGTGCAGGCCGTTCTTGCGGGGGCTCGATCGCTGCTTCCGGAGAACGCTCGCGGAAGGCGTGCTTCACAGCACCCCTGCCACGGCCATCGTTCATGCCCTGGGGTTGTGCACCAGGACTGGTGACATCTCCGCGGCCCAAAACGTGCTGCGCCGGGTGCGGCGCCGGGCAGTTCGCCGCCGCACTCCGGTGCACGGTTGACGGTTGCGTCCAGAACATCTTTGCCGGGTCCTCCTGCCGCTTGCGTACCCAGGCCGCCGCTTGGTGGGCGGCGGACCGGCACCCCTGCATTGTTGGACCCTGCGAGGGCCCCAAGGCGATCAGCACGGCGTGTGCCGGCCGGGACATCCGTGCGGGGCGTCGACGATGCCATGGGGCCGTGTGTGGGAAAGGGAGTTCCTGTTCAGCGACGTCTGTCTGCGCCGTGTCGTCGGGACGGAGGCGGGAGGTGCCGGTCCGCGGTCGCTACCTGGTTTCGTGAACCGGGTAGTGCGCGGTGCGGTGGACCGGGTACTACCCGAATCCGGCGAACAGCGTTGCAGGACCGCGTAAAAGTACCCGTTGAACCCGGCTGCTCCTGGCGCTGATGATTCTCGCGTGCAGCACCTCGATTCGGGGGCTGGCGCAGGCGAAGAGTCGGTTTCGTGCCCGAATTCGTTGGCGTCGTGCTTCCGGCTGGCCCTGTCGGCCGAAAGCACGACTGAGGCGGATTGAATTCCCGGTCTCGTGATCGGCGCTGGGTAGGAGTGAGCAGCTTCCCGGGTCGGTGTCGCATCGTTTCTGCGGGCCGTGCCTCATGGAATAGGGAGCCCGGAGAAGGCGAAAAGCGTTCGACCCTGGAAAAGGGGGAAATCGGTGCATCTGGATGCCCTGAGTCCCAGGCCGCCTCCGCTGCGGCGGTAGTGAAATCGGTTGATTTTCCAGCCTGGGGCATCGGCCGGAAAAGCTCCCGCAGTTGGGGGATTTTTAGTCGATGCATTCCGAGTTCCATCCTGTATGAGAAGGACGAAATGAGAACAACAGTGAGATCGAAGCGCCTTGCCGGGGTGCTGATGGGGGTTTCCGCCCTCGCGGGGGCTCTGGCGGTACCCGTTCCCGCATGGGCTGCCGAGGCCAAGCCTGCGGCATCAGTCAAGGAGCCGAGCCAAGCGCAGTGGAAGCAGCTCGACGAGGTCGCGGCAAAGCACTCCGCCCTCGGTGTCTTCGGTGCCGACAGCGGTTCAGCACCGGTGCTGATGCTGCCCGCGAATACGCCTGCCCCCGGGCGGGCCAAGTCCGGGGCGGAGTCCGACGAGAAGGCCAAGGTGTTGGCGGACGTCCCGTCGGGGATGCAGGTCACCGTCAAGGTCAGCAGGTTCGCCAAAGGCGAGGTAGACAAGATCCAGAACGAGGTGGCGGACGACGCCAAGTGGGACAACGGTGCGCAGAAGTACCGCCAGGGCTACGCCTACGACGGTGTGGTGGACAAGGTGGTGGTCAACACCGAGGCTCCCGCGTCCGTCAGGTCGGCGCTCCAGCGTCACTTGGGTGACAAGGTCGAAGTGGTCCAGACGCGCTTCGAGCAGCAGTACAACCGGTTCAATGACGGATTCAATGACTTCCTGGGAGGGGACTCGATCAACGACGGTTCCTTTAACTGCACGTCCGGATTCAAGGTTCATGTGGTCAATCCCGACACCGGCATAGCGGCCGACATGATGACCACGGCCGGGCACTGTTTTTCCCTGAACCATCTTGTCGTGGGTGCAAACGGCAACAATGAGGGCTGGGTGAAGAGGATCGGGTCGACCGACCTTGAGGCATTCGTCGGCTACCGGTACGGGAGGAATATCTGGACGGGCGGTTACGCCTCCAGTGAATCGTCCAGGACGGTCGCTTCCCTGCAGGCCATCACCTACAACAGGCAGGTCTGTGTGAGCGGGCAGACGACGTACAACCACTGCGGCCACCCCATCTCCTCCATCAATTACGCCTTCGACTGGACGGACAGTACCGGCAACAGGCATCACAGCAACTCGTGGGACGGCTTCACGTATGCGCCGGGCGGGACCAACGCTCCCAACTACGACAACGGCCAGCACACGCAGCGCGGTGATTCGGGTGCCCCCGTCTACATTCCCTACGACGTCATAGGCGCGAACAACAACACCCTGCACTACGCGGGAATCATCGGCAGCCACTCCGGTCTTTACGAGTGGTACAACGGCCCGTGCCATTGCACCCAGTACCGGATGTACGGGGTCAAGGCGAACTTCATACATTCCGGCTGGGGCGGCTATGTGGTCACCAACTGATCCGCGGGCAGGGGCGTAAGCGGCCCCGGCCGAGCTGCCCGGCGAAGTGCCGGGTTCCCCGGTCACCGCCCCGGTAGTGCGACAGTGCCGGCGGGCGCGGCCTTTTAAGGAGAGGCCGGCAGGCGCCGCCGGCGCTGTTCGGGGCCGGCAGGCCGGTCACGGCTGCCGCCCGGCGCGTCATCATCGCACCGGCTGGCCGGCGACGGGCCGGTCGGCCCACCATCCGCCCCGCTCGGACCCCATGCCCCAGGTCCTGCGGATCGCACACCTCCGGCCTTTCCCTTTCCGACATGCCCGCCGTGACTCGCCCGAGCCGCCGTGCCGGGCAGGACCACACACCCCTGGAGTCTGCATCATGCCCCCCACTACCCTTGCCGCTGCGGCCCCGATGGACCAGCACACCGAGCCGGGCGACCGTGCCGTCACCCGGCTCGGCCGGTGGCTCACCGCCGCAACTCCCCACCTCGCCACCATGACTGCCCTCGGCGGCCTGCTGACCGTCCTGGCCTACGCCGTCGGCGGCTGGCACATCACCGAACTCTCGCACAACGTCACCGGCCAGCAATTCTCCTGGCTGCAGCTCGACAGCTGGGCGGTGGCACTGCGGCAGACCGGCAGCCTCACCCTGGAGCTCCTCGGCCTGGCCATCGCCCTGTACACGGCCTACGGTATCGCCGGCCGCCCGGCCCTGTTCCCCGCCTTCGCCGGTGGTCTGACCGCGGTGACCCTGCACACCGGCTCCCTCGGCGGCCTGGCCGCAGGCCTGCTCGCCGGCGCGGTCACCCGGGCCCTGCAGAAGATCACTGTCCCGGCCAGGTGGCACACCCTCATGGCCAAGGCGGTCATTCCGCTGCTGGCCACCCTGCTCACCACGGTCGTGTTCTTCTGCGCGCTCCTGTCGCCCCAGCTCGACAAACTCAATTCCTGGCTGTCCAATGAGCTGGTCACCCTGGAACTCACCAACCAGCGCCTCGTGCTCGGCCTGCTCCTCGGCCTGGCCGTCTGCTGCGACTTCGGCGGGATCTTCAACAAGGTCGCCTACACCTACGCCGTCGCGGGCCTGAGCTCCGACGTCCCCACTCCGGACCATATGGCCTTCATGGCCGTGGTGGTGGCGGCCGCCATGGTCCCGCCGCTGGGCCTGTCGCTGGCCGCCGTGGTACGCCGCAAGGCGTTCACCCAGGCCGAGCGCAACTACGCCAAGGTGGCCTGGCTGCTCGGTCTGGCCGGTGTCCCCGAAGGCACGGTTCCCTTCGCGCTGCGCGACCCGCTGCGGGTGATCCCCGCCTCCATGGCCGGCGGCGCCGTCACCGGCGTGCTGACGATGACCTTCGGTTCGACCATGGGCGCTCCCTACGGAGGCGTCTTCGCCGCTGACCAGCTCGGAAAGCCGCTGCTGTTCGCCGCCGCCGTGGCCGCCGGCGTCCTCGTCACCGCAGGCGTCGCAATCGCACTGAAGAGCCTGGGGCGCACCGCAACGGCCGCGGCCACCGCGAGGGCCGCCACCCACCGGAAGACGCCCGTGGCCGCCTGACCTCCGCAGGGATGTTCGGGCTACCCGCACACCAAGTGCATGCGCGACACGGGCCTCTTGCCGCGCCGTGAGACGACGGCGGCGCATCACGGAACGCCTGCCGCCGACTTTCCGGCGCCGGCGATCGAGGAACCGCCGACCGGAAATCCGGCGGACGTGAAGCGGCCGCGCGCTGGGCATCACCGCAGGAACTGACGCCAGGTTGCCCGGCACCGGCAGATCCAGGGAGGGAAACGAATGGGGGCGTCCGCAGCGCCAACCTGGTTCCAGAAGCGGGCCGGTTGCATCACTGGCTCACCGACTGCGTCGGCTGCGGCAGGACGCCGACGGTATCACCTGCCGGGAGATGGCACGAAGCACGCAGTTGGGGCTCGTGCCGTGGTCCTGGTGTACGCCGAGGCGTGGGGCGCAGACCCCCGCTGCCGGGAGCGGCACTGGCAGCAGGGGAGTGAACCGAAATTGGTTCGGTGAGTTTTCGTCGCATATGCGGCGGGGTGGTCCCGCCCGCAGTACCGCAGAGAACAGAAAAGGTGAAGAAATGCCAAGAAGAATGTCCCGGACGCTGGTGCTGAGCACCTTCCTGGCTGCGTCCCTCGTCCTGGGTGCCGCCCCGTCGTACGCATCCATGTCCCCGGGAAGCGCCGGGATCAGCGATTCGGACTGGGCGATGGTCGGAGAGATCGGCAGCTACAACAGCGCCTACACGGAGTACGTGGACAACCAGGGGAACGCCACTCTGGTGTTCACCGGAGGCAATGTCCCCAGCCAACTGCAGTACCCCCCGGACTTCCACGGGTTCTCCAACACCAACCTCACGCTCTACGGTGAGTTCAGCCAGTTCTCCACCAATGACGCCATTGATTCGGCCATCAGTGACACCGTCGCGCAGATACAGGCAGCCGGCTACGGCGCTTCTTCGGCCTACAACCCGGACACGGACGTAGTGGACGTGACCACCGACGCCCCGTCGTCCGTCACCGCCCCGCTGGTCTCCAGCTACGGCAGCAAGATCAGCATCGTCGCGGGCACTCCCAACATCAGCGCTTCGGACTGGGCCCTGGTCCAGGAAATCTCCGACTACAACGGGGCGTACGCGGCGTACCTGGACGCGCAGGGTAACCCCATTCTGGTGTTCACCGGAGGCAATGTTCCCAGCCAGCTGCAGTACCCCTCGGACTTCCATGGGTTCACCGACCGCGACCTCACGCTCTACGGTGAGTTCAGCCAGTTCTCCAGCAACAGCGCCATCGATTCGACCATCAATGACACCGCCACGCAGATACAGGCCGCCGGCTACGACGCCGGAGCGACCTACAACGCGTACACCGACAAGGTGGACGTGACCACCAACGCCCCGTCGACCGTCACCGACCCGCTGGTCTCCACCTACGGCAGCAAGATCAACATCATCGCCGAGAATCCCCAGTCGCAGCAGTCGGGCACCACTGGCACAACACACAGCTCCCCGAAGAAGCGCGCCCTGAAGAAGCACATCAAGGGGAAGAAGCCGGCCACCAAGAAGCACGCCACCAAGCACGTGCCCACCAAGCACATCGAGAAGGCAACCCCCGCGCCCGGGGAAGTGCACAAGGTCGTCCTCACCCTGCCCAAGCCCCAGTAACCCTCCTTCGTCCTCTCCCGTACAGGCGACATCGGCTGCTCGGGCGGAGTGACATGATGAGGCCCCCAGCGCGACGCGGTGTCTGACCCACAACACCGTGCGCTGGGGGCCTCGCCGGTTCCGCATCTGGCCCGCGGGCGGCACGGTCGCGCCACCCCGGACGCGGACGAGAAGCGGTCCAAGTGGGGAGACGTCACCAACCTGCTCGGCGCACTCGACGACATCACCCAGGTTGCCACCGAACAGACCACCGGCGCAGACACCCAGGCCGGTGTAGCCTCCAGCGCC
>NZ_JAKQYH010000073.1:0-245604 GCF_022343545.1 Streptomyces arenae
CCGCAGCCCCCAGTCCTCGCAGCCCCCACTCCTCGCCGCCCCCACTCCTCGCCGCCCCC
This sequence comes from Streptomyces arenae, assembly GCF_022343545.1. Taxonomy (NCBI): domain Bacteria; kingdom Bacillati; phylum Actinomycetota; class Actinomycetes; order Kitasatosporales; family Streptomycetaceae; genus Streptomyces; species Streptomyces arenae. Next base: position 60 of record NZ_JAKQYH010000073.1, read on the forward strand.
ACTCCTCGCAGCCCCCACTCCTCGCCGCCCCCACTCCTCGCCGCCCCCGACGAATCTTCAGGCCGGACTGAACAGTTTCGGCTGGACAGTTTGGGCTGTCGGTTTTAGGGTGGGCGTATGGCAGAGATCTCCGATTCCGCGAGCCGGGCCGCGCGCGATCTGCGCGTGATGTTCAGCCGGTTGCGCCGTCGCATCCGCGAGGTCGCGCAGGACGCGGACCTCACCCCCTCACAGGAGTCGGCGCTCACCCTCGTGTCGAAGCACGGCGCGGCCACCGCCAGCGCGCTGGCCTCCGCCGAGGGCGTGCGGCCGCAGTCGATGGCCGCCACGCTGGCCGCGCTCGACCAGCAGGGGCTGATCCGGCGCAGCCCCGACCCGACCGACGGCCGCCGCCAGCTCGTCACCCTCACCGAGGCCGGACTGGCCCGGGTCGAGGGCAACCGGCAGGCGCGCGACGAGTGGCTGGCCCGCGCCTTCCAGGACCGGTACACCGACGACGAGCGCCGGACCCTGCTCACCGCCATCGAGCTGCTGGAACGGCTGTCGCGCCCGTGATACCGAGGCTCACCGCGCGCAACGGCACGGACGCCCGGCCGGCACCCGCCGGCTTCGACCGGCGGCTGATCGCTCCGATGGTCCTGGGTTCCGTGCTGAACCCGATCAACTCCTCGATGATCGCCGTGGCGCTGGTGCCGATCGGCATCGCCTTCGGGGCCCCGCCCGCCGAGACGGTGTGGCTGGTCACCGCGCTGTATCTGGCGACCGCCGTGGGTCAGCCGGTGATCGGGCGGCTCGTGGACATGTACGGGCCGCGCCGGCTCTACCTCGCCGGGACCGGCCTGGTGGGCGTCGCCGGACTGCTGGGCGCGCTGGCCCCCTCGCTTGGCGTGCTGATCGCGGCCCGGGTGCTGCTCGGGTTCGGCACGTCGGCGGCGTATCCGGCGGCGATGCGGCTGACCCGCAGCGAGGCCGAGCGCACCGGCCAGGACAGCCCGGCCGGGGTGCTGACCGCGCTCGCCGTGTCCGCCCAGACCGTCGCCGTGATCGGCCCGACGCTGGGCGGGGTGCTCATCGGCGCCGCCGGCTGGCACATGGTGTTCACCGTCAACGTGCCGCTGTCCGCGGCCTGTCTGGTGCTCGGCGTGAAGTGGCTGCCGAAGACCGGACCGGCCGCGCGCCGCCAGGCCATGGACCTGCCCGGCATGGCGCTGTTCGCGGTCCTGCTGGTCTCGCTGATGCTGTTCCTGATGGGTCCGCGGCCCGACCGCTGGTACCTGCCGGTGCTGACCCTCCTGGCGGCCGCCGCCTTCGCGGTCCGGGAGCTGCGGGTGCCGGACCCCTTCGTCGACCTGCGCGTCCTCGGCGGCAACGGGCCGCTCGTCGTCACCTATCTGCGCCAGCTCCTCGCGTACACCACCTCGTACGCCTTCCTGTACGGCTACACGCAGTGGCTGGAGCAGGGCCGCGGCCTCGACGCCTCCGCCGCCGGGCTCGTACTGCTGCCGCTGTCCGCCTCCGCGCTGGTCACGGCCACCGTCACCGGCCGCCGGGAGGCCGTCCGCGGCAAGCTGGTCGTCGGGTCCGTGCTGCAGATCGCGGGCTGCGCGGCCCTGCTGGCGGTCGGCGCCGGCAGCCCGGTGTGGCTGCTGCTCGCGGTCGGCGCGCTGCTCGGCGTCCCGCAGGGGCTGCTCGGGCTCGCCGCGCAGACCGCCCTGTACCGGCAGGCCGACCCGGAACGGATCGGCTCCGCCGCCGGACTGCTGCGCACCTTCATGTACCTCGGCGCACTGGGTGCCTCCGCGGCCACCGCGGCGTTCTACCCGGACCACGCCGACACGACCGGGCTGCACGGCCTGGCCCTGTTCATGCTCGCCGGCTCCGTACTGCTGCTGGCGATCACACTGCCGGACCGCTCGCTGGCCCGGCTCACCCCGCAAGCCCCTCAAGCCACCCGAAAGGCCTGATCCACCCCATGTCTCTGAGCACCCTCGACCCGCGCACCGCCCTCGTCGTCATCGACCTCCAGCAGGGCATCGTGGGCATGCCCACCCAGCCGCACACCGGCGCCGAGGTGGTGGCCCGCACCGCCCAGCTCGCCGACGCCTTCCGCGCCAAGGGCCTCCCCGTGGTCCTGGTCCGGGTCTCCTTCGCGGCCGACTTCGCGGACGCCGTCCCGGGCCGCACCGAGCGCCAGGCGCGCGGCCTCGCCTTCCCGGAGGGCTGGGACACCGTCGTCGACGAGCTGTCCGGCCACGCCGGCGACATCCACGTCACCAAGCACAACTGGAGCGCCTTCCACGGCACCGACCTGGACGTCCAGCTGCGCCGCCGGGGCGTCACCCAGATCGTGCTGACCGGCATCGCCACCAGCATCGGCGTGGAGTCCACCGCGCGTGACGGCTACGCGCACGGCTACCACGTGACGCTCGCCACCGACGCGATGGCCGACGCCGACCCCGAGGCGCACCGCGGCAGCGTGGAGCGGATCTTCCCCCGGCTCGGTGAGTCCGGCAGCACGGCGGAAATCCTGGAACTGCTGGCCAAGACCCACGACTGAGCAGGACATTTGACGCACAGCTGACACTTCACGACCCGGTCTTGACCAAGGGGTGAGACACACCCGAGGTCAGGGCCGGGTTAGCATTCGCCCACGTGTACGTGCCGTCCAGGGAAACGGACGGCTTTATCCAGGGGGCTAGGAAGCCGGATGCCGGTCAAGGTCAGTGTTGTCGTCCCTGTTTACAATCCGGGACCCTATATCGAGGACTGCGTGGCCTCGATGCTCCGGCAGTCGCTGCCGCGCGACGAGTACGAAGTGATCTTCGTGGACGACGGCTCCAGCGACGAGACCCCGGCCCGGCTCGACGCGCTCGCCGCCGAGCACCCGCACATCCACGTCATCCACCAGGAGCCCTCCGGCTGGTCCGGCAAGCCCCGCAACGTCGGCATCGCCGCCTCCAAGGGCGAGTTCGTGATGTTCGTCGACAACGACGACTTCCTCGGCGACGAGGCCCTGGAGCGGATGTACGACTACGGCGTCGAGAACGAGGCCGACCTGATCATCGGCAAGATGGCCGGCAAGGGCCGCCCGGTGCCGGTGGAGCTGTTCCGCCGCAACCACCCGCGGGCCACCGTCGAGAACGCCCCCCTGATGAGCAGCCTGACCCCGCACAAGATGCTGCGCCGGTCCTTCCTGGACCGCATCGGACTGCGCTTCCCCGAGGGCCGCCGGCGCCTCGAGGACCATGTCTTCGTCGCCGAGGCGTACCTGCGCGCGTCGAACATCTCGGTGCTCAGCGACTACGTCTGCTACTACCACCTCAAGCGCGAGGACGCCTCCAACGCCGGTTTCCAGCGCTTCGACCCGGTCGGCTACTTCGGCAACCTCCGCGAGGCCCTCGACGTCGTCGAGCGCTACACCGAGCCCGGTGCCAAGCGCGACAAGATGTTCCAGCGCTGGCTGAACAACGAGATGACCGAGCGGCTGCGCGGCAAGCGGTTCCTCAAGCTGCCGGACGACTACCGCAAGGAGCTCTTCGACGAGATCCACAAGGTGATCGCCGAGCGCATGGGCCCCTCCGTGTTCGCGCTCCTCGCCCCGGCCCAGCGGGTGGTCGCCGAACTGGCCGCCGCCGGCCGCTACGAGGACGTGCTCGCCGTCGCCGAGTGGGAGGCGGCCGTCAACCCCTCGACGGCCCTGGAGAGCGTCCGCTGGGACGGCGGCGCCCTGAAGATCGACTTCGCCGCCGAGTACACCGCCGGCGGCGCGCCGAAGACCTACCCGGCCGACACCGCCGCCGCCCCGGCCGACGGGCCGGCGGCGACCGCCGCCGAGGCCATCGCCCGGCTGGAGCTCGGCACCGCGGCCCGTTTCGGCAAGGCCAACGTCGACCTGGTCGTGCGCGAACGCGAGACCCACGCGCAGTTCTTCCAGCCGGTCGAGCTCACCCGCGAGACCGTGCCCGTGGAGGGCGAGCCGGACCGCGTCCGCCTGATCGTGAAGGCCACCGCCACCGTGGACCCGGGCACCGCCGCCAGCGGCACCCCGCTGGCCGCCGGGCTGTGGGACGCCTTCGTCCGGCTGACGATCGGCGGCTGGACCCGGGAGCACCGGCTGTTCCCGGCCTCCCCGACGTCCGGGGCCCCCTTCCCCGCGATGCCGGTACCGGGCGTCGTCGGCGGCCGGCGCGTGCTGCCGTACTGGACGGTCAAGGACAACTTCGCGCTCGACGTCGACATGGCGAGCAAGCGGCTCGGCTTCGGCGAGTTCAAGCCGGAGGACTTCACGGTCGCCGGGGACCGGCTGCGCGCGGAGCTGCCCTTCCACGTCGACGGTGACGTCAAGGCCTCGGTCCGGCTGACCGGCCCCAAGCCCGCCGCCGAGGTGCTGGAGGTGCCCGCCACGCTGTCGCCCGCCGAGGGCGGCGGCGCCGTGCTGGACGCTCCGCTGCCGGTCCGCTCGCTCCAGGAGGGCAGCTGGCGGCTCGCCCTGTGCCTGCTCGCGGACGTCGCCGAACCGCGCTTCTTCACGCTGCCGCTCGTCGTCCGCGACTCCCCCGCGGGCCTGAAGGTCGCCAAGCCGGCCCAGAAGAAGCCCGCCGCACAGAAGCCCGCCCCGGCGCCCAAGCCGAGGCCGGGCGCCGCCCGCCGGCTGGCCCGCAAGCTCCCGCTGCCGGTGCGCCGCGCGCTGGTCAGGGCACTCGGCAGGGGCAGGAAGCCCGCACGACAGGAAGGCAAGTAAGAACCGTGCGACCGCTGAGCATCGAAGGCGCCTGGGTCCAGGAGCCCAAGGCCTTCCCCGACGACCGGGGCAGCTTCCACGAGTGGTTCAAGGCGGAGGAGTTCCGCGAGGCCCTCGGCTACGACCTCGACCTCGTCCAGGCCAACTGCTCGGTCTCCCGGCGGGGCGTCCTGCGGGGCGTCCACTTCGCCGACGTGCCGCCGAGCCAGTCCAAGTACGTCAAGTGCGTACGCGGCGCGGTGCTGGACGTGATCGTGGACATCCGGGTCGGCTCCCCCACGTTCGGGCGCTGGGAGGCGGTCCGGCTCGACGAGGAGAACCGCCACGCCGTGTTCCTCTCGGAGGGCCTGGGTCACGCGTTCATGGCGCTGACCGACGACGCCACGGTGGTGTACCTGTGCTCGGCCGGGTACGCCCCCGGCCGTGAGCACGGCATCAACCCGCTCGACCCCGAGCTGGGCATCGAGTGGCCCGAGGGCTTCGAGCCGGTGCTCTCGGAGAAGGACGCGCAGGCACCGTCGCTGGCCGAGGCCGGGAAGGCGGGGCTGCTGCCGTCGTACGAGGACTGCGTGGCGTTCTACGAGAGCCTGCGGTCCGGCGGCTGAGCAGGGCACCGAAATGCCGTGGCCGGTCCGCGACCGGCCACGGCATTCGCTTTCCTGCGGTCCGGCAACTCGCACCTCTGCTCTTTGAATTCCCGTCAGAACAGCGGTTGCAGAACTGTGAAATACCCAGCCGTTCTGGATCTTTTCACACTGGAAGAATTCCCCCGGGCACGGTTTTCGGCGGCCCAAGGAAAACCTGGATCTCAGGGGGGAAATGTGACGGGAGTTTCTCATCACGCCTGGCGGGAAAACGAACCGGACGCGGATGTCTGGAGCGTTCCCGGTTGTACCGACATCGCGGAACTGGGCAAGGGGGGCACCGGTCGGGTGGTGATCGCCCACCACACCGCGACCGGCCGGTACGTCGCGATCAAGTATCTCGACGGAGAACTGCGCTGGGAATCGGAATTCCGCACTTCCATGCGTGCCGAGGCCGTACTTCTCAACGACCTGGCATCTCCGCACGTGACCCGGCTGTACGAGTACGTCGAAGCCCGTAAGGGCGCGGCCATCGTCATGGAATTGGTGTTCGGCGCCGCACTCCGCGCACTGCTCAGGTCCGGCCCCACCAGCCCCGAGGCCGCGCTCGTCGTCCTCAAGGGCTCCCTCCTCGGTCTGGCCGCCGCGCACGGCGCGGGCGTGGTGCACCGTGACTACAAACCCGAGAACGTGCTGGTGAGCTGGGACGGCCGGTCCAAGCTCGTGGACTTCGGCATTTCCGCGCGCACCGGCGACCGCCACGGCCGCAGCGGCACCTGGGCGTACAAGCCGCCCGAGCACTGGAGGCTGGAGGACGCCACACCGGCCGGTGACGTCTACGCGGCCACGGCCACCTTCTACGAGTGCGTGACCGGCGTACGTCCCTTCCAGGGATGGACCGAGTGGGATTTCCAGTACCGGCACGTGTACGAGCCGGTACCGGTGGCCCAGGTGCCGTCAGGGGTGCGCGAACTGGTCCTGCACGGGATGGCCAAGGACCCGGCCCTGCGCCCGCAGAGCGCCCTCGGTTTCCTGGCGGAGCTGGAACGGGTCGCCGGGAGCTCGTTCGGCCCCGACTGGGAGGAGCGCGGGCAGAGCCGGCTGGCCGCGCTGGCGGCGGCCCTCGTCCCGCCGGCGATGACACGCCTCGGCATCCGTCCCGTGGGCTCGGCCACCGCACTGGCCCGCACCGAACTGACGTCCAGGCGGCACGCCCGGCCGCGCCTCCGGGGCGAGCTGCTGGCAGGCGCGGCCGCCGCGGTGGCGGTGGCGGGTCTGCTCGGCGTGCTGCCGGGCGGCTGGGCCGGGGCGGACGAATCCTCCGCCGGTGCGCATGCCCGAGCCGTCACCAGCCTCGCGCCGGAACCGGCCCGCCGGACTCCCGCACCGAAGGTCACGAAGGGCGACGCCACAGCAGGGGACGACAGCACGGCGTCCGGACCGGCCGACCGTCACCGCGCCGCGAGCCCGGCGCCGCACGACGGCGCCACGACCGGCCGCACTGCCCCCGGCACGGACCCGAGCCGGGACACCGGCACCAGGAAGAACGACCGGGACACGGGGACCCGCGACGACGACCCCGGGACCACGACGGACCGCACTCCGGACAAGGCCCCCGACACGAACACCGGATCAGCGACCCCGACCGACCCGGACACGGCTCCCGGCACGCACGGGACCACCTCGGCCGGCCCGACCTCGGACTCCACCGCCGACACGGACCCCACCCCGACCTCCGGCACGCCGTCCGGCCCGAGCGAGACCCCGACGACCGGCTCCACGACCGGCACAGACGCTACCCCCACGACCGGCACGACGTCGGGCTCCCCAGCCGGCTCAGGCACGACCCCTGGCTCCGGACACCCCTCCCACTCGCACACCGGACACAGCTCACACCCCGACTCCGGCACCACCGCCGGCTCCGGCTCCACATCTGGCACCGGCACCGGCACCGGCACCGGCACCGGCTCAGCATCCGGCTCCAGCTCCGGCACCGGTACGGCCTCCGGTGGTTCCACGGCCGGTGGTGATCCCGCCGGGTCGTCGGTGACGTCGTCGCAGGGAGCCGAGACCGAGCCCGCCGTGCCGGGTGAGCCCGGCTGATCGCGGTGGATCGAGCTCTACGGCAGAGGGGGCCGAAGATGACGAACCACGAGGACCGCTCCGAACCGCAGTGGCGATGCCCGGATCCCGGCGTGCGGCCGACCCTCCCGGACCCGGACCTGCAACCGACCATCAGGCAGCTCGACGACGCGACCACCTACGTGCCCACCGTCCTGGACGCCCGGTGGACGAGCACGGCGCCCGGACCCGAGCCGGACGTCCTCCGCTTCGGCCCGGGTGTCCCGCCCCTGGGGGCCCCGGACACCGCGGCCGACGCGTGGCGTGACCCACCGCGGCAGCCCCCGGAGCAGCCCCGCGGGCGCCTGCGCCGGCTCGGCAGGTACCGGCTGGCGGCGGTGGTCCTGGCCGTCGTGCTGGTCTGGTGGCTGTGGCCACGGCAGCCGGCCGAGCTGCGGGTCACCGGTGTGACGGCGCGAACGGACGCGGTTCCCGGATGCGACGCGGCCGCCGAGGTGGTCGCGGTGGTGCGCACGAACGGTGCGGCCGGCACGCTCACCTACGAGTGGGACCGCTACGAGCGGGACCGCAGTGACCGCACCTCTTCTGGCCCGCTGACGGAACGGCTCGGCAAGGGGCAGCACGAGACGCGTCTGCGGCTGTCCTGGACGTTCCACGGCAGGGGCAGCCGACACGCGACGGCACGACTGGTCGTCCGCTCCCCCGGGTCGCACACGGTGTCCGCGTCCTTCACGTACACCTGCCGCTGAGCGCGCAGCTGGGCGGGAATCCGCAGGCAGGAAGCGGGAAAAGGGGAACGGCGAGGCGTCACGACCCCGCGGTCGTGACGCCTCGCCGTCCTGTGGAACGCCTGCGGAACGCTCAGCCTGCCGTGAGCTGGCGCAGGGCGCGGCTCAGGGGCTCCCAGCCCCGCGCCCGCTTGGTGCCCCGGTTGCGGGAGGCCACCAGGGGCTTCCAGAAGGACGCGCCGACCAGCTGTTCCGGGGTCACCGCCGTAGTCCTGCCGAGGATCGACTCGGGGACCTTCTGCGGGTCCGGGACCTCGAACTCCGCGATGATCTCGTCGTACTTGTCCTTGAGGACCGTGTTCGACGGGTCGGCGCCGAAGACGACGAGCTGGCCGGTGGGGGCCGTGTCGACCAGGACGGTCACCAGCTCGGGGCGGTACCGGTTGAGGATCTCGACCAGCTTGTAGACGTCACCCGTCCACGCGTCGGTGTGGCGGTCACGGGCCGCCTCGTCGACGTTGCGTGGCAGCATGTCGTCGAAGACGATCACACTCGCCCAGTCGGAGTGCTGCTCGATGTTGATGAAGTCCCGCAGCGCGTACTCGAACAGGTGCATGCCGTCGATGAACGCCAGGTCGAGCGTGGTCCGCTGCCAGTAGCCGAACGGGCTGCGGTTGCGTGCGATGTTGCGCAGCGGGTGACGGCCTCCCCTGAGGTGCGCCAGGGGGTTCTCCCTGGCGAAGAAGTCGTCACTGGTCGCCTTGGCGAGGTGCACGTCGCAGCGGATCTCCGAGACCACCTTGAAGGCGGGGTCGATCGCGATGCTGGGAACTCTGGACAGCGTCAGACTACGGCCGTCGTTGACGCCGATCTCCAGGTAGTTGCGGTTCGCGCTGACCTGGTGGAGTTCCCGGAGGAACTCGTGCCTTTTCACTGGGACATCTCCTTGCGGATCTGGGGCAGTGCATCCTGCAGTGCTGACCTCCAGTCCCGGGACGGCTCCAGACCGATCTCCTGCCATCGGGCATGCCCCAGCGCGCTGTACGCCGGTCGGGGCGCGGGCCGGACGAAGGCCCGGCTGTCGGTGGGGCGCACCCGCTCGGGATCCGCCCCGGCAAGCCGGAACACCTCCCGGGCCAGGTCGTACCAGCTGGCCTCACCGGAACTGGTTCCGTGGAACATACCGTGAACACCGGTGTCTGGGGAGATCCTTGGTCCAAGCTGTGCAATACGTATGGCAAGGTCCGCGGTCCAGGTGGGCTGCCCACGCTGGTCGTCGACGACGTCCACGGTGTCCAGCTTCTGCTCCAGTTCGAGCATGGTGCGGACGAAACTGCGGCCGTGCACGCCGTACAGCCAGGCCGTGCGGACCACCGCGGAGGCGCCCGGGAGCTCCTCCAGGACGGCGCGCTCACCGGCCAGCTTGGTGCGGCCGTAGGCGGTCCTGGGGGCCGTGGGGTGGTCCTCCGGGTACGGCGTGCTGCGGGCCTCGCCGTCGAAGACGTAGTCGGTGGAGACGTGCACGAGGCGGGCGCCGTGCCGGGCGGCGGCGCGCGCCAGCAGGCGCGGGCCCGTGCCGTTGATCAGCAGGGCCCGCTCCTCGTCGGTCTCGGCGTCGTCGACGGCGGTGTACGCGGCGCAGTTCACCACCAGGTCGGGCGTGTGCCCGGCGAGGGCCGACTCCACCGAGTCGGCGCTGGTGATGTCGAGGCCGTCCCGGCCTAGCGGCACGACCTCCTCACCCCGGCGCCGGAGTTCCTCGACCACGTCCTGGCCGAGCATCCCGGCCGCGCCGGCGACGAGCCACTTCATCAGTGCTTCTCCTGCTCCTTACGGGACTCCAGGGCGGCGCGCTCCTTCAGCGGCTCCCACCAGTCGCGGTTGTCGCGGTACCAGGCGACGGTGTCGGCGAGGCCGGAGGTGAAGTCGTGCTTCGGGGTGTAGCCCAGCTCGTCGTGGATCTTGCTCCAGTCGACCGAGTAGCGCTGGTCGTGGCCCTTGCGGTCGGCGACGCGGTCGACGCGCTCCCAGTCGGCGCCGCACGCCTCCAGGAGCAGGCCGGTGAGCTCCTTGTTGCTGAGCTCGGTGCCGCCGCCGATGTTGTAGACCTCGCCGGCCCGGCCGCCGGTGCGGACCAGGTCGATGCCCTGGCAGTGGTCCTCGACGTGCAGCCAGTCGCGGACGTTGCTGCCGTCGCCGTACAGGGGCACGTTCTTGCCGTCGAGGAGGTTGCTCACGAAGAGCGGGATGACCTTCTCGGGGAACTGGTGCGGCCCGTAGTTGTTGGAGCAGCGGGTGACGCGGACGTCCATGCCGTGGGTGCGGTGGAAGGCCAGCGCCAGCAGGTCCGAGGATGCCTTGGAGGCGGAGTACGGCGAGTTCGGCTGGAGCGGGTGGCTCTCGGGCCAGGAGCCGGTCTCGATGGAGCCGTAGACCTCGTCGGTGGAGACGTGCACGAACGGGCCGACGCCGTGGCGCAGGGCCGCGTCCAGCAGGGTCTGGGTACCGACCACGTTGGTGCGGACGAACGCGCCCGCGCCGTCGATGGAGCGGTCGACGTGCGACTCGGCGGCGAAGTGCACGACCTGGTCGGCGTCGGCCATGAGCTTGTCGACCAGCTCGGCGTCGCAGATGTCGCCCTGGACGAAGGTCAGCCGCGGGTGCGACTCCGGCAGGTTCGTGAGGGTGCCCGCGTAGGTGAGCTTGTCCAGCACGGTGATGTGCGGCGCGTCGGGGCCGTCGGCGGCGAGCAGGCCGCGGACGTACGTGGAACCGATGAAGCCGGCCGCGCCGGTGACGAGGAGATTCATGAACGGATCTGCACCTTGCTGTGGTCTCCGAGAACGAGGCGGTGGGCGCTGGGGGTGCCGGGTGCCGGGGTCACCTCGACGTGCCGGCCGATCAGCGAGGACTCGATCCTGCCCACCCCGTCGATGGAGGAGTCCCGCAGCACTATGGAGAACTCCAGCTCACTCTCGGTGATCCGGCAGTTCTCGGCGACCGACGTGAAGGGGCCCACGTAGGAGTCGCTGACGACGGTGCCGGCACCGATCACGACGGGGCCGACGATCCGGGAGCCGGTGACGCGCGCGCCCGCCTCGACGACCACGCGGCCGACGATCTGGCTGGCCTCGTCGACCTCGCCGTCGATGCGCGGCTCCTGGGCCTCCAGGACGGTCCGGTTGACCTCCAGCATGTCGACGACGTTGCCGGTGTCCTTCCAGTAGCCCTTGATCACCGTGGAGCGCACGTCGGCGCGCTGGTCGATGAGGTGCTGGATGGCGTGGGTGATCTCCAGCTCGCCGCGCCAGGACGGCTTGATGGCGCGCACCGCGTCGTGGATGGCGGGCGTGAACAGGTACACGCCGACCAGCGCGAGGTCGCTCTTGGGCTCCTGGGGCTTCTCCTCCAGGCCGACCACCTGGCCGTCGGCGTCGAGCTCGGCGACACCGAAGGCCCGCGGGTTGGGCACGTGGGTGAGGAGGATCTGGGCGTCGGGGCGGGTCTCGCGGAACTCGTCGACGAGTCCGCTGATGCCGCCGACGATGAAGTTGTCGCCGAGGTACATCACGAAGTCGTCGTCGCCGAGGAACTCGCGCGCGATGAGTACCGCGTGGGCCAGGCCCAGGGGGCGTTCCTGGGGGATGTAGGTGACGTTCAGGCCGAACTTCGACCCGTCGCCGACCGCTTCCTCGATCTCGGCGGCGGTGTCGCCGACGATCATCCCGACCTCGGTGACGCCCGCGGCCGCGAGGGATTCGAGCCCGTAGAACAGCACGGGTTTGTTCGCCACCGGTACGAGCTGTTTCGCCGATGTGTGGGTGATCGGCCGCAGCCGGGTTCCGGCACCGCCGGAGAGCACCAAAGCCTTCATTCGCTACACCTTATAGGTGAACATCTGATTGAGACGTTCTTCTGTTTTCCTGAGTGGTTACGACAGTATGGCCCTGGTGCGGATGTCATGTGACCACGAGGTGCCGCTAACCGGCATCCCGCCCGTTTTGTACGGTGTTTTCAGGCCTCCGGCCAGCCCGCCGCGCGTTCCACCTCCGCCTCGACCTCGGCGCGCGAGCGGCCCTCGTCACGGGCGTACTCGCTGACCGCGGTCTGCTCGTCGCGGGCCAGGTCGCGCCAGGCCCGCAGGGCGGTCTCGTAGGTCTCCGACTGGGCGCCGCCGGGCCCCTGCCGGGCCGGCGGCCCGTAGGCGTCCCGCAGTTCCAGGACCTTGTTGTGGGCCGTGTCGGCCGCGCGGTGCTTCGCCACCAGCTCTTCGAAGGTGTGTGCCACGACAAGACACTAAGAACGCTCGGCCCGCGCCGCCTCCCGAGACGTCCGGACAGGCGGCGGTGGTCAGCCGTCGAGGCCGTCGGCGTCGGCGAGAACCAGGTCCGCCCACACCTGCTTGCCGCCGCTGACCGGTACCGTCCCCCAGGCGGCCGACACGGCCTCCACGAGGAGGATGCCGCGCCCGCCGGTCGCCTCCCAGCCGATGTTGGTGGGTTTCACCGGGCTGCGCGGCGAGGCGTCGGCGACGGCGATGCGCAGCCGGTGGTCGAGCATGGTCAGGTCGAGCCGGACCGGGCCGTCGGTGTGGATGAGGGCGTTGGTGACGAGTTCGGAGACGACCAGCAGGGCCGCGTCCATCGCGTCGTCGGTGACCCCCCAGGTGCGCAGGCTGCGCTTGCTGAAGCGGCGGGCGTGCCGGGCGGCCTCCGGGACCCGCCACACCGTCCAGCTCTCCCGCAGCGGGCGCACGGCCATGCCGTCGTAGCGCAACAGCAGCAGGGCGACGTCGTCGGCGCGGGGGGCGTTGCCGAGCAGGGCGTCGGCGGCCAGGCCTAGGTGGGCGGGGTCGGAACCGGCGAGGTCGCGGGCGAAGCGCGCCATGCCGTCGTCGATGTCGGCGTCGGGGGTCTCGACCAGGCCGTCGGTGGTGAGCGCGAGCACGGTGCCGGGGCCCAGACTGAGCTGGGTCATGGGGAAGTCGGCCTGGGTGAGGACGCCGAGCGGCAGGCCGCCCTCGGTCTCGGTGATCTCCGTTGCGCCGTCCGGGTGACGCAGCACGGGCGGCAGGTGTCCGGCGCGCACGCACCAGGCGGTGCCGTCCTCCATGTCGACGTCGACGTAGCAGCAGGTGGCGAAGAGGTCGCTCTCCATGTCCATCAGCAGCCGGTTGGCGTGCGAGACGACCACGTCGGGGGTGTGGCCCTCGACCGCGTAGGCCCGCAGCGCGGTGCGCAGCTGGCCCATCAGCGTGGCGGCGGCCGCGCTGTGGCCCTGGACGTCGCCGATGACGAGGGCCACGTGGTTCTCGGGCAGCGGGATCACGTCGTACCAGTCGCCGCCCACCTCGAGGCCCGCGGTGGTGGGCAGGTAGCGGGCGACGGCGACCGCGCCGGGCAGGGTGGGCAGCCGGCGGGGCAGCAGGGTGCGCTGGAGCATGCCGACCAGTTCGTGCTCGGCGTCGAAGGCGTGGGCGCGCATCAGGGCCTCGCCGGCCAGGCCCGCGGAGGCGGTGAGCAGGGCGCGTTCGTCGGGACCGAAGTCGTGCGGGCTGTCCCAGCCGATCAGGCAGGCGCCGGCCATCCGGCCGCCGGCCGGCAGCGGCAGGACGGCGAGTCCGCCGGGGCCGACCTCGGCGAGGGCGGGTTCCAGGGTGGTCGGGACGGGCCAGATCCGGGCCCGTCCCTCGCGCAGGGCCGCGGCCAGGGTGGGCATGGAGCGGACGGGCGCGTCGGGCCATTCGGTGCGCCACTCGCTGCGCCACAGCTCGGGCCAGGACTCGGCGTCGGGCGGGTCGAGAACGGTGACGACCAGGCGGTCGTTCTCCAGCTCGGCCAGGGCGATCCGGTCCGCCTTGAGCGGTCCGCGCAGGGCGGTGACGACGGCCTGGCTGACGTCCTTGACGGTGCCGGCGGTGGCCAGGGCGGCGGCGAGCCGCTGCACCCGGGCCACGTCGGTGACGTCGGAACGCAGGGTGGAGGCGTCGGCGACGGTCCCGGCCAGCCGGGCCGGGCGGCCCTCCCCGCCGGGCACCAGCCGGCCGCGCAGCCGGAGCCACCTGGGCGACCCCGAGGGCTGGAGGACGCGGAACTCCAGCTCGCGGTCGCCGATGGACATGTGGTCGGCCTCGACGACCGACATCAGGGCCGGCACGTCCTCGGGCACGGTGCGGGCCAGCAGCGTCTCGACCTTGCCGTCGAACTCGTCGCGCGCCATCCGGAAGAGGTCCAGGATGCCGTCGCCGACCTCGATGCGGCCGGTGTCCATGGCGAGGCTGAACGCGTCGGCGGCCAGTTCGCCGCTGTCGGCGGTGGTGGGAAGCGGCGCGGGCAGGTTGATCGCGCCGGCGACCAGGTCCAGGCAGGCGCGGTCCTCGGGGCCGAATCCGTCGTCCCGTTCGCTGACGGCCACCAGGATTCCGGCGCCGGCGGGCACCGGCAGGACGGCCAGGGAGAACTCCTGGGACGGGGTCCGGCGGGCCTCGGGGCAGTCGGCCAGTTCCTCGGGGCCGAGCCACAGGGGGCGCCCGCTGCGGTACACCTCGGCGGGCGGGGACTGCCCGACGGCCGGGTAGGCGTCGCGCAGTCCGTACAGGGTGCGGGGCAGGCCGGCCGACTCCGCGAGGCGGAGCACGGTGCCGTCGTCGCCGAGCGTGTACACCCCGGCGAACGCCGCGCCGGAGAACACCAGGGCCTGTTCGAGCACACGACGGAGCCGCTCGGGTGCGCCGCGATCGCCGATGAGCGTTTCGAGGGCGATTTCGGCGCGATCCGTTCTCGTTCCGCGTACCGCAGCGCCCTCACTGACCACGCCGCCATTACAGCGCTTATGAGCCGTCTGCGCAGCCCCTGTGACCGTTCCGTGGAGATCAGGGGGCGGGCGCGGTCGAAACCCACCGAACATGTCTTGACCCGTGCGTTCCGCACGGTGACCTCATGACAGACGTGACTGTCCGCGACCGTACCGCGCCTGAAAGTGTCATGGCCGGGCCACGGAAGGGATGCGGATGGACAGGCGCTACGAGGTGTACGCGCTCGCCGACGGGCACTTCTACGACACACCCGACCGGCTCGGGAGCACCGGGCCGCAGGCGGAGCCGCTGTTCGCGACAGCGCGTCGCGCGGTGCCGGAGGGCTGGCGCGCGGCGCGGTCCGGGGACTGGCTGACCATGACCCCGCTCGGCGCGGACGGCGAGGCGCTGCCGTCGCCGGCGCAGGGCTGGAAGATCCACTCCTCGGCCACCCGGACGAACGCGGACCGGATCGCGGCGATCGTGTGGGACTACTGCGTTCCGCGCCGCATCCCGTTCAAGTTCGTGCCGGGACCGCACCTGCTGCACCTGCGCAACGCCAAGTACGCGGGCCGCGACACCAGCGGCAAGTTCGTCACGGTCTACCCGGACGGCGAGGAACGGCTCCACGACGTGCTGCGCGAGCTGGGCGCCCTCCTGGAGGGCTTCGAGGGACCGTACATCCTCACCGACCTGCGCTGGAACGACGGGCCGCTGTACGTGCGCTACGGCGCGTTCGCGCGCTCGTACGTGGTGGACGAGCGGGGTTCGCTGGTGACGGCGGTCCGGGACGGCGCGGGGAAGCCGGTGCCGGACCGGCGCGCGCCCTCCTTCCAGGTCCCGGAGTGGGTGACGCTGCCGGAGTTCCTGCGGCCGCAGCTGGCGGCGCGCGACGCCACCACGGTGGGCGACCTGCCGTACCGGATCGAGAAGGCGCTGCACTTCTCCAACGGCGGCGGGGTGTACGCCGGGACCGACACCCGGGACGGACGGCGGGTGGTGCTCAAGGAGGCCCGGCCGCACGCGGGGCTCGCGGCGGACGGCGCGGACGCCGTCGCCCGGCTGGCACGGGAGAAGGACGCGCTGGAGGCCGTGGCCGGCACCGGGGTGGTGCCCGAGGTGCGGGACTGGTTCACGCTGGGCGAGCACCGGTTCCTGGTGATGGACCTGCTGGCGGGCCGCCCGCTCAACGCCTGCTTCGCCGAACGGCATCCGCTGCTCGTGGCGGACCCGGAGCCGCGGGCCGTACGCGACTACACCGAGTGGGCGCTGCGCATCCACCGGAAGGTGGAGGAGGCGGTCGCGGCGGTGCACGAGCGCGGGATCGTCTTCAACGACCTGCACGTCTTCAACATCATGGTCGCTCCCGACGACGAGTCGGTGTTCCTCATCGACTTCGAGGCGGCCGCCCCCGTCGAGGAGAACGGCCGTCAGGTCGTCGCCCACCCCGGCTTCTTCGCGCCGCAGGACCGCCGGGGCGTCGAGGTGGACCGCTATGCGCTGGCCTGTCTGCGGCTGGCCCTCTTCCTGCCGGTGACCTCGCTCTTCGTCGTCGACCGGGGCAAGGCGGCGCATCTCGCGGACGTGATATCCGGTCAGTTCCCCGATGTGCCGCGCGCGTTCCTGGACGAGGCGGTCAGGGAGATCACCCGGGGCGCCCCGGCCGCGCGTCCCGTCGTACCGGCCGAGTGGCCGCACAGCCGGGACTCCATGGTCAAGGCGATCCTGGCCGCCGCCACGCCGGAGCGCGACGACCGGCTCTTCCCCGGCGACATCGCCCAGTTCGGCGACGGCGGGGGGCTCGGCCTCGCACACGGCGCGGCCGGGGTGCTGTACGCCCTGGACCAGGCCGGCGCCGAACGCTACGACGAGGGCGAACGCTGGCTGCTCGACCGCACGGCACCGCCGCCGCCCGGCACCCCGCTCGGCCTGTACGACGGTCTCGCCGGCGTCGCCCACGTCCTCGCCGGGCTCGGCCACCGGCAGCGTGCCCTCGACCTCATCGAGGGCGTCCTCCGGGAGAACTGGCGCAAGCTCTCCTCCGACCTGCACGGCGGCCTGGCCGGTCTCGGCCTGGTCCTCGACTCGCTCGCCGACTCGACCGGCGAGAAGGAGCTGCGGGAACGGGCCGCGGAGGCCGCCGAGATCGTCGTACGACGGCTCGCCGAACCTCTCCAGGACACGCCACGGCGGCGCGCCGGGCTGCTGCGGGGCGCGACCGGACCCGCCCTGTTCCTGCTGCGGCGGTACGAACGCACCGGCGAGCCCCGGCTGCTGGCGGCGGCCGGCGAGGCGCTGCGCCGGGACCTGGACCGCTGTGTGGTGCAGAAGGGCGGCGGCCTCGATGTCGACGAGGGCTGGCGGACCCTGCCGTACCTCGGCGACGGCAGCGTGGGGATCGGCATGGTCCTGGACGACTGGCTCGCCCACGGCACCGACGAGGACGGCGCCTTCACCGCCGCCCGTGCCGCCGTCCTGATCGCCGCCACCTCCCGTTTCTACGCCCAGCCGGGCCTGTTCCAGGGCCGGGCCGGGATGGTCCTGCACCTCGCCCGCACCGGTGCCGACCCGGCGCGGCTCGCCGCCCAGGTCGACGGGCTCGGCTGGTTCGCGATGGCCTACCAGGGCCAACTCGCCTTCCCCGGGCACCAGATGATGCGGCTCTCCATGGACCTCGGCACCGGAACCGCCGGGTGCCTGCTGGCGCTGACGGCCGCCCTGGACGGCGCCCGCGCCGCCCACCTGCCGTTCCTCCCGCCGCCACCGGCGGCCCTCACACGCGGCTCCGCGCACTGACGGAGTCGTGACACAACCCCGTCCCCAACAACACCGGGGGGCCGCTCGGTCCCCGGAAAGGACACACCATGGCACTTCTCGACCTGCAGACGATGGAGTCCGAAGAGCGTCACGACGGCGGCGGCGCGAGCACGGTGAGCCTCCTGTCGTGCGTCTCGGCGGCGAGCGTCCTGCTCTGTCTCTGACCGGCACGGCGAACCGGGCTCCGGGTGGTCCCCTCCGCAGCGAGGGGGCCGTCCGGGGCCTTCGCCGCTACCGGTACCTGACCGGGGACCGCGAACCGGGGCCGGTACGAAGGCCGACACGAAGGCCGACACGAGGGCCGATACGAAGGCCGATACGGGGACTGCCGCGATGACCCGACCTGCGCACCGTGATCCGCTGCGCACCGCCCTGCGCCACACCGGGGTGCGCTGTGCGGCCCTGTGCGCCGTGAGTACGGCGGCCACGGCGGCGGGGCTGCTGCTGCCCGCCGTACTGGGCCGCGCCCTGGACCTGCTGCTGGCCGGCGCCCCGGCGGCCGGCTGGGTCGGGCGGGCCGCCGCCCTGGCGCTGCTGCTCGCCCTGCTGGACGGCGCCGCGAGCGTGCTCGCCGGAACCGTCGACGCGCGGGCCACGGCCCGGCTGCGGAAGCTGCTCGCCGGACAGGTGCTGGCGCTCGGACCGCGGGGGCCGGCCCGGTTCGGATCCGGGGACCTGGTGGCGCGGCTGGTCGGGAACGCGGCGCAGGCCGGTACGGGACCCGCCGCCCTCGCCGCGCTCCTCGCCGCGCTGGCGGGACCGCTCGGGGGCGTGGTCGCGCTCGGGCTCCTCGACCCCTGGCTGGCGGTGGTGTTCCTGGCCGGGGCGCCCGTACTGGCCCTGCTGCTGCGCGCGTTCACCCGGGACACCTCGGCGTGCGTGACGGAGTACCAGCAGGTGCAGGGCCGGATCGCGGCCGCGCTCGCGGAGGCGGTCGACGGTCACCGGACGATCGCGGCGGCCGGCCTCCAGGACCGGGAGACGGCCCGGGTGCTGCGTCCGCTGCCCGAACTCGCCCGCGCCGGGCACCGCATGTGGCGGGTGCAGGGCCGGGCCGCCGCACAGGCGGTCACCGTGGGCCCGCTGCTCCAGCTGGCCGTCGTGGCGGTGGCCGGCCTGCTGCTCGCCCGGCACCGGATCTCGGTCGGCGAGGTGCTCGCCGCGTCCCGTTACGCCGTCCTCGCGACCGGCGTCGGCGTGCTGGTCGGACAGCTCGCCGCGGTCACCCGGGCCCGGGCCTCCGCGGTACGCCTCGGCGAGGTGACCGCGTGCCCGGCGCCCACTCACGGCACCCGTCGCCTCCCGCCGGGCCCCGGGCGCCTGGAGCTGCGCGGGGTGACGGCCCGCCGGGACGGCCGCACCGTGCTGGACGGCGTCGACCTGACCGTTCCCGGCGGCTCCGTGCTCGCGGTGGTCGGCCGCTCCGGCACCGGCAAGTCCCTGCTGGCCGGGCTCGCCGGCCGGCTCACCGACCCGGACGCCGGGGAGGTCCTCCTCGACGGCGTGCCGCTGGCCGCCCTCACCCACGACGACCTGCGCCGGGCCGTCACCTACGCCTTCGCCCGCCCGGCCCTGCTCGGTACGACCGTGGAGGACACCATCGCCTTCGGACTCACCGCCCCCTCCCCCGCCGCGATCCGCGCGGCCGCCCGCAAGGCCCAGGCCGACGCGTACATCCGCCGGCTGTCCGACGGCTACCCCACCCGGCTCGCCGACGCCCCGCGCTCCGGCGGTGAGTCGCAGCGCCTCGGCCTCGCCCGCGCCTTCGCGCACCCCGGGCGGCTGTTCGTCCTCGACGACGCCCTCTCCAGCCTCGACACCGTCACCGAACTCCGCGTCACCCGGGCCCTGCTGGCCCCCGGCCCGACCCGCCTGATCGTCGCCCGCCGCACGACGACCGCGGCCCGCGCGGACACGGTGGCGTGGCTGGACGGAGGACGGCTGCGGGCGGTGGGGACACACGCGGAGCTGTGGCGCGACCCGGAGTACCGGGCGGTGTTCGGGGACGCGGGCGACGGGGCCGCGGCGGACGCGGCACCGCCGCGGGCCACGGACGCGTCCGGTGCCCCGGCGGGTCCGGAGCGGGCGGCCGACGTGCCACGCGCAGCGGCGGCGGACAGGGGGTCGGAGTGACGACGGCTGAGCAGTGGCGGGACCCCGTCGCCGTTCGCGCGCTTGCCCGGCGGCGCGGCGGGGGGCTGCTGCGCGTGCGGAAGCGGGTGCTGCTGCGGCTCGCGTTCTGGTCGGTCCTGGAGGCCGGGCAGACCTTTCTGCTCGGGTACGCCCTGGCGCGGGCGCTGGACGCCGGGTTCCTGGCCGGGGACGTCCGGACCGGGCTGGCGTGGCTCGCGGCGGCCGGGGGCGGGGTGGGGGTCGGGGCGTACGGGACCCGGCGGGTGTACGGGGTGGCCGCCGACCTGGTCGAGCCGGTGCGGGACCGGTTGGTGGCGGGTGTGGTCGCGCGCGGGGTGCGGGAGGCGGACCGGGGGGCGCTGTCCGGACTGACCCAGCAGGCGGAGATCGCCCGGGACGCTCTCGCCGGGCTGGTGATGGTCTCCCGTTCGTTCGTGTTCACGGTCGCCGGCGCCCTCGCCGGGCTGTGCGCCCTGGCTCTGCCGCTGCTGCTGGTGGTCGGGCCTCCGCTCCTCGCCGGCCTGGTCCTGTTCGCGGCGACGCTGCGCCCGCTGGCCCGCCGGCAGGAGGCCTTCCTGGTCGCCGACGAGGCTCTCGCGGGCGGACTGGGCGAGGTGTGCCAGGGGTTGCGGGACGTCACGGCCGCGGGGGCCGAGAAGCGGGTGGCCGCGGATGTCGGGGAGCGCGTCGACGCCGAGTACCGGGCCGCCCGGGCGCTGGCCCGCTGGAGTGTCGTACGGGTGGCGGCCCTCGCGGTCGGCGGACAGCTGCCGTCGGTGCTGCTGCTCGCCGCCGCGCCCTGGCTGCTCCGCCACGGCGTGACCGCGGGTGCCCTGGTCGGCGCGCTCGCCTATGTCACCCAGTCCCTGCTGCCGGCCCTGCAGAACCTGGTGCACGGCCTGGGCACCGGCGGAACCCGCCTCACGGTCGTCCTGCGCAGGCTCCAGCCACCTGGGAAGATCGCCCCGCCATCGCAGCACCGGCTCGCCACCACCCCGGCCGCACCGCCGGGGTCCGCGCACGGCACCGGCCGCCACACCGCGCCCGCCGCGCCGCCGGACGGTCCGCACGTCACCTCCGGCACTGCCGCTCCGGCCGCACCGCCGGGGTCCGCGCTCGGCACCGGCCGCCACACCGCGCCCGCCCCGCCGGACGGTCCGCACCTCACCTCCGGCCCCACCACCCCGGCCCCGCAGACGGCGGCCTTCGGCTCGGGGGTGGCGGCCGGTGCCGGTGTGCCCGCTCTCGTGCTCCGACACGTCACCTTCGCCTACGGTCCGGCGAGCGCGGCTGTCCTGGACCGCCTCGATCTGCGGGTGCCGCAGGGCGGTCATCTCGCCGTGGTGGGGCCCAGCGGGATCGGCAAGTCGACGTTGACCGCGGTGGTGGCCGGGCTGCTCGAACCGGCGCACGGCGAGGTCCGGGTGTGCGGGCACCCCGTGCCGGGGGCGCGGGCGGCCGCCCTGCGGGTGCTGATCCCGCAGGAGGCGTACGTCTGCACGGGCACCCTCGCCGAGAACCTCGGGCTGCTGCGTGCGGACCCGGTCCCCGAGCCGGAGCTGCTGGCCGCGGCCGAGGCGGTCGGGCTCGCCCCGCTGCTGGAGCGGCTCGGCGGACCGGACGCGCCGGTGCGTCCGGCGGTGCTGTCGGCCGGTGAGCGGCAGCTGATCGCACTCGCCCGCGCGTATCTCTCACCGGCCCCGCTCGCTCTCCTCGACGAGGCAACCTGCCATCTGGACCCGGCGGCCGAGGCCCGCGCCGAACAGGCTTTCGCGGCCCGGCCGGGCGGCACGCTGGTGGTGGTCGCGCACCGGATCGACTCGGCCCGGCGCGCCGGGCGGATCCTGGTGATGGACGGCCCGCGCACGTCGTACGGCACCCACGGGGAACTCCTGCGCACCTGCCCGCTCTACCGGGAACTGGTGGCACCGTCCGCCCGTCCGCTCACGCTCCACGACGGACCGGCGGCCTCAGAGCCACCCCTCGCCCTGTGAGATCCGGATCGCGTCGACGCGGTTGCGGGCGCCGGTCTTGCGGGTGATGGCCGCCATGTAGTTGCGCACCGTCCCGTGGGACAGGTGCAGGCTCCCGGCGATCTCGGCGACGGACGCCCCGTCGGCCGCCAGCTCCAGCACGCTCAGCTCGCGTCTGGTGAGCGGGATCTCGGCGGCCCTGAGGAATCCGAAACCCAGCGAGTTGTCGACGAAACGTTCCCCCTCGGCGGCCCGCCGGATCGCCCGCACCAGCCGTTCCGGCGCGCCCTCCTTGTCGACGTAGCCGAGCGCCCCCGCCTCGGCCGCCCGTTTGAGCAGGCCAGGCCGGTTCGCCCCGGCGAGCACGACCAGCCTCGGTACCGCCGTGCCCGCCTCCGCCGGACGCAGGTCGGCGAGTGGCGGCACGCCGTGGGTGCCGGAGCTGTCCAGGTCCGCCGCGCACACGTCGGGGCGCTCCGTCCGTACAAGCCGGCGGGCGCCGTGCCACGGCGTGTCGTCCACGCGGAGCCCGGGTTCCCTGCGTAACCACTCCGCCAGGACCGATCTCACCAGACAGGTGTCGTGCACGAGAAGTACCCGGATCATCGCCGCCCCCTCAGCCCGCCGTCACTTCGGTTGGTCCTTCCAAGGTCTTGGAACGCGTGCCCCATTGTTGGCGCCCTCCACCGACCGTGGGCGCGGAGTTCCGGCCAACGGGGTGCGCGGGGGCGCACACCCGGCGCCCGGAACCCGCCGCGCGCTTCGACTGCGGGGGAATGTGACGGGGCCAACGGGGTACGCCGGGACGCCCCGCCGCGCCGGCCCGGGCCGCTCTCGCCGTGCGCCGCCCGCCGCCAGGAGGGAGCCTTGATCCCGAGGACGCGACGCGCGGCCGGACGAGGAGGTGGTCGGGCGTGTCCGACGGGATGGGGGCGCCTCCCGCACGGCCGGAGCCGGAGGTGGGAGGGGCGGCGGCCGACGGCACCGAGGCCGGCCGGCCGCTGCTGTCGTTCGCACTGGCCACGACGATGGAGCAGGTCCAGGCGCATTCCGGCGCGGTCTACCTGATGGCGGCCGACGAGCCGGTGCTGGAGATGGCGGTGATGGCGGGTCTGCCGCGGGCCTTCGCGGCGCCCTGGGAGCGGATCGGGCTGAGCGCGCCGATCCCGGTCGCGGAGGCGGTGCGCGAACGGCGGCTGGTGTGGGTGGGCGGGGAGGAGGAGATGGCGCGCCGGTACCCGCGCATCGCGGTGGTGCTGCCGTATCCGTTCGCGCTGGCCGCGGTGCCGGTGGCGACGGCCGACACCGTCTACGGGGCGATGTACGTGACCTGGCCCGGTGCGCATCCCACGGTCCTGTCCGACCGGGAGCGGGAGGCGCTGACGTCCGCGGGCGACCGGCTGGCGATCCGGCTGGCCCGGGCCGCGCGGCAGAACCGGTCGCCGCGGAGCGAGCCGGATCTGCTGGCGACGCCGCCGTCGGGGCTGGCCGGCACGCTGGGCACGGTGGAGGCGGCGCGCATGGTGGGGCGGCTGCCGTACGGGCTCGTCTCACTCGATCTGAACGGGCGGGTCACCTTCGCCAACGCGGCGGCGGCCGAGCTGCTGGACGTCGCGGTGGACGAGCTGCTGGGCGCCCAGCCCTGGGTGTCGGTGCCGTGGCTGAACGACCCGATGTACGAGGACCGTTACCGGGCGGCGCTGCTCAGCCAGCATGTGACGTCGTTCGTGGCGCTGAAGCCGCCGGGCGACTGGCTGTCGTTCCGGATGTACCCGAGCACCAGCGGGCTGACCACCCGGATCAGCCGGGCGCGGGCGGTCGCCGAGATCGTGGGGGCGGCGCCGCGTGCCGACAGCGCGGCTGCCCCGCGGCTGGTCACCATCTCGCAGGTGCTGAGTCTGGCCGGGGCGCTCACCGAGGCGGTCGGGGTGCAGGACGTGGTGCAGCTGGTCGCGGACGAGGTCGCCCCGGCCGTCGGCAGTCAGGCCCTGGTGGTCCTCGGCTCGCGGGGCGGGCGGCTGCACGTGCTGGGGCACCGCGGGTACGCGGATCCGCACGTCGTGGAGCAGTTCGACGGTCTTCCGCTGTCGGAACGCACCCCCGGCACCCATGTCCTGAACACCGGTGTGCCCGCGTTCTTCGAGTCGCGGCAGCAGCTGGAGCGGCTGTATCCGGACCGGCCGGGGACCCCGGACTCCTTCGCGGCGTGGGCGTATCTGCCGTTGATCGCGTCGGGCCGGCCGGTGGGCACCTGTGTGCTCGCCTACGCGGATCCGCACGTCTTTCCCGCCGACGAGCGCGCCGTGCTCACCAGTCTCGGCGGCATGGTCGCGCAGGCGCTGGAGCGGGCCCTGCTGTACGACGCGAAGAACCAGCTGGCGCACGGCCTCCAGGCGGCCCTGCTGCCGCACTCGCTGACGCCGCCGCCGGGCGTGGAGGCGGCGGCCCGTTATCTGCCGGCCATGCACGGCATGGAGATCGGCGGCGACTTCTACGACCTGGTGCCGACCAGGCCGCTGGCGGCGGCGGTGATCGGGGACGTGCAGGGGCACAACGTGACGGCGGCCGGGCTGATGGGCCAGATCCGGACCGGGGTACGGGCGTTCACGACGGTCGGGCAGGCACCGGAGGAGGTCATGCGCAGCACCAACCGGCTGTTGATCGACTCCGGTGCGGACCTCTTCGCCAGCTGTCTCTACCTGCGGCTGGATCCGGAGCGGGGCCGGGCCGTGATGTCCCGGGCGGGGCATCCGCCGCCGCTGCTGAGGCGTCCGGACGGCCGGGTCAAGGTGCTCGACCTGGCCGGGGGGCCGCTGCTGGGCATCGACGCGGACGCGACGTACCCGACGACCGAGGTGTCGCTGGCACCGGGCTCGGTGCTCGCCCTGTACACCGACGGCCTGGTGGAGTCGCCCGGGGTGGACATCGAGGACGCGCTGGTCGACCTCGGGGAACTGCTCGCGGAGAACGGCGACCAGCCCCTGGACCGGCTCGCCGACACGCTCGTGCGGCACAGTGCGGCGGCGCAGGAGCGTGTCGACGATGTCGCGGTGCTGTTGCTCAGGGCGCGGCCCGACGGCTGAGCTCTCGGAGCGCGGGGCGTGCTCCGGCCGCCGGGCCACGCCCGACACGGCACGGTCCGGCCCTCCCGCCGGAGGGCCGGACCGTCCACTGTCGACCGGAACCGCTGGTGGGGCCGATCAGCGGTTCTTGTGGTGCTTGCCCGACGTGCTCTGGTCCGCGGCGGTCCCCGACTGGTCGTTCGCACCGGACTGGTCGTTCGCACCCGTGCCGGTCTGGTCGCCGGTACCCGTCTCGTCGCCCGTGCCGCTCACGTCACCCGTGCCGCTCTGGTCGCCCGCGGTCGCGGAGGGGTCGGCGGTGCCGCCGATCTGGTCGCCGCCTGCCTGGTCGCCGGCGGAGGCGGACGGGTCGGCCGCGGTGGCGGAGGGGTCCGCCGAGGCACCGGCGTCACCGGCACCGGCGGCGCCGCCGTCGCCGAGGGTCGCGCCGGTCGCCTGGAGGGCGGTGGTCACCGGCTGGAAGAAGGTCTCGCCGCCGGAGGTGCAGTCGCCGCTGCCGCCGGAGGTGAGGCCGACCGCGCCGCCGTCCTGGGTGAACAGCGAGCCGCCGCTGTCGCCGGCCTCCGCGCAGACGTTGGTCTGGATGAGCCCGGTGACGGTGTCGACCCCGTTCGGGTCGGTCTCGCTCTGGAAGTTGACGGTGGCGTCGAGGCCGGTGACCTGGCCGTCGTGCAGTCCGGTGGTGGAACCCATCCGGAACACGGTGGTGCCGACGGTCGCGTCCTCGGCCTGGTTGATGGCGACGGTCTGGCCGTTGCCTATGTTGACCTCGCTCGGCGCCTGGGTGGTGGCGTCGTTGTACTTCACGAGCGAGAAGTCGCCGTTGCCGGGGAACTGGGCCTGGTCGACGGTGGCGACGGGCTGGCCGCCCTCGGTGTCGGACCAGTCCTTGGCCGCGACCCCGCAGTGACCGGCCGTCAGGAAGGCGGGGCTGCCGTCCGAGGCGGTGACGTTGAAGCCGAGGGAGCAGCGGACCTCGCCGTTCTGCACCTGGGAGAAGATCGCGTCGCCGCCGGAGACGAAGGTCTTGAAGGACCCGGAGGTCTTCTTCAAGGTGGCCATGTCGGAGCCGAGGCCCTGGACCGTGGACTCCAGCGTGTCCCACTTGGAGCCGGTGACGGTGCTGTCGGCGGTGACCACGACCTTGTTGGTCTTCGGGTCGACGGCCCAGGCGGTGCCCGGGATGGTCGCCTTGGTCTTCAGGGTCTGGGCGGCCGTCTCCAGGGCCTTGCTGCTGTTGGCGACCTGCCGTACGACCGCGCCGGCCTTCTGCGCCTGCACGATCACGTTGTTGTCGCCGCTGACGACGTTGACGACGAGCTGCTGCTTGCCGCTGTCGTAGTAGGACCCGGCGAAGGCCTGGCCGAGCAGCTCCTGGAGCTGCGCGGCGAGATCCGAGGCGCCCGTCGCCTTCAGGGTCTTGGGAGCGGCGGTGGTGGCACCGGAGGCGTCGTCCTGGGACGCGTTGGCCATCGGGATCAGGAAGGCCGCAGCTCCGAGCGCCGCGACACCGCCCACCGCGATAGCGGCCTTGCGCTTCGGAATTCGCTTGTGACTCAAACTTCTCGACCTCCAAGGGACGGAGTGTCTGCCGTAGTAGGGCAGTTGTTCGTGAGCGGCGCCTGGATGGCCATAGGTACGGGCGGGTCACGTGGTGCGTTCAATTCCGTTTGCCAACTTCCTTGGGCCGCAGGCGAATCAGCCACGCCCGCGGGTGCCGCGGCACGCTGCGCGTGGTGCGGAACGGACTCGGGAACAATCCCCCATATGACGATGACCACCGCCGAGGCCGACACGATCCTCTCCGTCAACTTCGCCCCCTGGGTGCTCGATCTCGGGCTGACCGTCCAGGCGGTCGGCGAGGACCGGGCGGTGCTGCGTCTGCCCTGGTCGGACCGGTTGTCCCGGGAGGGCGGCGGGCTGTCGGGGCAGGCGCTGATGGCGGCGGCGGACACGGCGACGGTGATCGCGGTGTCGGCGGCGCGGGGCGGCTTCGTACCGATGACGACGGTGCAGCAGTCGACGTCGTTCCAGCGGGCGGTGACCGGTTCGGATGTCCTGATCGAAGCGGTGCTCACCAAGCTGGGCCGCCGGACGGCGTTCGCCGACATCACGATGAGCGACGAGCGGTCGGGGGCGCTCGCGGCTCGGGCGAGCACGGTCTATGCGCTCCTGGGCTGAGAACCCGCCCGCCCGAACCGACACGGTCAGCAATCGATCACTGACGCTCTGTCGTGGTCACCGACCGGAATCCTTGCTTCAGGGAATCTGCACATCCACCACCCATGCGGGTCACCGGGCACAGCGGATCTGCACATTCACGCGCCCCTCGCCGTGCCCTTGGCCCGGAGTGCCGGATTCCCCGCCCGGGGGCAAGTGGTGCGGCCGCGGTGAAGTCGTGCGGCTTGTGAAGGAGTCGCCGACAAGGCGTGCCCACGCCTGCACGTATGAGTGCTCCTGAGGCCCAAGTGCCCAGGTGAGACGCCTGGTTGATTGGAAGCGCGGAGCGTGGGCGTGCTTTGATCCATCGCACCGCGGGAGCCGCCAAGGGCTTCTGGAAACGGGCGCCCGGCGCCCGCGGTCGCGGCCGTACCAGTCCGTCCCCGCCAGGGCCGTTGGGGAGCCGCTCCCCCCTTGTGAATATCCATATGAAGGGAAGTTCCACCATGAACTCCACCCCCCAGGTCGAGACCGTCGAGATCTCGGACGCCGAGCTGGACAACGTCTCCGGCGGCCTCTCCCTGAACGCCCTGAACACCGTGACCGGCACGGTCAACGGCGTTCTCCCGGTCAGCGGCCTGGTCGACACCGCCGTCGGCACCGTCGAGGGCGTCACCGGCCTGAACACCCAGCCGGCCCTGAACCTGGTCGCCGGTCTCTGATCGCACCTCGTCAGCGCTGAGTCCCGGAGCCGTACCCCGGCTCCGGGGCTCTCGGGCGTTCCGAAACACCTTCGTTCCCCAGCGTCTCTCCCACAGGTGAGGGAAGTTCCGTGCAGTTCCGCCAACAGGCCCTCGCCAAGCTCCAGTCGCCGGAGGAGCTCGATCTCCCGGTGCGCTTCGCCCGCCCCCAGGGCTGGCTCACGCTCTCCGTCTCGGTCGTCGTGATGGCGGCGGCGTCGGTGTGGGCGGTGACCGGCTCGGTCGCCTCCACGGTGAGCGCGCAGGCGATCCTCACCCACGGGCAGGGCAGCTACGTCCTGCAGAGCCCGGTCGCCGGTCAGGTCACGGCCGTCCTCGCCGAGCAGGGCGAACGGCTGCCGGCGAACTCCCCGGTCCTGAAGGTCCGTACCGCTCAGGGCGAGTCGGTCGTCCGGACGGTCGCCGCGGGCCGGATCAGCGCGCTCGCCGCCACCATCGGGCAGATCATCCAGACCGGCGCGAACGTCGCCGCGGTGGAGAAGGTCGCCCACGCCTCGGACCCGCTGTACGCGACGGTCTACGTCCCCGCCGAGAACGCCTCCGCCATTCCGGCGGACGCCCGGGTCGACCTGACCGTGTCGTCGGTGTCGACCCAGGAGTACGGGGTGCTGCGGGGCCATGTGAAGTCGGTGGACCGCGCCGCCCAGTCGGCCCAGTCCATCTCGGCGTTCCTCGGGGACAGCCAGCTCGGCGAGCAGTTCACGAAGAAGGGCCGGCCGGTGGCCGTCCTGGTCCGGCTGGACCGGTCGACGTCGACGAAGAGCGGCTACCGGTGGTCCTCGGCCGACGGGCCGCCCTTCCGGCTCGACTCCATGACCCTGGCCTCCGGCTCGATCCGGCTGGCCGACCAGCACCCCGTCGATTGGCTGCTCCCGTGACCACCGCCCAGGAAACCCGGAGCCGCCGGCGCCCCGCCCCGCCCAAGCGGCCGGTGCCCAAGGGCCGCGGCGGTACGGTCCGCACCCCGACCGTGCTCCAGATGGAGGCCGTCGAGTGCGGTGCCGCCTCCCTGTCCATGATCCTCGGCCACTACGGCCGGCATGTCCCGCTGGAGGAACTGCGCATCGCCTGCGGTGTCTCCCGCGACGGCTCCCGCGCGAGCAACCTCCTGAAGGCGGCCCGCAGTTACGGCCTCACGGCCAAGGGCATGCAGATGGACCTGGCCGCCCTCGCCGACGTGCCGGCCCCGGCCATCCTGTTCTGGGAGTTCAACCACTACGTCGTCTACGACGGCATGGGCCGGCGCCTCGGCCGCCGGGGCGTCTACGTCAACGACCCCGCCAAGGGCCGCCGGTTCGTGCCCATGGAGGAGTTCGACGGCAGCTTCACCGGTGTCGTCCTGGTGCTGGAACCCGGCGACGGCTTCGAGAAGGGCGGCCGGCGTCCGGGCGTCCTCGGTGCGATGCCGGCCCGGCTGCGCGGCACCGCGGGCACCATGCCGGCGGCGGTGCTGGCCAGCCTGCTGCTGGTGGCCGTGGGCGCGGCGGTGCCCGCGCTGAGCCGGCAGTACATCGACCTGTTCCTGATCGGCGGCCAGACCTCGCTGCTCACCGTTCTGTTCGCGGCGATGGGCACCTGTGTGCTGCTCACCCTGGTGCTGACCTGGCTCCAGCAGGCGAACCTGCTGCACGGCCGGATCGTCTCCTCCACCCTCTCCAGCGCCCGCTTCCTGCGCCATCTGCTGCGGCTGCCGGTGACCTTCTTCTCCCAGCGCAGCCCGGCCGACCTGGTCCAGCGCCTGCAGTCCAACGACCAGGTCGCCGAGACCCTGGCCCGCGACCTGGCGGCGGCCGGCGTGGACGCGGTGGTCGTCGTCCTCTACGCCGTCCTCCTCTACACCTACGACGCGCAGCTCACCTTCCTCGGCATCGGCGTGGCGCTGCTGAACATCGTGGCGATGCGGCTCGTCGTACGGCTGCGCGCGACCCGGACCGCCAAGCTGCGCGCGGACACCGCCCGTCTCACCAACACCTCCTACACCGGTCTCCAGCTGATCGAGACGATGAAGGCGACCGGCGGCGAGGACGGCTACTTCCGCAAGTGGGCCGGGCAGCACGCGACCACCCTGGAGGAACAGCAGCGCCTCGGGGTGCCGAGCGCCTGGCTCGGGGTGGTGGCGCCGACGCTGGCCACCGTCAACAGCGCGCTGATCCTGTGGATCGGCGGTATGCGGGCGGTCGAAGGGGGCATCTCGGTGGGTCTCCTGGTGGCCTTCCAGTCCCTGGTCACCCGCTTCACCGCCCCGCTGACCCGGCTGAACGGTGTCGCCGGCCGCATCCAGGACTTCGCGGCCGACGTGGCCCGGCTCAAGGACGTGGAGAACTTCCAGGCCGACCCGGTGTACGCCCGGCCCGGTGCCGGCGAGTCGACCCGGCGGCTGCAGGGCCACGTCGAGCTGGAGAACATCTCCTTCGGCTACAGCCCGCTGGACAAGCCCCTGCTCACGGGCTTCGACCTGACCGTCGGACCGGGCCGGCAGGTGGCCCTGGTGGGCGGTTCGGGCAGCGGCAAGTCGACGGTGTCCCGGCTGATCTCGGGCCTGTACGCGCCCTGGGAGGGCGTGATCCGCATCGACGGGCAGCGTCTCGAGGACATCCCGCGCGGTGCGCTCGCCGCCTCCGTCTCCTTCGTCGACCAGGACGTCTTCCTCTTCGAGGGCTCGGTGCGCGACAACGTGGCGCTGTGGGACCCGTCCATCCCGGACGAGGCGGTGGTGGAGGCGCTGCGCGACGCGGCCCTGTACGACGTGGTGACGCGCAGGCCCGGGGGCATCCACAGCAGGGTCGAGCAGGACGGCCGGAACTTCTCCGGCGGCCAGCGGCAGCGCCTGGAGATCGCGCGGGCGCTGGTGCGCCGGCCGAGCATCCTGGTCCTCGACGAGGTGACCAGCGCGCTGGACGCGGAGACCGAGCAGATCGTCATGGACAACCTGCGGCGGCGCGGCTGCGCCTGCGTGGTGATCGCGCACCGGCTGAGCACGGTCCGCGACAGCGACGAGATCGTGGTCCTCCAGCACGGCACGGTCGTGGAGCGCGGCCGGCACGACGAGTTGGTCGCACACGGCGGGGCGTACGCCGCGCTGGTCAGGGAGCG
Organism: Streptomyces arenae; assembly: GCF_022343545.1. NCBI lineage: Bacteria > Bacillati > Actinomycetota > Actinomycetes > Kitasatosporales > Streptomycetaceae > Streptomyces > Streptomyces arenae. The sequence continues at coordinate 31,008 of NZ_JAKQYH010000073.1, forward strand.
CTGAGATGACGACGGTGGACGGCGGCGACCTGGTGCTCGGCGCGCTCGGCTCCCTGGGCTCCCGGATCGACTGCGCGGGCTTCAACCGCCTGGACCTGGAGGGTCCGCAGACGCTGTGGCTGGTGGCCTCCGGCGCCCTGGACCTGTTCGCGGTGGACGCCGGCCAGCAGGGCCACTGGCACCACCTGGGTCGGCTGGAGGCGGGCGCGCTGCTGCTCGGTCCGGTCGCCGGCCCCCAGCACACGCTGGTGGCCCGCCCGCTGCGCGACTGCGTGGTGCACCGCATCGGCCTGCGCGAGCTCTACCAGGGCTCCGGCACCCAGACCTGGTCGTACGACGAGTACGGCAACCCCCAGTACGTGCCGCCGACCACCAGCCCTCTGGAGTACGCCCTCGCGCTGGGCGTCGGCCGTGGTCTGTCCGTCCTCTTCCAGGCGCCGATGACCGCGGGCGAGCGCGCCGCCGCCCCCACCGACGACGACGTCTTCTGGATGCAGGTGCCGCCGGGCAGCGTGCAGTACGGCTCGCTGTACGGCGCGGAGGCCGCGTCCGACCTGCTGATGGACCCGGCGCTGTGGCAGGGCATGGTCGACCAGCAGTACCGGCTGCTCACCACGCTGGACCGGTGGATCGAGCAGCTGGAGCGCACCCACGAGTCCCGTACGGCCGCCGGCATCAAGGCCGGTGAGGCGGTGCGCGCCCAGGCCGACCGGACCCTGCTCGCCGCCATCGGCAAGGGGGCCAAGCGCCCCACGGCCGCCGACGCCGACGCCTCCTACGCGGCCTGCCGGCTGGTCGCCGAGGCGGCGGGCATCACGCTCGCCGAGCCCGCGCAGGGCGGCACCGACTCGACCGGGAGCGACCGGCTCGACCCGGTCGAACGGGTGGCGCTGGCCTCCCGGGTGCGGACCCGGGCGGTACGGCTGGACGGCGGCTGGTGGCGGGACGACGTGGGTCCGCTGGTCGGGCACCGCGCGCTGTCCGGGGCTCCGGTCGCGCTGCTGTGGCGGCGCGGCGGCTATGTGGCCGTCCATCCGGCGACCGGTCGGGAGACCCCGGTCGAGAAGGCGAACGCCGGGGAGTTCGAGCCGCGCGCGGTGATGTTCTACCGTCCGTTGCCGGACCGGGCCCTCAGCCCGCTCGGCCTGCTCCGCTTCAGTCTGCGCGGCACCCGCGGCGACCTGGGCAACCTGGCGCTGGCCGGGCTGGTGACGGTGGCCATCGGCGCGCTGGTGCCGATCGCCACCGGCAAGGTGCTCGGCGAGTACGTGCCGACGGCGCAGACGAACCTGATCGCGCAGGTGTGTCTGGCGGTGATGCTCAGCGCCGTGGTGGCGGCCGCGTTCACACTGCTGGAGAACCTGACGATCCTGCGGCTGGAGGGCCGGATCGAGGCGACCCTCCAGCCGGCCGTCTGGGACCGGCTGCTGCGGCTGCCGACCAGGTTCTTCACCCAGCGCTCGACCGGTGAGCTGGCGAGTGCGGCCATGGGCGTCAGCGCGATCCGCCGGCTGCTGGCGGGGGTCGGCCCGGTGGTCGCCCAGTCGGTGACCGTCGGGGCGATGAACCTGGGTCTGCTGTTCTGGTACAGCGTGCCGATGGCGCTGGCGGCGCTGGGCATGCTGGTCGTCATCGCCGGTCTGTTCCTGGGTCTCGGCCTGTGGCAGGTCCGCTGGCAGCGCCGCCTCGTGGTGCTGAGCAACAAGCTGAACAACCAGGCCTTCCAGACCCTGCGGGGCCTGCCGAAACTGCGGGTGGCGGCGGCCGAGAACTACGCGTACGCGGCCTGGGCGGGCGAGTTCGCGCGCAGCCGGGAACTCCAGCAGAAGGTCGGCCGGATCAAGAACCTCACCAGCGTGCTGGGCTCGGTCTACCTGCCGGTCTGCACCCTGCTGATGTTCATGCTGCTCGCGGGCCCGGCGCGGGGCGTCATGGGCGCGGCGGCCTTCCTCACCTTCAACACCTCGGTGACGATGCTGCTCACCTCGGTCACCCAGCTGACCGGTTCCTTCGTGTCGGCGGTGGCCGCGCTGCCGCTGTTCGAGGAGATCAAGCCGGTCCTGGAGGCGGCCCCCGAGGTGCGGACCGCCAGCACCCGCCCCGGCCCGCTGTCCGGTGCGATCGAGGCCCGCAGGCTCTCCTTCCGGTACGCGGACGACGGTCCCCTGGTCCTGGACGACGTCTCCTTCGACATCCGGCCGGGCGAGTTCGTGGCGGTCGTGGGCCCCAGCGGCTGCGGCAAGTCGACGCTGCTGCGGCTGCTGATCGGCTTCGACAGACCGGTGTCGGGCAGTGTCCTGTACGACGGTCAGGACCTCGGCGCGCTCGACCAGTCCGCCGTGCGCCGGCAGTGCGGTGTGGTGCTCCAGCACGCGCAGCCGTTCACCGGCTCGATCCTGGACGTCATCTGCGGCACCGAGCCGTACACCCCGGAGGAGGCGATGGCGGCGGCCGAGATGGCGGGGCTCGCGGAGGACATCAAGCGGATGCCGATGGGGCTGCACACCATCGTCGCCGGGAGCGGCGCGATCTCGGGCGGTCAGCGGCAGCGGCTGATGATCGCCCAGGCGCTGATCCGGCGGCCCCGCATCCTCTTCTTCGACGAGGCGACGAGCGCGCTCGACAACGACACGCAGCGCACGGTCATCGAGAGCACCCGCAAGCTGAACGCCACCCGGATCGTGATCGCGCACCGGCTGTCGACAGTCATGGACGCCGACCGGGTGATCGTGATGGAGGACGGCAAGGTCGCCCAGCAGGGCCCGCCGGCCCAGTTGCTCGCCGACACCGGGGGCCGGCTGCACGAGCTGGTGCGGCGGCAGCTGGCGTGACCGGTCAGGCCGGCTGCGGCTGACCGGTCAGGCGTCCGCGCCGGGGACGGGTCAGGCGTCCGCGCCGGGGACGGGCGCGCCGGAGGGCAGGCCCGCGTCGAGGTAGCGCCGGTAGTACTCCCGCCAGGGTGCGGTGACGCCGGCGTGCGGACCTTGGAAGCGTTCGCCGCGGGCCTTGGCGTCGAGGGCGGTGAGGCAGACCTCCCAGCCGGCGCTGTTGCGGGCGGCGGTGTCCACCTCGCCCAGGACGTGGGTGAGGGTGAAGCGGGTGCGGTCCGGGCCCTCCGGCGCCAGGTCGAAGCGGATCTCGTCGCCGCCCCAGTCGAAGGCGAGGGTGCGGGGCGGGTCGACGGCGAGGACGGTGCCGTACGACTCGGGCATGTTCGGGTCGCCGGTGAACCGCACGGTGCCGCCGGGGCGCAGGTCGATCTCGGCACGGGAGGGAAACCACCCGGCGAGTTCGTCGGGGTCGGTGACGAAGTGCCACACCCGGTGGACGGGGTGGTCGTAGACACGGCTGAAGCGGACGGCTGGGCGGCCGTCGTCGAGGGTCAGGTAGGTGCCGGTGAGTTCGGCGGGCATGGGGGTCAGTCCTTCGGGGAGGGTTCTCTCGGGTCGTCCGCGGTCTCGTCGAGGCGCCGGCCCAGGGTGTCCAGGCTGCGGTTCCACAGCCGGCGGTACGGGGTGAGCCAGGCGTCGAGTTCGGCGATCGGGGCCGGGTCGAGGGCGTAGACCCTGCGCTGGGCGTCCTGCCGGACCCGCACCAGGCCGGCCTCCCGCAACACCTTGAGGTGCTTCGACGTGCTCGGCTGGCTGAGACCGCAGGCGTCCACGATCTCGCCGACGGGCATCGGCCGGGTCAGGAGCAGGCCGACCATGGCCCGTCGGTGGGGATCGGCGAGGGCGGCCCAGAGGGTGTCGGCGGACATGGGACCACTATGTCCCCACGGTTATATTCCCGTCAAGGAATACACCCAGTACACAGCCGCCGCACCCGTCGGCCACTGCCCCTGCGGGCAGACCCGCCACCCCCTCAAGCGAAACGTTGCCGTTTCGCTGAAAGTGGTCTACTCTCGATGTGTACGAAACCGTTTCGTTCGCGGCGGCCGTGTGGGCCCGCCCGTACCGAAGCGCCTTCCGAAATCTCCCGAACGACTTCCCTGGAGTGGTTCCCCCATGTCCGAGAAGACCCTGACCGACGACGTCAGCGTCGGTGCCACGGAGGCACCAGCGGCCGCCTCCTCCAAGCGATGGTGGATCCTCGCGGTCATCGCCATCGCCCAGCTGATGGTGGTGCTCGACGCCACCATCGTGAACATCGCCCTGCCCTCCGCCCAGGCCGACCTCGGATTCTCCGACGGCAACCGGCAGTGGATCGTCACCGCGTACGCCCTCAGCTTCGCCTCCCTGCTGCTGCTCGGCGGGCGGATCGCCGACCTGTTCGGCCGCAAGACCGCCTTCCTCATAGGTGTCGTCGGCTTCGCCGCCGTGTCCGCGCTGGGCGGTGCCGCCAACGGCTTCGGGATGCTGGTCACCGCACGCGCCCTCCAGGGTGCCTTCGGCGCGCTGCTCGCCCCGACCGCGCTCTCGCTGCTCAACACCACGTTCACCGACGCCCGTGAGCGGGCCCGCGCGTTCAGCGTCTACGGTGCCATCGCCGGCGCCGGCGGCGCGGTGGGCCTGCTTCTCGGCGGTGTCCTCACCGACACGTTCGACTGGCGCTCGACCCTGTACGTGAACGTCGCGATCGCCTTCGTCGCCTTCGCGGGTGGCATGGCCCTGCTGCACAACCACCGGGACGCGGGCAACTCCAAGCTGGACGTGCTCGGCACGGTCCTGGTCGCGGCCGGTCTGTTCTCGCTGGTCTACGGCTTCTCCAACGCCGAGACGCACGACTGGGGCTCGCCGCTGACCTGGGGCTTCCTGCTCGCGGGTGTCGTACTGCTCGCGGCCTTCGCGTGGTGGCAGACCAAGGCCAGGCATCCGCTGCTGCCGCTGGGCATCCTGATGGACCGCAACCGGGCGGCCTCACTCCTCACCGTGCTGATCTCCGCCGGCGGCATGTTCGGCGTGTTCCTCTTCCTCACGTACTACCTCCAGCTGAACCTCGGCTTCAGCCCGACCAAGACCGGCGTGGCGTTCCTGCCGATGATCGGCGGCCTGATGGTGACGGCGCAGATCGGCACCCAGGTCCTGGTACCGAAGTTCGGACCGAAGGTCGTGATCCCGCTGGGCTTCGCGGTCTCCGCGGCCGGCATGGCCTGGCTGACCGGGATCGGCGTCGGCTCCAGCTACGTCAGCGCGGTGCTCCCGCAGCTGATCATCACCGGCCTCGGCCTGGGCCTGGTCATGCCGGCGGCCATGCAGCTGGGCACCGGCGGAGTGACGGCCGACGAGGCGGGCGTCGCCTCCGCGACGGTCAACGCCATGCAGCAGGTGGGCGGTTCGATCGGTACGGCGCTGCTCAACACGCTCGCGGCGAGCGCGGCGACGAGCTACCTGACCGGGCGGGACGCGACCAGCAAGCTGGTGCAGGCCCAGGCGACGATCGAGAGCTACACCACGGCGTTCTGGTGGTCCGCCGGGATGTTCGCGGCGGGCGCGGTGATCGCCTTCCTGCTCTTCCGGCGCGGGGTGCCGGTCCAGGACCCGGACGCGGCGCCGGTCGTCCACATGTGACGCCCACGGGAGCCGCAGGGACCGAGGGGCCGCCGTCAGCAGGGAGACGGCGGCCTCTCGCCGTTCGTTCACCGCCGCTTCCCGGAGCCCTCCGGGACGGGGGCGCCGGGAAGCGGCGGTGATGCCGAGGGCCGGCGGGCGGCCCCACTCCGCCCGCCGGCCCCCGTTGCGAGATCGCAGGTTCCCCGCTCCAGAGGGCCGCACTCCCCAGTCACGGACCTGTTCGGCAGGCACGAGCACCGTGCGATCCCGGGTCTCAGAACGCGAAGACGCTCGCTCCGTAGGCGTCCCGCATGCAGGCGTTGCCGAAGCTGCGCTCGTAGGAGACGCGCTTTCCTTGCCAGACACCCTCGACCGTGACCACGACGGGGTCGTAGAGCTTGGTGCACCACACGTCGTTCCCGGCCGCGAGAGCGTCGAAGTCGCCCCCGGCGCCGCGCAGTTCGGCGCAGGCCTGGGCGGCGGCCGGGTGGGTGCCGGAGGCGGCCGGCGCGCAGGTGAGGGTCACCGCTCGCTCGGGCGTGGCGGTGGCCGCGTCGCTGCCGTGGCCGGTGGTGAGCACCAGGGCCGAGGGGGCGTAGAGCGAGCTCGGGGCGGCGACGGCGGCTCCGGTCAGGGGTCCGCAGACGGCGACGGCCGTGAGGCCGAGGGTCGCTGCCCAGCGCGCGGTGGTTCGCATTGTGTGCATCCTTCCGCTCGATTTCGACGGGTGCCGCACCCGGCCCGGTGGGTGCCGGGGGCGGCGGGCGCCACTCTGCCGACTCCGCCGTCGAAACACACATCGAACCCACAGGTTTCAGTAACCTTGCGTATTTAATCAGTGGCGTGAAGTCACAGAAATCGAACGCGTCGACCGCTCAACGGAGCGGTTCTTGATCGCTCGATGCGGCCAGATGGCCGGTTTCCATCGCTTCGTTAATCGTCCTGAAACATTCCGCTTCCGCTCTCGGCGCATTTCACGGCAAGCCCTTGCCAGGAGGCTGTAACGGAGTAATCGTGATTACATGATTACTCAAGAGCAACGAGACAAGCTGCGCGGCTGGTTCGCCGGCCGGCTGCCGGACGACCTCTTCGAGGAGCTGGTCGAGGTGACGGCCGACCGCGAGGAGGTCACCGTCATCGGGCGCATCCCCGGGCCCAAGGTGGCGGACGGCGCGTCGGACGCCGAGCGGACGTCCGCCGTGCAGGGCCGGATCCAGGAGTTCCGGGAGCGCACCCGGGAGAGCCGGATGGCCGTGGCCCGGGAGGCCGAGCACCGGTTCGGGCACAAGGTGTCCTGGGGCGTGGAGTGTGCCGGAAAGCGGGCCCTGTTCACCCATGTGGCCGCGCCGGTGATGACCCGGCTGCGGCAGCCGGAGCGGCAGGTGCTGGACACCCTGATCGCCGGAGGTGTGGCCCGCAGCCGCAGCGAGGCGCTGGCCTGGTGCGTGCGGCTGGTGCAGAAGCACACCGACGACTGGCTGACCGAACTGCGCGACTCGCTGGAGCACGTCGAGCGGGTCCGGGCCCAGGGACCGGACACCGAACAGGACTGAGCCCGCCCCCGGGACACCCGCCGGCCGGGGTGGGCCGGGGCGAAGGGCGGTGTACGGCCCCGCACATACCGGCGAGTATGGTCGCCACGGCGCGAACTCGACGTGGAGAGGCGGACGTACGGATGGCGAAGCACTGGGCGGACTTCCAGTACGAGATCTATCTCAACGGGATGACGGGGGCGGTGCCGCGGCTGCCGACCGACCTGACCCGCCTGGAGGAGCTGACCGAGCGGCGGCTCGGGCCGGGCCCGGTCGGCTACGTGTCCGGCGGCGCGGGCGACGGCTCCACGATGCGCGCCAACCGGGCCGCCCTGGCACGGCACCGCATAGTGCCGCGGATGCTGCGGGACGTCGGTGAGCGGGACCTCGCGGTGGAGGTGCTGGGCCGTTCGCTGCCCGCGCCGCTGGCCCTGGCGCCCGTCGGCGTGCTGTCGATCATGCATCCGGACGCCGAGCCGGCCGCCGCCCGGGCCGCCGCCGCGCAGGGCGTGCCGTTCATCCTGTCCTCGGCCTCCAGCACGCCGCTGGAGCAGGTCGCGGAGGCGATGGGGGACGCCGAGCGGTGGTTCCAGCTGTACTGGGGCAGGGACCGCGAGGTGACCCGGAGCTTCCTCCAGCGGGCCCGCGCCCACGGGTTCTCGGTGCTGGTCGTCACCCTCGACACGCCGTTGCTGTCCTGGCGCCCGCGCGATCTCGACCAGGCGTACCTGCCGTTCCTGAACGGGGTGGGCACCGCCAACTACTTCACCGACCCGGCGTTCCTGGCGGGGCTCGCCAAGCCGGTGCACGAGGACCCGAACGCGGCCGTACTGCACTTCCTCGGGCTGTTCGGCGACCCCAGCCACACCTGGCCCGACCTCGCCTTCCTCCGGGAGCACTGGGACGGGCCGATCGTCCTCAAGGGCGTGCTGCACCCGGACGACGCCCGGCTCGCCGCCGACGCCGGGATGGACGGGGTGGTGGTCTCCAACCACGGCGGCCGGCAGGTGGCCGGTTCGGTGGCCGCGGCCGACGCGCTGCCGCGGGTCGTGGCGGCGGCGGGCGACCGGCTGACCGTGCTCTTCGACAGCGGGGTGCGCACCGGGGACGACGTGTTCAAGGCGCTCGCGCTCGGCGCCCGGGCGGTGCTGCTGGGACGGCCGTACGTCTACGGGCTGGGCCTGGACGGACAGGCCGGGGTGGACCACGTGATCCGTTCGCTGCTCGCGGAGTTCGACCTCACCCTCGCCCTGTCCGGGCACGCCACCCCGGCCGCGATCACCGCGGCCGACCTGGCCGAGAAGCCCGCGTGAGCGCCCCCGGCGACGCCCTCGCCGTCGGCCGGGGCGGGTCTGGATGTCCTCGACCCCGAACCGCCCATCCCGGACGTCGTCGGCTAGTTCCCGGTCAGCTCCGCGGGGTGGGCCGAGTGGCCGCCGGTTCCGGCGACGGAGAGGGAGCCGGGGCTCTGTGACGGGACCGGGGCGTCGGTCAGCCAGTGCTGGCCGCTGGTGTGGTCGCGGACCTTGACCACGATGTCGTCGCCGGGGTTCACACCGCCCGTGGCGAGGGCCAGGGACTCGTCCCAGTGGGGCAGCAACTCGCCCTGGACGGTGAGGTCGTAGCGGACGTCCTTGGCGCGCCCGGTGTGCTCCTCGGCGCAGGTGCCGAGGATGACCACCCCGGCGTCCGCGTGCGAGTCCAGGCACAGGCCGTCGCCGGCCACGCTGCGCAGCTCGCCGTCGCTCTCGAACGTCCACTGCTGGGTGTTGGCCGTGGAGCACACCGCGAGCACGACGCCGGCCCCGGCCTTCGGCGCGCCGTTGATGTCGAGGCAGAGCTGGGCGGCCGCGTTGCGCAGCCGGGTCGCCTGGTCGGCGGCCGGCAGCCCGGCCGTGCCGGAGGTGGGCGTGGCGTCGGGAGTCGTCTCGGGGTCGGTGCCGCCAGGGACCAGGCCGGCGGTCGCGACGGCGTCGCTGCCGTCGCCGCCGCCCGACAGGGCGCTGACGGCGAGGACCGAGGCGAGCAGTCCGGCGCCGGCCACGCCGACACTGGTCAGCAGCGTCTTGGACGACCAGGAGCCGGGCGGGCGGCGTACCGGGATACGGGCCAGGATCCGGGTCCGGGCCGCGGCGCGGCGGCGACCGCCGCCGCCTCCGGCACGCCGGGCGGCGCGGGTCGGCGACTCCGCCTCGCCGCCCTTGCGTCCCGGGCGTGAGTCGAGGTAGCGGCGGGCGCCCCAGCCGAGTACCGCCTCGACGAGCAGCACTCCCAAACCGCCCTCGACATGGCCGAGTTGCTCCGCGGCGGCCCGGCAGTACGGGCACTGGGCGAGATGCTCCTGGACGTCCGGCAGCAGGCCGCCGCCGCGCCGGATCGGAACGTCGAGCAGCCGGTTGTAGTAGCGGCACTCCTGGGACGGCGCGAGGTCCCGGTGGGCGCGGACACAGCCCTCCCGGAATTTCTCCCGGGCGTCCTCCAGAGCGGCGGACGCGGTTGTCGTGTCCATGCCCAACAGACCGGCGGGTACGGTTATCGGCTCGGCCTCGACCTCGCTGTGCCAGAGCAGGCTCTGGGCGAGCGCCGGAAGGCCCAGGAATGAACGCTCGGCGAGGGCGCGGTTTTCCGGCGCCATGGGCTTCGCGGCACGCATACCGCGGCCGCCGGCCGGTTTCCCGAGGTCGGGGAGAACCTCCGCTATTCGGTCCTCGTCGGACCAGTTGGCGACGGTGTCACGGACCGCGACCAGCAGCCGGGGCCGGATGGCGTCCGCCGTCTCGCCGAGGGCCACCCGGTCGAGCACCTGGTGGAAGGCGGCGGCCGCGACCATGTGCGCGACCGGCCCGGAGACGGCCAGGCAGATGACCGCGTACTCCTGCACGGGCCGCCAGTGCCGGGCCATGAGCAGCGCGGCGGACCGGGAGGCCTCGATGTCGGAGCCGGCTCGCAGCGGGGCGGCGAGGGACTCGTCGGACTCTCCTGCACCACCGCCCGGCGGCGGATAGGGAGGGCGAGGCGGGAGGGGGGTGGGCACTGAGCGGTTTCCTTTGGTGCGGGTGGTGCGGACCTCTCCGGCGGGCGGACGGAGGGCGGGAATTGACCGGCCCCCTGTCGGCCGTGTTCCCCAACTGCCGAATTGGTCCCGGCCATTATCCCGGCGTGGATGTTTAACCCTCGCACAAGTCTCACACAAGCAACAAGGCGCCCGTACAACATCGACAGCATTGACAGAAAGTCAGAAAGGCGGCGGTGGCTATTGCCCCTGCATGGCCGTATTCACATTCCGCGCACCCCGTGTGAACCGTGCGCCCGCACCGGCCCCGCGCGCACACTCCCGGCCCGCGCGCACGAGTGGTCCACTGATGACCGGCCCTCCTCGTACGGCCCCGCGCAGAACGGCGGCTCTCCTGCGCGAAACAGGCCGCCGGCCCCGTTCCTCCCGCCCTCGGCCGGCGGCCCCGAGGAGGGGTGGCGGCGCGCCCCCCGTTTGTCCGGACGGGGTCAGAGCTGCCAGGAACGGAGCCGGTCCGCCGCGGCGTAGACGTCGGCCTTGCCGCTGATCAGGTCGCGGGCCAGGTCGACGAGGGCGCCCTGGGGCGGGTCGATGCCGGCGCCGCCGGCGGACATGTAGGCCACCGCGGTCGCGCAGGCGAACCGGGCGTTGGCCGCGGGCAGCGGCTTGAGCAGGGCGAGCGTGTGCAGCAGGGCCGCCGCCCGCCAGGCCGGGTCGGAGTCCACACCGAGCCGGGGCGGATCGACCCGGTGCCGGGCGACGGCGGCGACCAGCGCGGAGAAGTCGGTGACGGCGGGCTGCTCCGGCAGCACTTCCTCATGGCGCTGGAGCAGCCAGGGCACGTCGATGTGGAGGACCGGCGGCATGGGTTCAGGCGATCTCGCCGTTCGCCGGCGGCTCGTCGTCCGGGAAGGCTGCCGCGAACTCGGCGGCGTGGGCCGCGAAGAAGCGGCGGAACTCCTGCTCCCCCTGCCGCAGAGCCCGGTGCCGGGCGATGTCGGCGGCGGCCGCGTCACGGACGAGGGCCTTCATGGACGTACCCCGCTCCTTGGCGGTCTGCCGGAGGTCCTCGAGTTCGCGGTCACTGAACTCCACATTCAGAGCTGGCATGTTCGTTACGCTACCGCGAGGGTACTTACCCGTAAATACCAGCAGGTGAAGGGCGGATCCTCGCGGTACCCGTCAGAGGTCGAGCCTGCTGATCCGTACCGCGCCCGAGGGCTGTCCCGGGTGGGCGCTGGTGAGGGTCAGCCGGAGCCGGGAACCGCGCGCCGCGGTGAACGTGACGACGGTCGGGGTGTCCGAGGCCGTGGCCCACTCCACCGCCGTGCCGTCCACGGGCCGGTAGGTCCGTCCGTCCCAGACCGCCACCTCGACCGCCGCGGGCAGCGCATGGGTGGCGTCCACGGTGAAGGAGACCTCCACCCGGTCGAAGGTGCGGGTGCGGCCGAAGTCGACCGACACCCAGTCCCCGGTCCGGGCGCCGCTGAACGCGGGCAGCAGGGCGGTGGCCGACTTGGTGAACGCGTTGGACCAGCCGGTCGTCGGGTCGCCGTCGAGCATGGCGGCCGGCAGGGTGTCCGCGCGACCGGAGTAACTGGCATCCGCGAGGGGGTGGTTCGGCGGCGCCGGGTAGTCGGGGCCGAAGTCCGGCGCGGGGGTGCGGGCCGCCGCACGGGCCGGGTCGGTGCACAGGGTGACGGTGTCGCCGCGCAGGCCGTCCACCCGCGCGCGGACCCTGAGGACACCCCGCCCGGTGCCGGAGCGGACCACGGCGAGCGCCTTGCCGTGGAAGGCGGTCCGGGTGCTCGCCTGGTAGCGCTCGGCGCTCTCCTCACGGCCGTTGTCGAGGCCGGCGATCGAGCCGCCGGTCACGTCGAAGGAGATGAGGTGCTCGGCGTCGGGCACCGGCACGCCGTGCGCGTCGACGATCTCGGCGGTCACGAAGGCGAGCGAACGGCCGTCGCCGGGAAGGGACCGGCGGTCGGCGGTGAGGCGTACGGCGGCCGGGTCGCCGGCGGTGCGCAGCACGTCGGTGGCGACCACCCTGCCGTCGCGCCGGGCCACCGCCTTCAGTTCGCCGGGCCGGTACGGCACCCGCCAGGTCAGGTGCAGCTTGCCGGCGCTGCCGTTCGGGCTGGTGTAACTGCCCGGATAGGGGCCGGTGGTGAAGGTCTTGTCGTCACCGGTGGCCTCGGTGGTCTCCAGGTAGGTGCGGCCGTCGGTGGTCGTCTTGGTGTCGAACTCCCGCACGCCCAGGGACTTGCCGTTCAGGAACAGCTCGACGGAGGGCACGTTGGCGTACGCCCACACCTCGACCGTGTCCCCGGCGCCGTGGTTCCAGGTCATCGGCACCAGGTGCACCATCGGCTCGCTCGTCCACTGGCTGCGGAAGAGGTGGTACATGTCCTTCGGGAAGCCCGCGGTGTCGACGGCGCCGAAGAAGGACGACTTCACCGGGAACACGTCGTACGGCGTCGGCTCGCCGATGTAGTCGATGCCCGACCACAGGAACTGGCCCGCGAACCACCTGCGGTCCCGGTCCTTCTTGTGGCCGTACTCGCCGCTCATCGTCCAGGAGGCGAGGTTGTTGTCGTAGGACGAGGTCGCGCGGCGGCCGGGGGTGTGGTTCTCCCCCGTGTTGAGGTGCTCCGGTTCCTGGTACGCGCCGCGGGTCGAGGTCTCCGAGGAGGACTCGGACTCGAAGAGGAACAGGTGCGGGTAGGCCGCGTGCAACGCGTCCACGGACCTGGCGGTGTTGTAGTTGAGGCCGAGTCCGTCGAGTCTGGCGAGCATCAGGTCGGCGGCCGAGCCCGCCTTCGGCACGCTGCGGTACTTGTCGGAGCCGATGACCAGCGGGCGGGTGTCGTCGGCGGCCCTGATGGCGGCGATGATCCGGTCGGCCATGGCGAGGCCCGCCGTGGAGGTGGAGTCGGGGATCTCGTTGCCGATGGACCACAGCACCACGGCGGGCGAGTTGCGGGCGGCGAGCACCATCTCGGTCGCGTCGGCCTCACACCACTCGTCGAAGAACCGGCCGTAGTCGTACCTGGTCTTGCCGGTCCGCCAGCAGTCGAAGGCCTCCACCATCATCACGATGCCCAGTTCCTCGCAGACCTCGATCATCTGCGGCGAAGGCGGGTTGTGCGAGGTGCGGAACGCGTTGACGCCCATCGACTTCATGAGGGTCATCTGTCTGCGCACCGCGTCGGCGCTGACCGCCGCGCCGAGCGCGCCCTGGTCGTGGTGGAGGTCGACACCCTTGATCTTGGTGTGGGCACCGTTGAGGGAGAAGCCCTCGTCGGGGTCGAAGCGGTACTGACGGACACCGAAGACGGTCCGGTAGGTGTCGACGGTGGTGCCGGCGACGCGGAGTTCGGTGTGCAGGGTGTAGCGGTGCGGGCTCTCGATCCCCCACAACCTCGGTTTCCCGACGGTCAGTTCGTGCGTCTCGGCACTCTCGCCCGAGCCGCCGACGGTGACCGTGGTGGCGGTCCGGGCCACGGTACGGCCGTCCGCGTCGGCGATCCGGGAACGCACCTCCACGTCCGCGCCCCGGCCGGACGCGTCGACGACGGCCGTCCGCACCCGCACCACGGCCCGCTCGGCGGTGATGTCCGGCGTGGTGACGTACGTCCCCCAGCGCGCGACATGCACCGGCTCGGTCACCACCAGCCGGGCCTCGCGGTAGATGCCGCTGCCCGAGTACCAGCGGCTGCTGGGCAACTGGTTCTGCACCTTGACCGCGAGGACGTTCACGGTGCTGCCGTCGGTGTGCAGCAGACCGGTGAGGTCGAGGGCGAAGCCGGTGTAACCGTACGGGTGACGGCCCACCTGGGTGCCGTTGCAGTACACGTACGAGTCCATGTAGACGCCGTCGAACTCCACCGAGACGCGCTTTCCGGCACAGCCGGGCGGCAGCGTGAAGGCGAGCCGGTACCAGCCGAGGCCGCCCGGGAAGAAGCCGGTGCCGCTGGTGGTGCCGTGGTCGGTGGTGGGGGTCTGCTCGATGCTCCAGTCGTGCGGTACGGCGACCTGCCGCCAGGCCGAGTCGTCGTACCCGGGGTCCGCCGCGCCCGCGTAGGCGCCGGTCGGGTCGGTGATGCCACCCGGATCGACCAGCGCGAACCGCCAGCCGTCCCGCAAGGCGACCGTGTGCCGGCCGGTGGCCTGCGTGGACGTCTCCGGCCCCGGGACCGCCCAGGCGCCCGGCGCGCCCAGCAGGGCGCCTGCCGTCGGGGCTGCCGTGGCGGCTGCCAGAACCGATCTGCGCGTGACCGTCATGGTACGGCTCTCCCTCATCAGGGCCCAGAACTACTCACAACTGATCGTGACCAAACAGATTCTGACGGTGTGGCACTTGTGGCCGTCAAGGGTCGGGAGGCGGTCCGCTCCGCCTTTCGTCCCGTCGGCCGGTTCCCGTTCGGCACCCCGGACGGGGGGCCGAACCGGCCGGACGGCCGCCGCCGCTTGTCGGTCGCGGGCGGGTCAGACGCACTACCCTGAACACGAGTGGTGCACCTGTTGACTGTGAGTGTGCCTTGGGAGTGGCGAGATGAGCCGGGTCTATCCGTTCGACGATGCGGCGACGGCCCGGGCTGTCATCGACGAGAACGGCACGCTGGTCGAGTGGAACGAGGGCGCGCGGCGGCTCCTCGGCCACCCGGCCGACGAGGTCGTGGGCCGGCCCGCGGCGCGCCTGCTCGCCGGCGACGCCACCGTGACCGTGCCCTCCGGCGCCCGCTGGGACGGCGTCCTGGGACTGCGCCACCGGGACGGCCGTACGCTGCCGGTCTGGCTGCTCGCCCACCACCGGACCGCGAGCGACGAGCGCCCCGGCCAGTGGCTGGTGGTCTCCCCGCTGGACGGCGGCGGTCCCAGCGGCCCGGACGACCCGCTGGGCACGGCGGTGCTGATGCAGTCGCCGTGCGCCGTCGCCGTCTACGACGAGCAACTGCGGCTGCGCCGGGTGAACGAGGCGATGGCCGAGGTCATCGGGCTGCCCGAGGCTCACATCCGGGGCCTGCGGATCGAGGAGATCGGCGGCCGGCCGCAGAGCGAGGAACTGGAGCTGAGCATGCTCCGGGTGCTGACCTCGGGCCGCCCGCTGGACGTCCAGACGTACATGCGCACCGGCGGCGAGGACGTGGCACACGCCTGGCTGGCCCGGATGGCGCCGATCACCGACGCGGCGGGGCGGGTGCGCGGGGTGTGTCTGGCCGCGCACGACTTCACCGAGAACTACCTGGCCAGGGAGCGGCTCCAGCTGGTCAACGAGGCGAGCGTACGGATCGGCAGCACCCTGGACGTCGCCCGGACGGCGCAGGAGCTCGCCGACGTGTGCGTGCCCGCGCTCGCCGACTTCGTCACCGTCGACCTGCTGGACCCGCAGGAGTACGGCGGCGACCTGCCGGTGCGGCTGTGGGCACCGCTCACGCTGCGCCGCACCGCGCACCAGTCGGTGCTGCCCGGCGTCCCAGAGGCGGTGCTCAAGCCCGGACACACCGAGTCCTACCCGGCCTTCTCCCCGCAGGCCGACTCGCTCATCGCGGGGCGCACGATCGTGGCGTCCGTGCCGTCCGGCGACATGGCGAAGTGGCTCACCTGGCACCGGGCGCGCGCCGAGCGGGTCCGCGAGTTCGGCGTGCACGCCTCGATGGCGGTGCCGATCCAGGCGCGCGGGGTGACCCTGGGGGTCGCGGTGCTCACCCGGCACCGGCGGCCCGACCCGTTCACCGCGGACGACGTGCTGCTGGCGGAGGAGATCACGGCGCGGGCCGCCGTCTGCATCGACAACGCCCGCCGTTTCTCCCGCGAGCGCGAGACCGCGCTGGCCCTGCAGCGCAGTCTGCTGCCCCGGACGCTGCCGCACACCGCCGCCCTGCGGGCCGCGTCGCGTTATCTGCCGGCGGCCCGGGCCGGAGTGGGCGGCGACTGGTTCGACGTGATCCCGTTGTCCGGGCTGCGGGTCGCCATGGTGGTCGGGGACGTGGTCGGCCACGGGGTGCAGGCCTCGGCGACCATGGGCCGGCTGCGGACCGCCGTACGCACCCTGGCCGACATCGACCTGGCCCCGGACGAGCTGCTCACCCACCTCGACGACCTGGTGCTCCGGCTCTCCGAGGAACAGGGTGGCGAGGGCAGCCCCGGGGAGGTCGGCGCGACCTGCCTGTACGCCGTCTACGACCCGGTGTCCCGGCGCTGCACGCTGGCCCGGGCGGGCCACCCGCTCCCCGTCGTACTGCGCCCGGGCGGCCGGCTCCACGAGGTGGACCTGCCCGCGGGTCCGCCGCTGGGCCTGGGCGGGCTGCCCTTCGAGTCGACCGAGATCGAGCTGCCCGAGGGCACCGTGCTGGCGATGTTCACGGACGGGCTGATCACCTCCCGGCACCTGGACCCGGACACCGGTCGCCGGCTCCTGCACGACGCGCTGGCGGCCTACAGCGACTCCCTGGACGAGACCTGCGACCGGATCCTGCACGCCCTGCTGCCGTCGGGCGGCGCCGCCGACGACGTGGCCCTGCTGCTGGCCCGCACCCAGAGCCTGCCGGCGTCCCGGGTGGCGACCTGGGACGTCCCCGCCGATCCCGCCCTGGTCGGGCAGATCCGCAAGCAGGTCGTGGAGCAGCTGGAGGGATGGGACCTGAGCGCGGCCGTCTTCACCGCGGAGCTGGTGGTCAGCGAACTGGTCACCAACGCCATCCGGTACGGCGCCCACCCGATCCGGCTGCGGCTGATCCACGACACGACCACGCTGATCTGCGAGGTCTCCGACACCAACCACACGGCCCCGCACCTGCGCCGGGCCAAGACCTGGGACGAGGGCGGCCGGGGCCTGCTGCTGGTCGCCCAGCTCACCCAGCGCTGGGGCAGCAGACACACCCCCGAGGGCAAGACGATCTGGGCCGAACTGTCACTGCTCGACCAGGACGGCTGAGCGTCACCGCCGGCGGTGCGGCCGTCGGCGGTAAGGCGACCCCGCCGGCGGTGCGGCGCCCCGCCGTCGGCCCGCCGCGGCGCCGTCCCGGCAGGTCGCGCCGTTCCCCGAGCCCCTTCGGCGCGCTACTGGACCGGGGCGGACGCCGCCGGGCCCGCCGGGGCCCCGCTCGTGAGGATCACCAGTTGCCGGGTCGCGCGGGTCATCGCCACGTAGTGGTCGACGGCGCCCTCGACGCCCTCGCCGAACTCCTCCGGGTCGACCAGGACCACCAGGTCGAACTCCAGACCCTTCGAGAGCACCGGGGGCAGCGATCCGACCCGGTCGGTGGCGGTGAAGCCGGGGGCGCCGATCACGCAGGCGGTGCCGCCGGCGTGATCGGTGAGCCAGCGGTCGAGGACCGCGTCCAGCTCGGACGCGGAGCCGTGGACCACGGGCAGGCCGCCGCGGCGGATCGAGGTCGGCACGTTGGCGTCGGGCAGCACCGCCCGGATGACCGGCTCGGCCTCCGTCATGATCTCCTCGGGCGTGCGGTAGTTGATGCTCAGCGAGGCCATGGTGATCCGGTCGAACCCGACCCGTTCCAGGCGTTCCCGCCACGACTCGGTGAATCCGTGCCGGGCCTGGGCGCGGTCGCCGACGATCGTGAAGCTCCGGGACGGACAGCGCTGCAACAGCATCTGCCACTCCGCGTCGGTGAGTTCCTGGGCCTCGTCCACGACGATGTGCGAGAACGGCCCGGCGAGCAGGTCCGGGGTGACCGTGGGCAGTTCCGACTCGTCGACCAGGCTGACCCGGGCGTCCGCGCCGCGCAGCATCCTGACCAGACCCTCGCCGTCGTCACCGTCGGCGCCCGAGTCGGCGACCGCCCCGATCAGGTTGTCCACGACCTGCGCCATCCGCTCGCGCTGCGCGGCGAGGACGGCCTGCTGACGCTGTCCGCGCCGGGCCGCCTCCGGGTCGCCGAGCCGCTGCCGGGCCGCGTCCAGGAGCGGCATGTCGGAGACGGTCCAGGCCTGTGCGTCGGCGCGCTGCAGCTTCCGCACGTCGTCCCGGCCGAGCCAGGGGGCGCACATCCGCAGGTAGGCGGGCACCGTCCAGAGGTCCCCGACCAGGTCGGCCGGCTCCAGCAGCGGCCAGGCCCGGTGGAGGGTGTCGGCCAGGTCCCGGTCCCGCCGGACGGACGCCAGGAACTGCTCGGGCGTGACGTCCGCACCGGCGCACTTGTCCAGCAGGATGGTGGCCAGTTCCTCCCAGATCTGGTCGCGGGCCTCGTTGTGCGGGGTGCCCGGCGCCGGAGCGCGGAACGCGTCGGCCCAGTCGTCGGCGGTCAGCCGCAGATCGCCCCAGTCGGTGCCGACCGTCGTCCCCTCGGCGGGCGGCTCCTCGTAGAAGCGGACCGCCGTCTCGATCGCCAGCACCATCTCCGTGGACGACTTCAGCCGCGCCACCTCGGGGTCGGCCTCGGGGGCCGCGTCGGCCCCCTCGTCGACGAGGTCGGCCAGGACGCAGGTCTGCACGCCCTCCTCGCCGAGGCTGGGCAGCACGTCGGAGACGTAGTTCAGGTAGGGCCGGTGCGGGCCGACGAACAGCACCCCGCCGCGCCGGTGGCCGAGGCGGGGGTCGGCGTACAGGAGGTGGGCGGTGCGGTGCAGGGCGACGACCGTCTTGCCGGTGCCCGGACCGCCGTCGACGACGAGGGCGCCCCGGGACCCGGCGCGGATGACGGCGTCCTGGTCGGCCTGGATGGTGGCGAGCACGTCACGCATGCGTGCGGACCGGTCGGCGCCGAGGCTCGCCACGAAGGCCGACTGGTCGTCGAGCGCCGCGTGCCCGTCGAGTCCGTCGGCGGTGAACACCTCGTCCCAGTAGTCGCTGACCCGGCCGTCCGTCCAGCGGTACCTGCGGCGGCTGCGCAGCCCCATCGGGTCGGCGTGGGTCGCCGCGAAGAACGGCTCGGCGGCCGGGGAACGCCAGTCGAGCAGCAGCCTGCGGCCCTCGCCGTCGGTGAGGCCGAGCCGGCCGATGTACACGGGCTCGGGGTCGTCGGCGGGGACGATGTGCCCGAGGCACAGGTCCAGGCCGAACCGGCGCAGGGTGCGCAGCCGTCCGGTCAGCCGGTGGATCTCGGCGTCCCGGTCCATTGCGGCGCGGCCGGTGCCGCCGGGCGCCCTGAGCTCGGCGTCGAGCCGTTCGGAGAGTTCGGCGATCGACTGCGCGAGACAGTCGGCGACGGCGGCGAAGTGCCGCTCGTCACCGGCGATCAGCACCGGATCGGCCTTGGCGGAGAGCCGTTCGGGCAGCTCGAAGGCACGGGTGGTCAGGGGGTTCACTGCATCAGCTCCAAGAGAGGGCCGCGCCGGCCCGAGGACACGGACGGCGGGGCGCCCGGCCGGACACGACGAACGAGGCCGTGGGGGTGGGGGCGCGGGAGTGGGGGGTGGACGTGCGGGACGAAGTCAGAGCGTGCCGACGAGGAAAGCGGGGCCGAGCGGGCTGACCCGGGTGGACGGCAAGGCGGCAAGGCGGCAACGCGATAAGGGAGCGTCCCGGCCGGAGACGCGACCGCTTCGACAACAGCCCCGCCATGACCGCGACGCGATCCGGACCCGGCGGCCCGGTGGGAGCGAAGCGTTGCGGGAGCCTCGCGGCCGGCGCGTGGTGCGGCCGTCTCGCCGGGTGGGTCAGCTGCCGTCGAGGAGCATCTGGGCCGCCACCGCTGCGCCGTCGGCGCGGATCGAGGGAGCCACGGCGGTGGCGCGGGCGCGGGTCTCGGGGGTGAGGGCCGTGGCGAGCGCGGCCGAGAGGGTGTCGACGGTGGGGGTCGGGCCCTCGTGGGCCGCCCCGATGCCCAGTGCGGCCACCCGGGAGGCCCAGTGCGGCTGGTCGACGATCTGGGGGACGACCACCTGCGGCGCCCCCGCGAGGGCCGCGGTCGTCGTCGTGCCGGCACCGCCGTGGTGCACGACGGCCGCCACCCGGCGGAACAGCGCCTGGTGGTTGACCTCACCGGTCACGAAGCAGTCGTCCGATGCGCCGCCCGGGTTCAGTTCCGCCCAGCCGTGCCCGACGACCACCCGGTGGCCCTGGGCGCGCACCGCCTCGACGGCCACCCGGGCGGCGTCCGGCGCGCCGCGCATGGCCATGCTGCCGAAGCCGACGTACACCGGCGGTGGGCCGGCTTCCAGGAAGGCCGCCAGCTCGGCCGGGAGCGGGCGGTCGTCCGGCAGGACCCACGCCCCGGTCTGCACGAGGTCGAGATCCGTCATGTCCTGCCAAGGGGCCAGGAACGGGTCGGCCGCCAGCCACGGCCGGTCCGTGAGGACGTGGTCGCGGACGTTGTCCACCGGGGGCAGGCCGAGCGCGGCCCGGTGCGTGTTGAGCGCCTGCCCGTACAGGGCGTTCACCCGCTCGGCGTCCACCTTCCACTGCTCCGCCAGGTCGGCGTCGGCGGGGGCCGGACGGCCCGGCCGGCCCGCCGGGGGGAACCGTGATGACGGCAGCCCGGCCGTGTGGTAGCAGGCCAGCACGTAGCGGATGCCCAGCTTCTCGGCGACCGACCGCGCACCGGCCGGCATCAGTCCCGTCGCCACCAGCGCGTCGCACCCCTCGGCCGCCGGGGCCACGGTGTCGAAGTGTGCGGCGACCAGTTCGGGAGCGAGCTTGAAGGCGTCCTGGGGCGACGGGTTCGGCCTGGTCACCAGCGCCCGCACGGACGGCCCGAACGGCACGTGCGGCACACCCGCACGGGCCAGCAGCTGGGCGAACTCCGCGTCCGGCGGCGCGCAGACCCGCACCTCGGCCCCGAGCGAGCGCAGCGCCGCCCCGAGGCCCGCCAACGGCTCGACGTCTCCGCGCGACCCGTATCCCATCAGCAAAACACGCACTCGACACATCCCCCAATGACCGCGGTTCCTGGCTTCGGCCTGCGATTTTGCGGGACGAGGGGGGCCTTGCGGCAAGCCCCCCCATGCGCTATACGTTGAGAAGGGACAGGGGCCGCGCAGTCGCGGCCCTCAGTGCTGTCAGGGCGCGCTGAGCCACGGCCGGACCTGCTTGCGCGCCTCGTGCAGCCGCGACTTCAGCGTCCCCAGCGGGATCCCCACCCGCTCCGCGACCTCCGCGTAGTCCAGCTGGCAGATGTCCCGGTAGACGAGCGGGGCGACGAGCTGCGGGTGCTCCCGCTCCAGCCGGTCCAGTGCCTCCAGCAGGTCGATCCGGGATCCCGCGATCACGCTGGTGGTGCGCGGGTCGATGTACTGGGCGGGTTCGATGGCCGCCGGCTGCTCCGCCGCCCGCCGCTTCAGGTCCCGGTACTTCTGCCGGGAGCAGTTCGCGACGACCGTGTAGAGCCAGGTGCTGAAGCGGCTGCGGCCCTCGAACGTGGAGATCTTCCGGGAGATCTGGAGCAGCACGTCCTGGGCGGCTTCCTCGGCGTCCTCACGGCACGGCAGGAACCGCCCGCAGCGCCGTACGACGTCGGGCCAGACCTCGGTCAGCAACTGGTTCAGGGCCCGCTGGTCGCCCGCGGCGGCCCGCCGGGCGAGGTCTTCGGTCAGCGCGGCGTCCGGCACGGGAGGTCCCCCTCGAAGTCGATCTCAGGCCAGGCATGATAGTCGTATGCAACCCCTGGAGCGGATCGGCCGCTATCGCCTCGAACGGCGCCTGGGCACCGGTGCCTTCGGGACGGTCTGGCTCGCCCACGACGACCAGCTGGACGCCCCGGTCGCCGTGAAGGTCCTCGCCGACAACTGGTCCCACCGGCTCGACATCCACGACCGTTTCCTGTCCGAGGCGCGACTGCTGCGCCGGGCCGACTCGAAGCGGGTGGTGCAGGTCTACGACATCGGCGAACTCCCGGACGGACGGCCGTACTTCGTGATGGAGTACGCCGACGCGGGCACCCTCGCCGACCTGCTCGCCGGCGGCCCGTTGCCGGTGCCGGACGCGTTGCGGCTGACCGCTCTGGCGGCGCGCGGCGCGGCGGACCTGCACGAGGCGGGGATCGTGCACCGGGACATCAAGCCGACCAACGTGCTGCTGCGCACCGCGCCGGACGGCACCCGGCGGGTGCTGCTGGCCGACCTGGGGCTGGCGAAGAGCCTGGCGCAGGCGTCCGGGCTCACCCTCGCCGCCGGTTCGGCGGGCTACCAGCCACCGGAGCAGGCCCAGCCCGGCGAGGGCATCGACGCCCGCGCCGACATCTACGCCCTGGGCGCGGTGGGCTACGAGTTGGTGACCGCGACGGTGCCGGGGGCGCCGGGGCAGGTGGTGCTCCCGGAGCGGCTGCGGCCGGACCTCGCGGAGGACGTGCAGCGGGCCCTGATGCGGGCCATGGAGCCGGACCGGCAGCGGCGCTGGCCCACCGCGCACGCCTTCGCGGACGAGCTGGACCGGCTGGTGGCCCGCTCCGCGGCCCGTCGGCCGAAGCGGCTGGACGGCGTCCGGCGGCGGCTCAACGCGATCACGCTCACCCTCGCCGCGGTCCTCGCGGCCGGCGGCACCGCGGTCGGCGTCACCCTGCTGCACCAGGGCGGGACGACGGACGGCGGGACGCGGGTCGCCGACTCGACCGGGCGGGTGGTGGCCGAGGTGCCGTCCGGGTGGGCGGGCGAGCTGCGGAACTCCGGCTGGAACCCGCAGGCCCTCGGGCTGGCGTCGGGTCACGAGCCGGGCCTGGAGGTCGCCGACGACGTGTCGCGGTGGCAGGACCTGACGACCGCCGTGAACGGCGTCTTCATCGGCCTGAGCGAGCACGGCGACGTCACGGCCAAGGTGAACGCGCTGTCCCACTCCGGCTGCCGGTACGACGGCAGCCGCGCCTTCACCGGTACCGCCTGGAAGGGCCGGGTACGGACCTGGAGCGGCTGTTCCGGCGCGGGCGGCTCGATCCAGGAGGCGGCCCTCGTCCCGGCCGGCGGGGACGCCCAGCCCCAGGTGTACGTGCAGGTTCGGCAGAAGGGCGCCGTGGACGGCGATACCACGGACGGCATACTCCGGTCGCTCCGGGTCACCTGACCCGATGAAATATCAGCGTGCCCCGAACTTTTCCGCCGCTCGTCGCATCGGATGGTGGTGACGGCGCACGTCGCGCCTCGGGCACGCCTCCCACGCATGCCATGACCTCCAGGAGTGTTGAGAAAGATGGCGCACACGTCCCAGTCCTCGCGGCGCGGGGCGGCCCTGCTCGTGAGCACGGTCGCCGCTCTGGGCCTCCTGACCGCCTGCGGCAACGGCGGCCAGGGCAAGACCCCGGAGTCGGTGTCGGGCACGGCCGCGCCCGCGACCGGCAACTCGCCGAGTTCGGACGGCTCCGGCACGGCTTCCGGCACGGCGGGCGCCGGTTCCCCGTCGTCGCGGACGGCCGGTTCGGCGACCGGCTCGGCGACCGGCGACTCCACGAACGGGGGCGGCTCGACGGGCGGCGGTGGCACCACCACCGCGAGCGGCACCCGCTGTCACACCTCCGATCTGAACGCCTCGGTGGGCCGCAACGACCCGGGGGCCGGCCAGGAGAACTTCCCGATCGTGCTCACCAACACCTCGTCCCGCACCTGCACCGTGCGCGGCTACCCGGGCGCCGCCTTCGTGACCGCCTCCGGCACCCAGCTCGGCCCGGACCCGCAACGGGAGACCGGCACCGCCGCCCAGACGGTCACCCTCAAGTCCGGGCAGAGCGCCTGGGCCGGGCTGACCTTCTCCAGCCCGGACATCAGCGGTGCCAAGACGGCGACCCCGGCTTCGCTGCTGATCACTCCGCCCGACGAGAAGAACTCGCTGAAGGTCACCTGGAAGGGCGGCCCGGTCCCCGTCTCCGGCAACTCCTCCGCGGTGCGCCTGAGCGTGTTCAGCGCCGGCACCGGCGCCTGATCACCCCTCTCGGTCCGGTCATCTCCCGAGGCCGTGGGCGAGGAGGCTCTCGGCGGTCTCCGCGACGGTGTCCCCGATCGGGCGCGCCCGCCAGCCGAGGAGCCGTTCCGCCTTGGCGCTCGTGGCGTCGAGGTCCCGGCCGAGCTGGTGCCTGAGCAGGCGCAGTTCCGGGTTCACGGTGCCCAGTGCGCGGGCGAGCCACACGGGCATCTCACGGGTGGGAGCGTGCGCGGCGCGCTCCCCCAGGCGGTCCCGCAGGATGCGCGCGATCTCGACGACGCGCAGGCTGGGCCCGGCGGTGGCGAGGAAGCGCTGGCCGGCGGCCGCCGGGTCGGTCATCGCCCGCAGGTGCAGATCGGCGACGTCGCGCACGTCGACGAAGCCCATCCCGAAGGGAGGGCAGGCGGGAACCCGTCCTTCGAGCATCCTGCGCACGAGCCGCAGGGACGGCGGGTCGTCCGGGCCGAGCAGTGGCCCGAGGACCCCCACGGGATGGACCGCTGCCAGTTCCATACCGCCGCCCTCGTCCTCGACGAACCGCCAGGCGGCGCGCTCGGCGAGGGTCTTGGACCGCTGGTAGGGCGGGATGTCGCTGTCGACGTCCGTCCAGTCCTCCTCGGTGAAGGGGGCCGAGCGCGGCGGATGCCCGATCCCGACGGCACCGAAGGCGCTCGTCAGGACGGTCCGGCGGACACCGGCGTCGCGGCCGGCGCGCAGCACCCGCAGGACGCCCTCCCGTGCCGGGACCACCAGCGCGTCGTCGTCCGCCGGCGTACCGCGCAGGGTCGGCGAGGCGACGTGCAGGACGTACTCGCAGCCGGCCACGGCGGTGTCCCAGCCGTCCGGGTGTTCCAGGTCGGCCCGTACGACCGTGAGGCGGTCGTCGTCGAACGGCGTGGCCGCGTGCAGCCAGGACCGCAGGGTGGGCTCCCGCCGCAGGTCGCGGACCGTGGTGCGGACGCTGTACCCGGCGTCGAGCAGTGCCAGGACGCACCAGCTCCCGATGAATCCGGTGCCTCCGGTGACCAGTACCGGTGTCGTCGGCGCCCTCATGCGAGTGCCATGCCGGGGATGCGCTTGCGGATGGCCTCCAGCTCGGCTTCGTCCGAGACGCCCTGCCAGTCGTACCGCGGGGTGTACGGGGCCTCCAGGGCGCGCACCTCGTCGTCGGTGAGTTCGACGTCGAGGGAGGCCACGGCCTCGTCGATCTGCCCGGTCGTGCCGGCGCCGACCAGCGGTGCGGTGACGACCGGCCGGCGGCGCAGCCAGGCGAGCGCGATCCCTGCGCGGCTGACGCCGTGGGCGTCCGCCACCTGCCCGACCGCGTCGATGATCGCGCGGTTGGACGCCTCCTCGCCGGGCGTGTAGAGCATGTCCGCGTACGCGCCGTCCGTCTCGGAGCGCGCCGTCGAGCGGGCGTCGTCCCAGGCGCGGGCGAGACGGCCGCGGGCCAGCGGGGACCAGATGATCGTGCCGACGCCCTCGTCGAGGCAGAGCGGGATCATCTCGCGCTCCTCCTCGCGGGCGAGGAGGTTGTAGTGGTCCTGCATGGACACGAACCGCGCCCAGCCGTGCTGCTTCTGCAGGTGCAGGGCCTTCGCGAACTCCCACGCGTGCATGGACGAGGCGCCGAGGTAGCGGACCTTGCCCGCCTTCACGAGGTCGCTGAGTGCCTCGAGGGTCTCCTCCCACGGGGTGGCCCGGTCGTTGCGGTGGATCTGGTAGAGGTCGATGTAGTCGGTGCCGAGCCGGCGCAGCGAGTGCTCGACCTCGGTCATCACCGCCTTCCGTGACAGTCCCCGTCCGTTGGCTCCCGGCCGCATCGGGTGGCGCAGCTTCGTGGCGATCACCACCTCGTCGCGGTCGGCGAAGTCCTTGAGTGCCCGGCCGAGGATCTCCTCGCTGGAGCCGTTCGAGTACATGTTCGCGGTGTCGAAGAAGTTGATCCCCGCCTCCAGTGCGTGCCGGATGAGCGGCCGGGCCTCCTCCTCGCCCTTCGACCAGACGGGGTGCCCGCGGTCGGGCTCGCCGTAGGTCATCGCGCCGACGGCGATCGGTGACACGTCAAGGCCCGTGGTGCCGAGCTTGATGTAGTGCATGGTGCCCCTCTAAAATAAGTGGAGAGCTCTCCGGATAACTTAGTGGAGAGTTCTCCACTTAGCAAGGTGAGGTCCAGTGGTCCGTTCCGACGCCCGCGAGAACCGGGCACGCATCCTCACGGCCGCCCGTGAGGCGTTCACCGAGAACAGCGGTGCCTCGATGAACCAGGTCGCCCAGCGCGCCGGCGTCGGCGCGGGCACCCTGTACCGCAACTTCCCCACCCGCGAGGCGCTGGTCCTGGCCGTCTACCAGGACGAGGTGACCCGCATCACCGGCACCGTGGCCGACCTGCTGGCCGAGCTGCCGCCGCTCGACGCGCTCCGCGAGTGGACGACCGGTCTCGTCGAGGCGATGCGCAGGAAGCACGGCCTCGGTGACGCCCTGAGCGCCGGCGCGCACCAGGCGATCGCCGAGCAGAGCTACGGCCCCGTCATCGCCGCCATCTCCCGGCTCCTCGACGCCGGCAAGGCGGACGGCACCATCCGCGCGGACGCGGATCCCGCCGACTTCCTCCAGCTCACCGGCGCGCTCTGGCGCGCCGCGGCCGGCCCCGAGGACCGGGCTCCCCACATGCTCGCGCTCATCCTCGACGGACTGCGCACGCGCCCCTAGGCCCTGTCTGACAATGCGCGTCTGCCGCGCGACGCCATGCACGCACTCTCACCGCACCGGCCCCAGACCCGAGTACGCCCAGTACGTGGGCCTGGGGCCGGCACTCCCCCAGCCTCCGGCCGGGGGGACCCCCAGAGCACGCACCTGACGCCGCGCGGCCGCCCTTCGGGCGACGACGCGAATTGTCAGACAGGCCCTAGCCGGAGCACCACCCGCACCCCGCTGCCGTTCCCCGGGCAGCGGGGTTCGCCATGTCCCGGCCACGACTGTCACAGACGTGCAACACGCGCGGCCGGCTCCGATCTTTTCCGCCGGGCCGCCCATCACACCCGACGACCACGCAGGAAGCGGCTCCACGAGGGGCCGGGACGACGGATCGGGGACGGACATGAGCGGCATCTCTCGCAGGCGGGTGCTGACGGCGGGCGCGACAGCCGGCGCCCTGGGCGCGCTGGGCGCCGTGTCGGGGTGCTCGAACGGCACGTGGACACTGGACGGCGACGGTTCCGGCGCCGGCAGCGGCGGCGGGGCGCCGACGAAACCGCTGAAGCTGATCGGGGACGGCTCCACCGCCGACACCGGCGCCCAGCCCCACCAGCCCAAGGCGACCCGCATGGCGCCCGGCACCAAGCCCCCGCAGTTCGTGGTGTTCTCCTGGGACGGCGCGGGCGAGCTCAGCAACCAGCTGTTCTCCCGCTTCCGCAAGGTGGCCGCCGACCACGGCGCGAAGATGACGTTCTTCCTCTCCGGCATCTACACGCTGCCCGAGTCCAAGAAGAACCTCTACCACCCGCCGCAGCACCAGGTCGGCGCCTCCGCGATCGGCTACCTCTCCGACCGGCACATCCACGCCACGCTCCAGCAGGTGCGCTCCGCCTGGCTGGAGGGCCACGAGATAGGCACCCACTTCAACGGCCACTTCTGCGGCAGTGACGGCGTGCGCAACTGGTCACCCGCCGAGTGGCGCAGCGAGATCGACCAGGCCGTGGACTTCGTCACCAAGTGGAAGACGAACACCGGCTTCACCGACCTGGAGCCGCTGCCCTTCGACTACCGCAAGGAACTGGTCGGCGGCCGCACCCCGTGCCTGGAGGGCCAGACCAACCTGCTGCCCACCGCGGCCGCGCTCGGCTGGAAGTACGACGCCAGCTCCCCCGGCGGCCTCCAGATCTGGCCCGGCAAGGTGCAGGGCAACCGCATCTGGGACTTCCCCCTGCAGTCCGTGCCGTTCCCCGGGCACTCCTTCCAGGTCCTGTCGATGGACTACAACATGATGTACAACCAGTCCGCCGGCAACCCGCTCGGCGACAAGACGCAGTACGACGCCTGGCGCACCCAGGCCCGGGACAGCTACCTGGCGGGGTTCGAGCGGGCCCACTCCACCAACCGGGCGCCGTTCTTCATCGGCAACCACTTCGAACGCTGGAACGGCGGCATCTACATGGACGCCGTCGAGGAGGCGATCGGCAGGATGGCCGAACACGACGACGTGCGCTTCGTGTCCTTCAAGCAGCTGGTGGCGTGGCTGGAGGCGCAGGACCCGGCGGTGCTGCGCACGTTGCGCACGCTGAATCCGGGGCAGGAGCCCACGGGCGGGTGGGCCGAGTTCCTCGGCCCGGCGGGTACCCCGTCCGCGTAACCGCGGTCTGCTTTCATGGGCGGACCGCATCTGATCACGTCCTGAGGAACACGCCCTGAACACCCCCCTCGCCGAGACCCTGTCCGTCGTCCTGCTCGCCGCCGTGCTCGCCTGGGCCGTCATCCGGCCGCACGGCTGGCCGGAGGCGGTCCTCGCCGTGCCGGCGGCGCTGGTGGTGATCGCCACCGGGGCGATCTCCCTCGACCACGCCCGGGCGGAGGCCGAACAGCTGGGCCCGGTCGTCGGCTTCCTCGCCGCCGTGCTGGTGCTCGCCCACTTCTGCGACGTCGAGGGCCTGTTCCAGGCCTGTGGGGCGTGGATGGCCCGCTGGTCGGCAGGGCGGCCGGTGCGGCTGCTGACCGCGGTGTTCGCGCTGGCGTCGGTGATCACCGCCGTACTGAGCCTGGACGCGACGGTGGTGCTGCTGACGCCGGTGGTGTTCGCGACGGCGGCCCGCTCCGGAGTCCGGGCGAAACCGCACGTCTACGCCTGCACGCACCTGTCGAACACCGCCTCGCTGCTGCTGCCGGTGTCCAACCTGACGAACCTGCTGGCGTTCGCGGCGAGCGGGCTGGGCTTCACCCGGTTCGCGGCGCTGATGGTGCTGCCCTGGCTGGTCGCGATCGGCGCCGAGTACCTGGTGTTCCGGCGGTTCTTCGCCCGTGACCTGTCCTCGGCGGCCCCGGGTTCGAAGGACACCGGCGAGCCGCCCGGGCTGCCGCTGTTCGCGCTGGTCACGGTCGGCTGCACACTCGCGGGGTTCGTGCTCACCTCGGCGGTGGGCGTCGACCCGGCGTGGGCCGCGTGCGCGGGCGCGCTGGTGCTGGCCGGGCGGGCGCTGGCACGGCGGCAGGCGACCCCGCTGACGGTCGTGAAAGCCGCGGCGCCCGCGTTCCTGGCGTTCGTGCTGGCGCTCGGGATCGTGGTGCGGGCGGTCGTCGACAACGGCCTCGCCGACGCGCTCGGGCACGTCCTGCCGAGCGGGACCGGGCTGCCGGCGCTGCTCGGGATCGCGGCGCTCGCCGCCGTACTGGCCAACCTGATCAACAACCTGCCGGCGGTGCTGGTGCTGCTGCCGCTGGCCACGGCCGACGGCCCCGGCGCGGTGCTCGCGGTGCTGCTCGGGGTGAACATCGGGCCGAACCTCACCTACGCCGGGTCGCTCGCGACGCTGCTGTGGCGCAGGATCGTGCACCAGCACGACCACGGCGTGGACATCGGCGAGTTCACCCGGCTGGGGCTGCTCGCCGTGCCGGTCGCGCTGGGCGGTGCGGTGGTGGCACTGTGGGGGGCGCTCCAGGTGATCGGCGTCTAGCCGGACTCGTCGGAGTCGTCGGATCTAGTCGGGAGCCGGTCGGAGCCTGGTCAGGACCGGTCGGTCGCTGGACGGGAGGCCATGGATGCGGGTGATCGTCTGGCTGGTCGAGGGGACCTGGCCCGCCTGTGTGGACGCGGTGCGCACGCATGCGCGGGAGGCGTCCGAGGTGACGCTGCTGCACGTGACCGAGCCGGGGACGGCCGGGCTCGCGCACGGCGCGTTCGCGGGGCTGCTGGGCCGGGCCGGCTCGGAACCGGACCCGGAGCGGCGACTGGTGGAACTCGGCGGCACGTCGGCGGCGGAGCTGCTCGACGCGGCCGGGGCGCGGCTGGGGCGGCCGTGCACCCTGCTGGAGCGGACCGGGCGGGTCGAGCGGGAGGTGGTGGCCGCCGCCGAGGGGGCCGGTCTGCTGATCGTCGCCCGGGACGGCGACCGGTCCCGGCTCGGACCGCACAGCCTGGGCCGGGCGGCGCGCTTCGTCGTCGACCACGCGCCCTGCCCGGTGCTCCTGGTGTGGCCGGAGGGGGCACCGGAGCTGACCACGATGCCGCCACCGCCACCGCACCGCCGCTGAGACCGTGGCGGCCTCAGCGGTGGTGGCCGCCGCCGTAACCGCCGCCGTAGCCGCCACCGCCACCCCAGCCGCCACCGTACTGGCCGCCGCCGTAGCAGTAGCCGGGGTACTCCTCGCACGGGTTGTAGCCGGGCGCGCCGCTCGACGGCGTCGGCTGGGCGGTCGTGGTCGACGCCGACGGGGTGGGCGCCGGCGTGGGGGTCCGCGCCGCCTTGACCGACGGGGCGGCGGTCGGGGTCGGGGTGGGCGACGGGGTGGTCTCGGCGTCCCAGTTGACGATCTGCATCTGGAGGTCGGGCTGGGAGGTGTCCATCACCCAGCGCTGCGCGCTGACGTCGGCCCGGTTCTTGACGACCAGGGAGCCGCCGCCGTCGGTCGCCGCCGGGGCGAGGGCCAGGTCCTGGTCCCAGCGGGGCACCAGGGCGCCCTGGAGGGTGAAGTCGTAGCGGATGCTCCGGCCGCCGGACCCGGTGGCCGAGCACGGCGCCAGCCGGACGGAGTAGCCGAGGTGCGAGTCCAGGCACAGGCCGGGGTCGGCGCCGTTGCGCAGCAGCCCGTCGGCGTCGTACGTCCACTGCTGGCCGGCGGCCGACGAGCACTCCGCGAGTTCGGTCTCGGCGCCCTTCACGGCCTTCTTGCCGACCACGCCGATGCACAGGCCCGAGGCGAGGTTGTGCAGGCGGCCGCGGAGGGTCCCCTGGGCGGTCTGGTTGCTGCCGGCCCAGGAGGGGCCCGAGGTGGCGCTGCCGGCGCCGGGCTTGGCGGAGGGCTTGGCGGCGGCCGTCCCGGCGTCGTCACCGGTGCCGAGCACCGCCCACAGCACCAGCGGCAGTACGACCAGACCGCTCACGGTGCCCACGGCCACCGTGAGGTTGCGGCGGCGCGCCCGGCGGGCGGCGCGCTGCTCGGCGCGCCGGGAGGCGACGGGGTGCACCACGAGGTCCTTGCCCGGCCCCGCCGGCGCGAAGGCCTCGCCGCCGGTGAACCCGCCGACGGGCACGGGCGCCGGTTCGACGGGCGCCTCGGTGAGACCGGCGCGGGACTCCAGGTAGCCGCGGGCACCCCAGCCGAGCACGGCCTCCGCCAGGGCGAGGCCGAGGCCGCCGTTGAACTGGTGGAGCTGGTCGGCGGTGAACCCGCAGTGCTTGCACCCGTTCAGGTGCTGCTGGAGGTCCCGGTCGATGTCGGAGCCGCCGCGCCGGAAGGTCACGTCGATCATCCGGACGTACCGCTGGCACTCGTCCTCGTGGGCGAGTTCACGGTGCACCTGGAGGCACTCCTCGCGCAGCCGCTCGCGAGACCGGCGCAGTTCGACCCGCGCGTCCTGCTCGTCGAGGCCCAGCAGCGCGGCGGGGGTCGACAGCGGCTCCGACTCGACCTCGATGTGCCAAAGGACGGCACGCGAGGACTGGGTCAGGCGCTGGAACGCACGGGAGAGCAGCCGTCGGTTCGCGGGCGGCAGCAGCCGGGCGGCGGCCCGTTCCCCGGTGCCGGCGCGCAGTTCGGGGTGCAGGAGTTCGCCCCGCCCGTCGTTGTCCCACTCGGCGGCGATGCGGCGGACCGTCACCAGCAGTTGGGGACGCCAGGCGGCGGTGGGGCCGGCCTGGCGCAGGGACTCGCCGAAGAGCCGGGTGAACGCGGCGGTGGTGAGCATGCCCGCGCCGCGCGTCCCGTCCGTGCACAGACGGGCATAGGCGAAGGCCGCTTCCCAGTGCCGGTCGAGCAGTTCACCGACCGGGTGCAGGGCGGGCGCGGTGCCCGTCCACTGCTTCAGCTCGGCGCTGAGCTGTTCGTCGGTGACGTCGAACGGCCGGGCGGGGGCAGGGGAATTCCCCAGGCCTGCGTCATTCACGACTGCATTCCTTCCAGACGCAACGCGGTATTCGGTCCGTACCAACGGGTATGCGACCGGCATGCGACCCGGCCGACAGCACGACCGGACGGGTCTGTTGGGGGTTCGGCGCGGAACGTCCGCCGTCGGCAGCTCTTTTGAAGCGTGGGGGGGGGCGAACGGGAGCGGCCTCGCGCATGCGGAGGGGTGAAAACAATGGCCCGCATGCCGACACGGCACACCTTTGCACAGGCCAGCAGAGCAGAACAAGGGATGCCGGGGTTTTGCGCAATACCCGTACGCGGCCTTTGTTTGACGAATCGTCAATGAGCGAGTTCGCGCTTTGTCGCCGTATCGACTTCGTAATTCCCGGGGAGATTCACAGCAGACCGCCGTGACCTCGACCCCAACCATTGAACCACGGCCCGACCTGCGCAGGTCGCCCGCCCGGCGGCGCGGGTGAACCAATGACGCCTGCTTTCAGGGGCGTTCACCGGAGCGGTAGGCACCGGGCGGGACGCCGTAGCTTTCGCGGAAAACCCGGTTGAAGTGGAACGGGCTGGGAAATCCGGACGCGGCGGCGACCCGTTCGACGGTCAGGTCGGTGCTCTCCAGCAGCCGGGCGGCGTGCCGCAGCCGTGCCTCGCGCAGCGCACGCATCGGGGGCACCCCGGTCTGGCGGGTGAAGAGGTGGGCGAACCTGGACGGCGACAGCGCGACACGCTCGGCGAGCGTGCCGACGGTGTGCGGGGCGCCCGGGTCGGCAGCGATCAGTTCCTCGGCGCGCCGCACCCGCTCGTCCCTGGCGTCCGGGCCGTCCGGGGCCCGGTGCGCGCCGGCCGCGGCGAGCAGGACGACCTCCTCCAGCGCACACAGGGCGAGTTCACGGGCCGCACTGACGTGTGCCACGGCCACCCGCTCCTCGCCCGGTACGGAGGGAGCCGCTTCGTGCGGTCCGGCTGCGGCGGTTCCGTCCGGTGCGCGGGTGGCAACTTCGTGCGCACCAGGCGTGGCGGGTTCTTCGGGCGGGGGCGGCGCGCCGGTGCCGGGCCAGCGGGAGTCGGCGAGTATGCGGTGGAAGGCCGCCTCGATCCGCGGGTGCGTGCCGTCCGGGGCACCGACGGCGTACATGCCGTCGCCCAGGGCGCACGGGCCCAGCCGGCGGACCCACGCGGGGCGGGCCTGGCAGTGGGTCCACCAGAAGCGCCAGCGGTCCAGGCCGGGTTCGACCGAGTAGCTGTGCGGGACCCCGGGACCGAGGACGACCAGGTCACCGGGGCGCGCCCGGGTCCGGGCGGCCCCCTGCCGGATCACGCCGCCGCCGTGCGTGGTCCAGATGAGCAGCCAACTGCCGGAGCCCTGGGACCGGTTGATCCGGTAGCCGGGCCCCTGGTCGTAGCGGCCGGTGACGAC
Organism: Streptomyces arenae; assembly: GCF_022343545.1. Lineage (NCBI taxonomy): Bacteria > Bacillati > Actinomycetota > Actinomycetes > Kitasatosporales > Streptomycetaceae > Streptomyces > Streptomyces arenae. The sequence goes on from NZ_JAKQYH010000073.1 coordinate 64,339, forward strand.
CATGCCCGGCGGCGGAGCCGGAACAGTGGTCTCGGGCAATCCCTCAGCGTTCATGGACATCCTCTCGGCCGGCCCGTCGGCCTAGCGTGACAGGTCCAGGACGACGGATCGAGGAGCGAGGGTATGACAGTCACAGGCATCGACGCCGGCCTGCTGCGGCGGTTCGAGGAGGACGGGTTCACCGTCGTACGCGGGTTGTTCGGGGACGACGAGATCGACCGCCTTTGTGCGGAGTTCGCGGCGCTGCACGCGGCCGGGCGGGCGGTGCCGGGGCACTTCGAGCCGGGGCCGACGGCGGATCCGCTGCACCGGTACCCGCGGGTGATGCAGCCGCACGAGATCAGCGCGCTCGCCCGGCGGTTCCTGCTGGACGCGCGGTTGCGGGTGGTCCTGGAGGGGCTGTTCGGGGAGGAGGTGCTGGCCGCGCAGAGCATGTTCTACTTCAAGCCGCCGGGCGCCCGGGGGCAGGCGCTGCATCAGGACAACTTCTATCTGCGGGTGGAGCCGGGGACCTGTGTCGCGGCGTGGATCGCCTGTGAGGCGATCGACCGGGAGAACGGCGGGCTGGAAGTGGTGCCGGGGACGCACCGGATGGACCTGTTCTGCCCGGAGGAGTCGGACGCGGACCTGTCGTTCGCCCGGGAGTACGTGGCACCGCCGCAGGGGCTCGCGGCGGTGCCGGTCGACATGGCCCCCGGGGACGTCCTGTTCTTCAACGGGAGCCTGGTGCACGGGTCACAGCCGAACAGCTCGGGTGAGCGGTTCCGGCGGTCGTTCATCGGGCACTACGTGGGGCGGTCGGCGGAGCGGATCGGCGCCTACTACCGGACGCTGACCATGAGCGGGGAGCGGGTCCCCCTGCTGGAGAGCGAGGGAGCCGGTCCCTGCGGTACCTCGCGGTTGTGACGCGCCCCGGGAACTCTCAGTGGCCGGAGATCGGATGGGGGCCGTAAGGCCGCTCCAGTTCCTCCAACTCCTTTTCGCTGAGGCGGAGTCCGACCGCGGCCACGGCGTCCTCGAGGTGGTTCGGCTTGGAGGCGCCGATGATCGGGGCCGTCACCGTGCTCTGGTGCAGGAGCCAGGACAGGGCCACCTGGGCGCGCGGGACGCCCCGGTCGTCCGCGATGCGGGTGACCGCCTCGACGATCGCGCGGTCGCCCTCCTGGTAGAGGGTGCTGCCGAAGTTGTCGGTGGAGCTGCGCCCGGTGACCGTCCCCCAGTCGCGGGTGAGGCGGCCCCGGGCCAGCGGACTCCAGGGCAGTACGCCCACGCCCTGGTCCGCGCAGAGCGGCAGCATCTCGCGCTCCTCCTCGCGGTAGAGGAGGTTGTAGTGGTCCTGCATGGAGACGAACTTGGTCCAGCCGCCCCGCTCGGCGGTGTACTGGGCCTTGGAGAACTCCCAGGCGTACATCGAACTCGCCCCGATGTAGCGGGCCTTGCCGGCCTTGACGACGTCGTGCAGGGCCTCCATCGTCTCCTCGACGGGGGTCCCGTGGTCGAAGCGGTGGATCTGGTAGAGGTCGACGTAGTCGGTGCCGAGGCGGCTGAGGCTGTGGTCGATCTCGGAGAGGATCGCCTTGCGGGACAGGCCGCCGCCGTTGGGGCCGGGGCGCATCCGGCCGTGCACCTTGGTGGCGAGGACGATCTCGTCGCGGCGTGCGAAGTCGCGCAGTGCCTTGCCGACGATCTCCTCACTGGTGCCGTCGGAGTAGACGTTCGCGGTGTCGAAGAAGTTGATGCCAGACTCCAGCGCCTGCCGGATGAGCGGGCGGGACGCCTCCTCGTCGAGGGTCCACTCGTGGTTGCCGCGGTCGGGACGGCCGTAGGTCATGCAGCCGAGGCAGATCCGGGACACGTCCAGACCGGTGCGGCCGAGCTTCACGTACTCCATCGTTGTCTCCCGCCGTCGAGATCACTCCGTACACAGGCGAGCGTACGTCGGCGGGCTGCCAGGACTCCTGCCGAGGCGGTCGGCCGGTCGCCGTCAGCCGTGCTCCAGCAGGTCGAGCACCCGCTCCCAGGCGAACTCGGGGCGCCCGCCGTCCGCTTCGGGCGCGCCGGTGTACGGATCGCCGAAGCGGACGCCCAGCCCGCGCAGCCGCGTCAGGCTTTCCTGGTAGGCGGGGTGCGCGGCCAGCGCGTCGGCGACGCACGGCAGGACCCCGATGGGCACGCCGAGGCCGAGCGCCTCGCACAGGGTGCCGACGGCGAGGGTGTCGGCGAACCCGGCGGCCCACTTGTTGACGGTGTTGAAGGTGGCGGGGGCGACGGCCACCGCGTCCGGCGGCGGGAAGGGCCGCGGGTCGGCGGGGCTGCGCCACGCCGAGCGGATCGGGCGGCCGGTGCGCGCCTCCGCCTCCGCGGTGTCGAAGAAGCCGTTCATGGCCACGGGCGTGGCGATGACACCGACCTCCCAGCCGCGCTCCCGGGCCGCGGTGATGAGCCCGCCGACGCCCGCGGCGACACCGGCGGCGCACACGACCAGGTAGAGGAAGGGCTTGCGGGGCTCGTCGGTCATCCGGGAACCCTATGCGGGGGCTACCGGAGCGGGAAGGACAGGCCCCGTTCGGCGGCCGGGCGCGGACCGTGGATGCGGCGCTCGTGCTCCTCGATCGGGACGTCGTTGATGCTCGCCTCGCGCCGGGTCATCAGCCCGTGCGCGTCGAACTCCCACAGCTCGTTGCCGTACGACCGCCACCAGCGGCCGTCCGCGTCGTGGCACTCGTACTGGAAGCGGACCGCGATGCGGTCGCCGTCGAAGGCCCACAGGTCCTTGCGGAGGGCGTAGTCGAGTTCCCTGGCCCATTTGGCGGTGAGGAACTCGACGATCTCGGCTCGGCCGGTGACGAAGGTGCCGCGGTTGCGCCAGACCGAGTCCTCGGAGTAGGCGAGCGCCACCCGCTCGGGGTCGCGGGTGTTCCAGGCGTCCTCGGCCGCCTGCACCTTCTGTACCGCGGTCTCGTGGGTGAACGGGGGCAGGGGTGGGCGGTCGGCCATGGTCTCCTCCTCAGATCGAGAACGTGCGTTCTCCGGGTCGCTGCTACCGTAGGAGAACGCTGGTTCTCACGTCAAGGAAAGGTGTGGTCCGGGAGTGGTCATGGACAGCGCGGTCGCCCGCGAGCAGGCCCTGGACGCCGCTGAGCTGCTGTTCTACGGGCGTGGGGTGCAGTCCGTCGGCATGGACGACATACGCGGCGCCTCCGGCGTCTCCCTGAAACGGCTCTACCAGCTCTTCCCGGCGAAGGAGCAGCTGGTGGTGGCCTACCTGGAGCGCCGGGACGTGCGCTGGCGGCAGCGGCTCGCCGAACACGTCGAGCGGCGGCGGGACCCGCGGGAGCGGCTGCTCGCCGTGTTCGACTGGCTGGAGACCTGGTTCGGCGAGCCGGACTTCCGGGGCTGCGCCTGGATCAACGCGTACGGCGAACTGGGCGCCACCTCGGAGCCGGTGGCGGCCCGGGTGCGGGACCACAAGCGGGCGTTCCGGGACTACCTCGCGGGGCTGGTGGCCGGCGCCGGACTGGACGCCGCACTCACCGGCCCGCTGTTCCTGCTGGCGGAGGGGGCGATGGTCACCGCCGGGATCACCGGGAGCGCGGCGCCCGCGGCCGAGGCCCGGGAGGCGGCCCGGATGCTGTTGCGGGCCGGCTGAGACCGCTCGCCCCGGACGTGCCCCGGCCGGCCGGTCCCGCGGCCCTGCCGCCGGGGATGGCGGCGGAGCCGCGGGGGCGACGGGTGGCGGCGTACGGGGTGATCGCCGGCCCGGCACGGCCACGGGGGCCGGAACCGGCGGTGCTGGACGCGCCGGTGGCTAGCCCGTCGGTTCCTTGACGGTGATGGCGTGCACCGGGCAGGCCCGGGCGGCCTCCTTGACCAGGGGGTCGCCGCCCCCGTCCTCCTTTCCGGGGAGCAGGGCGCTGAACCCGTCGTCATCCTGGGTGAACACGTTCGGGGCGGTCAACGCGCACTGGCCGGCGCCGATGCAGATGTCCGTGTCGATCTCGATGTGCATGGCAGGAGCCTCTTACCAGGTCACGGGGAGTTCCAGCATCCCCTGGATCGTGTCGCCGGGTTTGCAGGGGATCGTCTCCGGCGGCGCGGCGAGCCGCAGGCCGGGGAGCCGCTCCCACAGGGTGCGCAGGGCGATCTCCAGCTCGGTGCGGGCCAGGTTCTGGCCGAGGCACTGGTGGATGCCGAAGCCGAAGGCCACGTGGTGGCGGGCCGGGCGGTGCCAGTCGATGGTGTCGGGGTCGTCGTACACGGACTCGTCGCGGTTGATGACCGAGGTCGCGAAGAGCACGCCGTCGCCCTTGCGGATGGTGGCGCCGGCCACCTCGATGTCCTCCAGGGCGACGCGCAGCAGCCCGTCCGCGATGGACAGCATCCGCATCAGCTCCTCGACGGCGGCGGGCACCAGGGCGGGGTCGGCACGCAGTTCGGCCAGCCGCTCGGGCTGCTGGAGCAGGGTGAAGGTGCCGAGGGAGATCATGTTGGCGGTGGTCTCGTGCCCGGCGACCAGCAGGATGAGGGCCAGCGCGACCACCTCGTCGCGGTCCAGGGCGCCCTCGCGCAGCCGTTCGTGGACGAGGTCGTCGAGGACGCCGTCGCCGGGCGCCTCGTCCCGGCCCTTGCGGTCGACCAGGTCGCCCAGGTAGGCCTCCAGCCGGTCGCGCGCGTCCAGGGAGTCCGCGGGTGCCGGGCCGCGCAGCAGCCGCCTGGACTGGGCCTCGAAGAACTCGTGGTCGGCGTACGGGACGCCGAGCAGGTCGCAGATGACCATGGACGGCACGGGCAGGGCGAAGGCGCTCACCAGGTCGGCCGGCGGCCCCTGGGCGACCATCCGGTCCAGCAGACCGTCGACGATCCGTTGGATGGCCGGCCGCATCGCGGTGGCGCGTTTGAGGGTGAAGTCCGGGATCAGCATCCGGCGCTGGATCTGGTGCTCGGGGCCGTCGAGGCCGAGCAGGGCGACCCTGCGGCGCTCCCGGGCCGCCGCGAACCGCGCGTTCGGCATCGGGAAGTCGTCCCGGCGGCGGTCGCTGGAGAGCCGGGGGTCGGCGAGCAGCGTCCGGGCCGCGCCGTGGCCGGTGACCGCCCATACGGTGCGGCCGTCGTAGAGCGTGACACGGGACAGCGGGGCCCCGTCGCGCAGCGGATCGTAGCCGGTGGGTGGGTGGTAGGGGCACGTGCGGTCCTGCGGCCAGGCCACGGGTTCGGCCGGCGCCGGGGTCGTGGGTTCCGTCAGGTCCGTCAGTTCGTTCATGGAAGACCTCGCAGACGAATGTCGTACGTCGTGCCGATCTTCATTAGATGCCCGGGGCACCTATGGGGCGACCGCAAGTTCAGCCAGATCGGTGAATCCGGTGATCTGGCCGAACCGCACTGGGTCGGGGGACGGTTCCGCGCCGAAATTCGCTTGCCGGGACGACGGCGCGGGCCACAGGATCTGCGCATGAACTCTCCTGACGCCCGTATGCCGCTGACCGCCGCGACCGCCGGTGCGGTGCGGGTCCAGCAGCAGCCGCGGCGCCCCTGGAGGCCCGAGCCCGCACGCCCGTGACGGCCGCGCTCGTCGCCGGCCTGCTCGCCGGGTACGGGATCGCCGTCCCGGTCGGCGCGGTCGGCACATATCTAGTGTCCCTCACGGCCCGCACGTCACTGCGGACCGGCGCCTGCGCCGCGCTCGGCGTCGCCAGCGCGGACGGCCTGTACGCCCTGCTCGCCGCGGTCGGCGGCGCCGCGCTGACGGCCGCGCTGCTGCCGGTGCTCGGGCCGCTGCGCTGGGTCTCGGCGCTGGTCCTGGTGGCCCTCGCGGTGCGCGGGGCGGCCGTCGCCGTGCGCCAGTACCGGCAGCGGCACCTCGCGACCCGGGCCGAGCGGCCGGTACCCGGCCCCGGACGGGCGTATCTCGGCCTCCTCGGGATCACCCTGCTGAACCCCACCACGGTGATCTACTTCGCGGCCCTGGTGGTCGGCACCCGTTCGGCCGCCGCGGTACGGCCGCTCGAACAGGGCCTGTTCGTCCTCGCGGCCTTCGCCGCGTCCGCGAGCTGGCAGCTGCTGCTGGCGGGCGGCGGGGCCCTCCTCGGCAGGGGGCTGACGGGGCACCGGGGGCGGCTGGTCACGGCGCTCGTGTCGAGCTGCGTGATGCTCGGCCTCGCGGCCCGGGTGGTACTGGCGCCCGGCTGAGGAACCCGGCGCGGGTTCCCGTGGGGCGCGGGAACCCGGCGTGCGTTCCCATGGGGGCCGCGAACCCGGTGTCGTACGGATGAAACCTGGGCACTCCCGGTGTTGAATCATGACGTCAAGCGACGGAAGCGACGAGGGGACGGACCTCATGCCTCTTGAGGGCGAGTACGAGCCCAGCCCGACCGCCTGGGTGCGGGAGCAGGTCGAGTTGTACGAGAGCTCGGGCGGGAAGGAGGGCAACACGCTGATGGACACGGGCCTGCCCGTCATCGTGCTGACCACCCTGGGTGCGAAGAGCGGGAAGATCCGCAAGACCCCGCTGATGCGGGTCGAGCACGACGGGAAGTACGCCGTGGTCGCCTCGCAGGGCGGCGCGCCCAAGCACCCTGTCTGGTACTTCAACGTGAAGTCCGAGCCGCACGTCGAGCTCCAGGACGGGCAGACCAAGCAGGACATGACCGCGCGGGAGGTCACCGGCGCGGAGAAGGCCGAGTGGTGGGAGCGCGCCGTCGCGGCGTACCCGCCGTACGCGGACTACCAGGAGAAGACGGACCGGCAGATCCCGGTGTTCGTACTGGAACCGCGGTAGTCGGTCCGGGCGCCCGGCTCCCTGGCGGAGCCGGGCCGGGGAACTGACGGTTCCGGGAATCCTTTCCGGCCGGGGACCGTCGGAATTTAGAAAAATCTGTTTCCGGGAGGCATGATCCGGCTTCGGGCCGGGCAGCCGAATGTCAGGCCCCGCCGCGTTCCCCCGTCGCGGCGGGGCTTTCCCCTGCCTCCTGCGCCGAGCGGTCGGTGACGTCCAGGAAGACCTGGTCGGTCTCGGTGAACGTCTCGGCGAGCGATCCCTTGATGCGCACCAGGACCTCCTCCACCCGCTCGCTGTCCAGCCCCGGCATCAGGTCGATGCGGGCCGCGACCAGGGTGGAGTCCAGACCCAGTTGCATGGTGAAGAGGGCTTCCACGGTGTCGATCTCCGGCTCCCCCTCCAGCTGCTCCCTGATCCGGTCGCTCAGCTCCGGGTCGGCCGCCTCGCCGATCAGCCGGGCGCGGGCGTCGGCGCCGAGCCGGTAGGCCACGTACACCAGCAGGGCACCGATGGCCAGCGAGGCCGAGGCCTCCCAGGCGACCTGCCCGGTGACCATGTGCAGGACCATGCCGACGATCGCCAGGATGACGCCGATCACCGCGGTGCCGTCCTCGGCGACCACCGTGCGCAGCGCCGGGTCGCGCAGCCCGCGGTCCTCCCGGCGGGCCTGGTGCAGGGCCCGGACCAGGGACGCGCCCTCGGCGAGCAGCGCGACACCGAGCACGGTCAGGCCCGCCACATAGCCGCTCAGTTTCTCGTCGGCGCCGTCGCGCAGCGCCTCGATGCCCTGGAAGAAGGAGAAGCAGCCGCCCATGACGAAGATCCCGACGGCCGCGAGCAGGGACCAGAAGAAGCGCTCCTTGCCGTAGCCGAAGGGGTGCCGGGCGTCGGGCGGACGGCGGCTGCGCCGCAGGGCGGCCAGCAGGAACACCTCGTTGAGGCTGTCGGCGACGGAGTGCGCGGCCTCCGAGAGCAGCGCGGGCGAGCCGGCGGCCACCCCGCCCACGGCCTTGGCGGCGGCGATCACCAGGTTCGCGGCGAGCGCCACGAACACGGTCAGGCGCGTCTTGCGGTCGGACACCGGCTGCTGCTCCGACTTCTCCTGCCGACTCGGCTGATCCCGCCGACTCGGCCGATCCCGTTGACTCGACTCGTCCGGCTGACTTGACTGATCCCGCTGATTCGAATGTTCTTTCGACGAAGTCCCACTCACGACGGCCGACTGCCCCGGAGGGGGCTGATCACACCGCCCGGGCGGTGGAAAACGGGCCACAACGGGGAACGCGACCCAACGGGCTCATTCGGCCCTCGCCAGACCCCGCCGGCAAGGAGGATTCATGAGCGGTGACGGCAACAGCTCGCTCGGGCACAAGGCGTTCTCCCGGTCCCGCAGCCACTTCGCGGACCGGATCACCGCGGACGGCCGGGACGGCTGGCCGGTCGCGGCGGGACGCTACCGGCTGGTGGTCAGCCGCGCCTGCCCGTGGGCGAGCCGGTCCCTGGTGGTACGGCGGCTGCTCGGTCTCGAGGACGCCCTCTCGCTCGCCGTCGCCGACCCGATCCAGGACGACCGCAGCTGGCGCTTCACCCTCGACCCGGACGGCCGTGACCCGGTGCTCGGCATCCGGTACCTCAGCGAGGCCTACGACCGGCGGGAGACCGGCTACCCGGGCGGGGTGAGCGTGCCGGCGGTCGTGGACGTACCGAGCGGACAGCTGGTCACCAACGACTACCAGCAGCTGACCCTGGACCTGGCCACCGAGTGGACGGCGCTGCACCGGCCGGGGGCACCCGACCTGTACCCGGAGAAGCACCGGGACGAGATCGACACGGTGATGGCGGAGGTGTACGAGGACGTCAACAACGGCGTGTACCGGGCCGGGTTCGCGAACGGCCAGCAGGCCTACGAGGAGGCGTGCGCGGGGGTGTTCCGGCGGCTCGAAGTGCTCGCCGGGCGGCTGGCCCGACAGCGCTACCTGGTCGGGGACACCCTCACGGAGGCCGATGTCCGGCTGTTCACCACGCTGGTACGGTTCGACGCCGTCTACCACGGCCACTTCAAGTGCAACCGCTGGAAGCTGGCGGAGCAGCCGGTGCTCTGGGCGTACGCGAGGGACCTCTACCAGACGCCGGGATTCGGTGACACCGTCGACTTCGACCACATCAAACGGCACTACTACCAGGTCCACACCGGGATCAACCCGACCCGTGTCGTGCCGCTCGGCCCGGACACCGCCGGGTGGCTGACGCCCCATCACCGGGAGGAGCTCGGCGGCCGGCCCTTCGGGGACGGGACGCCGCCCGGCCCGGTGCCGGCGGGCGAGGAGATCCCGGTCGCGGGACGGCCCTGACAACGCGGAGGCAGACATGGCAAAGAGCAGGAAGAAGCTGAAACTCCCCCTCGTCTACGCCCCGCTCGGCTTCGTGCTGAGCTGGGCCGGCGGGGCACTGGGCGCGCTGGCCTTCCGGCGCACCTGGATGGCGGTGCGCGGCGAGGAGGACGCGCCGGACGCCCTGGACCGGGACCGCGGCTGGGGCGAGGTGCTGCTGGCCGCGGCGGTCCAGGGCGCTGTCTTCGCGGTGGTGCGCAGCGCCGTGGACCGGACCGGCGCGACGGCCATCGAGCGCTCCACCGGCGTGTGGCCGACCGCCGGCAAGGGCGGCCGGGACTGAGCGGGTTCAGCCCTGCTTGGGTGCCGCGGGGGGTACCAGGCGCAGGGTGAAGGAGTGACCGGCCGGGTCGGCGTACCCGCGTTCCTCGTACGGCCCGGCCGCGTCCTTCGTGTCGATGGGGCGGCCGCCCAGGCCGACCACCCGGAGTTCGGCCTCGTCGAGGTCCTCGACCAGGAAGTCGAGATGCGCCTGGAGCGAGTTCTCCGGTCGCGGCCAGCTCGGCGGGGTCGCGTTGACGTCACGCCGGAAGGCGATCCGAAAGCCGTCGGCGGCCCGGATCTCGACCAGGTTGGCCGAGACGTCACCGTCCTCGGCGTCGAGGAACTCCCGGTAGAACTGGGCGAGTTTCTCGGGTTCGGCGCAGTCGAGCACCACGACGGCCGCGGTCACCAGTGCCATGTTTCCTCCCTGGACGGGTCCTTGAGGTCCTTGGAGTGCGGATGTCCCCGCCCGCCGGTTTCAGTCCCCGGCGCGGAGCTCCGCGAGCCGGGTGGCGGCCGCGGTCAGCAGGAGGTCGAGGGCGGCCGGGTAGGAACTGCCGCGCATCGAGGCCACCAGGTGGCGGGCGGTGGCCGCGATGTGCGGGTGGGTGGCGGCGGACAGGCCCGCGTACGTCGTCCGCCAGACGTCCGCCTCGGCGTCGCGGGCGGGCCGGGGCAGGGCGGTGTTGGCGGAGTCGAGGGCGCCGTAGGCGAGGGCCTGGTCGACGAAGGCGTGGTAGACGCGCACCGCCTCGGCGTCCGGGAACCCGGCCCCGCGCAGCACCCCGAGGATGGTCTCCACGGCCTGGATCTCGTACGTCCGCCCGGTCACCCGGTGGGCGCTGAGCACCGCCGCCCGGGGGTGCGCGAGGGCGCCGGCGTGCATCCGCAGTCCCAGGTCGCGCAGGTCGGCGCGCCAGTGACCGGTGGGCCGCCAGGCCCGCAGGGTACGCCCGATCAGCTCGTCGGCGATGGCCAGCATCAGGTCGTCGGTGTGCCGGAAGTAGCGGTAGAGGGAGCTGGGGTCGGCGCCCAGGGCGCGGCCCAGCCGGCGCACGGACAGTGCCTCGGCGCCGTGCTCCTCGATCAGCCGGAGCGCGGTCCCGACGATCAGCTCCTCGGAGAGGACCACGCCCTCCTTGGTGGGGCGCCGGCGCCGGCGGGCGGCGGCCGGGACGACGCGTTCGCTCATGGGGACTCCTTCACGGTGTGCGGGCACCTTATGACAACACCGTTGACCTGTGAAGGCCACCGGCAGTTTCATGACCGGTCACCGGGGCCGGTCGGGCCGGCCCCCAGGTGTGAGCGGAGTGTGCCGGCCATGACCGAGCAGCCCTACCCGGCGGACCCCCCGGAGTTGCGCAGATCCCTGTCCGTCCTGGACGGCGTGGCGGTGGCCGCGTCCAGTACGGCCGCCACCACCAGCATCGGCATCGGCCTGGGCGTGACGGCCGGGGTGGTCGGGCTGCATCTGCCGGCCATCATGCTGCTGGCGTTCCTGCCCGTCCTGGGTATCGCGGGCGCCTACTCACGGCTGAACCGGGTGGAGCCGAACGCGGGCAACGGCTATGTGTGGGTGGGCCGTTCGCTCAACCCCTGGCTCGGCTTCACGGTCGGCTGGGTGAACATCGTGGCGACGGTCGCCTTCCTCGCGTACACCACCGCGGTGACCGGCTCCGCGATGCTGCAACTCGCCGGCGAGGCCGGGCTGCACCGCGTCGGCTCGCTCGCCCTCGACGCGGGTTCGACGGCGCAGACCACGGCGGTCGGCATCGTCGTCCTGGTCGCCGTCACCCTGACCGCCGTGACCGGCATCCGCACCGCCGCCCGCCTCCAGACGGGACTGCTGGTCTTCGAGTACGTGGTGCTGCTCGGGTTCTGCGGCTACGGCATCGTGGCCGGCCCGCACCCCTTCAGCCTGAGCTGGTTCGACCCGTTCGCGATCCCGTCGGCCTCCGCGCTGGCCCAGGGCCTGCTGCTCTCGGTGTTCTGCTACTGGGGCTTCGAGGCCGCGTTCAGCGTCAACGAGGAGGTGCGCGACCCCCGGGACGCCTCCCGGGCCGGGCTGATCACCCTGGTGACGATGCTGGGGCTGTTCCTGCTGGGCTCGGTGGCGTTCCAGCGGGTGCTGTCCGAGCGGGAGCTGGCCGGGCACGGGGCCGAGGGGCTGGCGTTCTTCGGCGACCGGCTCGCCGCCCAGCCGTGGGCGGCGCTGCCGCTGGTGGCGCTGATGTTCTCGGCGGTGGCCTCGCTCCAGGCGGGGGTGATCCCGACCGCCCGTGGCATGTTCGCGATGAGCCGGGACCGTACCCTCGGGCCGGTGTGGTCCAGGGTCAGCACCCGGTACGGCACCCCGGCGGCCGGCACCCTGCTGATCGGCGCCCTCGCCACGGTGGTCGCCGCGCTGGCCCTGGTGATCCCCAGGCTGGCCGACATGATCATGGCGACGGTGAACGCGGTGGGCATCGTCGTCGCCGTGTCGTACGCGCTCACCGCGCTCGCCGCCGCGGCCCGGTTCCGCTCCCTGCTGCGGAAGGACTGGCGGCAGGGCGTACGGGCCGTCGTGCTCCCGGCGCTGAGCGCCCTCGCGCTGCTGGGCCTCGGCGGCTACCTCGGCTGGTCCTTCTACACCTCCGCCGACCACTTCGAGGTCAGTGCGGACAACGGCTGGTTCCTGCTGACCACCCCGCTGGTGATGATCGCGTCCGGCTTCGTCGCGGCCGCCTGGGCGAAGTACGTGCGCCGGTCGCCGTACTTCCGCACCGGCGAGGGCACCGACGCCGACGCGCCCCAGCTGCTCACGACCCCCAACTGAGGAAAAGGAAACATGCACGCAGATCTGCTCTTCACCGGCGGGCCCGTCCTCACCCCGGAGGGCCCGACGGCGACCGCCGTGGCCGTCACCGGTGACCGCGTCACGGCCGTCGGGCACGACGAGGTGCGGGCGCTGGCGGGGCCCCGCACCGAGGTGGTCGACCTCGCCGGACGGCTGCTGCTGCCCGGGTTCCAGGACGCGCACGTCCATCCGGTGCCGGCCGGGCTGGAGCTGGCCCAGTGCGACCTCACCGGGCTGCGGACCGCCGAGGAGAGCGTGGCGGCCGTACGGGCCTATGCCGAGGCTCATCCGGAACGGGAGTGGATCCTCGGCGGCGGCTGGTCGATGGAGGCCTTCGAAGGCGGTACGCCGACGAGGGAGCTGCTGGACGCCGTCGTACCGGACCGGCCGGTGTACCTGCCCAACCGGGACCATCACGGCGCCTGGGTGAACAGCCGGGCGCTGGAGCTGGCCGGGATCGACCGCGACACGCCGGACCCGGCCGACGGGCGGATCGAGCGGGACGCCTCCGGCGCGCCGAGCGGCACCCTCCAGGAGGGGGCCATGCAGCTGGTCGGCCGCTTCGCCCCGGCGGCCACCGCGGCGGACCGGCTCGCGGCGCTGCTGCACGCCCAGCGGTATCTGCACGCGCTCGGCGTCACGGCCTGGCAGGACGCGCTGATCGGCGACTTCCTCGGCATGGACGACCCGGCCGGGGCGTATCTCGCGGCGGCCCGGGACGGTTCGCTGACCGCGCGGGTGGTCGGGGCGCTGTGGTGGGACCGGGAGCGTGGCGCCGAGCAGATTCCCGAACTCGTCGAGAAGCGGGACGCGTTCAGCCACGGCCGGTTCCGGGCGGGCACGGTGAAGCTGATGCTGGACGGGGTCGCGGAGAACGGCACGGCCGCACTGCTCGACCCCTACCTCGACGCGTGCGGCTGCGCCACCCGCAACCGGGGCAAGAGCTTCATCGATCCGAAGCGGCTTCCCGGGTACGTCACCGAGCTGGACGCGCTCGGCTTCCAGTGTCACTTCCATGCGCTGGGCGACCGGGCGGTTCGCGACGCGCTGGACGCCGTCGAGGCGGCGCGGACCGCCAACGGCCTCCGCGACACGCGGCCCCACCTGGCGCATCTCCAGGTCGTGCACCCGGCCGACGTACCGCGCTTCGCCCAACTCGGCGCCACCGCCAACATCCAGCCGCTGTGGGCCGCGCACGAGCCGCAGATGGACGAGCTGACCATTCCCTTCCTGGGCTCCGAACGGGCCGGGTGGCAGTACCCGTTCGGGTCGCTGCTGCGCTCCGGGGCGCGGCTCGCGGCCGGCAGCGACTGGCCGGTCAGCAGCCCCGACCCGCTCCAGGGCGTCCACGTGGCGGTGAACCGGGTCGAACCGGGCGGCGACGCGCCGGTGTTCCTGCCGGAGCAGCGGCTGAGCCTGGCGGCGGCGCTCACGGCGTACACGGCCGGATCGGCGTACGTGAACCACCTGGACGACACCGGCCGGGTGGTGGCCGGGGCGCTCGCGGACCTGGTGGTCCTGGACCGCGATCCGTTCGCCGGGCCCCCGGAGGACCTCGCGGACACACGTGTCGCGCACACATACGTCGGGGGCGCGCGAGTGTACTCGGCTCAGGAGGCGTGAGCAGTAACACACATCACGGTGGGGTCACGCGTAGATCATTTACGCTCTGGGCAGCCTCGTAGCGCTTCACGGCTCAACTTTCGAGCCACGAAGGCCAGTTCGAGTGCACGGGTGGCCGACAGGCCACCCGTACGCAGGGACGGGGGGACTCTGCGCTCTGTCTCCCGAAAGGAAACACATGCCTCAGGACGTCACCTTCGACCTGCCCTTCGACACCCCCGTGAGCGAGCATCTGGAGCACGCGCGCGCCCGTCACCTGCGCTGGATCTGGGACATGGACCTGGTGCGGAGCAAAGCCGGGTTCGAGGAGTACAAGTCGTGGGACCTGCCCCAGGCGGCCGCCCGGACCTATCCGCACGCCTCGGCCGAGGACATGGTCGTCCTGATGAACTGGTTCTCGCTGGCCTTCCTGTTCGACGACCAGTTCGACGCGAATCGGCCGGACCGCGCCGACCGGATCGCCGACGTCGCCCGTGAACTGATCGTCACCCCGCTGCGCCCGGCCGGGATCAGGCCCCGCGTGGTCTGCCCGATCACGCTGGCGTGGGCGGAGGTCTGGCAGCATCTCTCGGATGGCATGTCCTTGACATGGCGGACGCGGTTCGCGGCCTCCTGGGGCCGGTTCCTCGTCGCACACTGCGAGGAGGTCGACCTGGCGGCCCGCGGGCTGGCCGGAACGCTCGACCTGGACGAGTACGCGGCGTTCCGGCGCCGTACCGTCGGCATCCACCACAGCATCGACGCGGGCGAGCGCAGCCGCGGCTTCGAGGTGCCGGCCCAGGTGCAGGCGCACCCGCTGATGGAGCGGATGCGGGACCTGGCCGCGGACACCATCGGGTTCATGAACGACATCCACTCCTTCGAGCGGGAACGGCGCCGCGGCGACGGCCACAACCTGATAGCGGTGCTGCACCGGGAGCGGGGCGGCTCCTGGGAGGACGCCATGAAGGAGGCGTACCGGATGACCACCGCCTGCCTCGACGAGTACGTCGAACTGGAGGGGCGGGTGCCGCGCATGTGCGACGAACTCGGTCTCGACGAGAAGCAGCGGGACGACGTGCGGATGGGGGTGGAGGCCATCCAGCACTGGATCAACGGCAACTACGTCTGGGCGCTGACCTCGGGCCGGTACGCGGCGGCCAAGGAGGGCCCGGCGGTCGCGGCGGAGCGGGCCGGGCAGGGCTCGGTGGACGACCTGCTGGCCGTGTGAGACGCCGACGGCCTGCCGGCTTGCGAGGCGCCGAACGGCCTGGGGCCGCCGTCCCTGCGGACGGCGGCCCCGGGCCGTTCTGCTGCCGCTTCCTGACGCTCAGACCGGGAACTCCACCGGCAGGCTGTCCAGCCGGGACTCCCAGGTGGAGGCCGTCGAGGTGAGTTCGTCGGCGGGGACCGCGAGGCGCAGTCCGGGCAGCCGGTGCAGCAGGACGTCCACGGCCGTCTCGATGATGCCCTGGCCGATGTTCTGCCCCGGGCATTCGTGCGGTCCGGCGCTGAACGCCAGGTGCGACTGGTTGCCGGCCACGGAGGCCGCGAGGTCCGGACGGATCACCGGGTCCACGTTGCCGGCGGCGAGCCCGAGGAGCAGCATGTCGCCCTCCTTGATGGCCCGCCCGCCCAGCTCCAGGTCCGAGGTGGCGAACCGGCCCGGCAGCACGGCCAGCGGCGGGGTGTTCCACATGACCTCCTCCACCACGGAGGACATGTTCAGCTGGCCGCTGACCAGACCCGAGCGCAGGGCGTCGTCGGTCAGGACGATCTCCAGGACCCGGGCCAGCAGGTTGCTGGTGGTGGTGTGGGCGGTGATCAGCACCAGCCGCAGATGCTGGACGATCTCGTCGTCGTCCAGACCCGAGTGGTGGGCGATGAGCCCCGAGGCGAAGTCGGAGCCGGGCTCCGCGCGCTTGCGGGCGGCCAGTTCGGCGAGGATCGAGACGATCTTCTCGTTGTGCGCGAGGGCGTCCGCGCCGCCCTTGATGACCTGCGCGCTGGACTCGGCGAGCGTGCGCCCCTCGCTCTCGGCGAGTCCGAAGACCCGGGTGAGCACCAGCATCGGCAGGTACTCGGCGAAGTCCGTGACCAGGTCGGCCCGGCCGCTGTCGGCGAAGGCGTCGATCTGCTTGTTGGCGAAGTGCGTGACGTGGCGGCGGATGCCGCGGCCGGCCACCTTCAGCAGGTTGTCGGTGACCGCACCACGCAGCCGGCGGTGCGGTTCGCCGTCCTGGGAGACGCAGTCGGGGCGCCAGCCCACCATCTGGATCAGGGGCGAGGTCTCGGAGACCTTCCCGTCCAGCCAGTCCCGCCAGATCCGCGAGTCACGGCTGAACTGGAGCGGGTTGTCGAGGACGCGCCGGTTCTCCCGGTAGCCGAGCACCAGCCAGGCGGGCACGTCGCCCTCGACCAGGATGGGCGCGACGGCGCCGTACACGTCCCGCAGCCGCTCGTAGATGCCGTGCGGGTCCTTCTCCGCGTCGGGCCCGTACAGGCGGGTGACGCCGGTGCCGTGGGCCACCGGGCAGCCGCCCCCGGCGCCCGGATCGTGCGGCGCGCTCATCGGGACTCCAGGGCCACGGCCGAGCGCTCCTGAAGGTGCTGGATGAGCGCGACGAGCACGTCCCGGCTGGAGGCCCGGTCCCGGGCGTCGCAGGCCACGATCGGGGTGTGCGGGGAGATGTCGAGGGCGTCCCGGATCTCCTCGACGGGGTGCTGCGCGGAGTCCGGGAAGACGTTCAGGGCGATGACGAAGGGCACGTTCTGCCGCTCCATCTCCTCGATCGCCCGGAAGCTGGAGGCCAGCCGGCGGGTGTCCACCAGGACGATCGCGCCGAGCGCCCCCTTGAACAGCCCGTTCCACAGGAACCAGAACCGTTCCTGCCCGGGGGTGCCGAACAGGTACAGCATCAGGCTCTCGTTGAGGCTGATCTTGCCGAAGTCGAGGCTGACCGTGGTCTCGGCCTTGTCCGCGACACCGATGAGGTTGTCGACGCCGACGGTCGCCTGGGTGAGCGTCTCCTCGGTGGTGAGCGGCTTGATGTCGCTGACGGAGCGGACCATCGTGGTCTTCCCGGTGCCGAACCCCCCGGCGATCATCACCTTGACCGAACGGGTCCCCCCGGCACCGGGGTCGCCGGGATGGTCAAAGCCTTTCAAGTCCACTGAGTACCTCCTGGAGGAGCGCGAGGTCGGGCCCGCGTCCGGCGTGGTGCGCCGGAATGGGATCACGGGCTTCAATACGGCCTGCGTCCAGCAGATCCGCCAACAGCACCGCGAGAATGTTGAAGGGCAATCCGAGATGAGCGGTGAGTTCGGCCACCGAGAGCGGATCGCGGCAGCGCCGGACTATCTCCTCGTGCTCGTGCTGCATCCCCGGGACCGGGGCGGCGCGGGAGACGACGAGGGTGGCCACGTCGAGGCTCGACGCCGCCCCGCCCGGTCCGCTGCGCCCCCCGGTGAGGACGTAGTAACGCTCGAGACCGGAGGGGTCCGTGGGCCGGCGGGGAGCACTCATCCAGAGTGCTCCTCCAGGCGCGGAGAGGTGCCGAGCAGCTCGCCCATCCGCCGGGACAGGTCCCTCATCTGGTGGCCGAGCAGCCCCTGGTCGAGCCCTTCACGGGCGAGGACCCCGAGATACGTCTCCACACCGGCCCGCACGACGAAGAGGTGACCGCCGTCGACCTCGATCATCGCCAGCCGCAGCTGCCCCGCGTACTTGGGGAACTGCTCGGCGACCGGCTGCGCGAGCGCCTGCAGCCCTGCCACCACGGCCGCGAAGCGGTCCACGTCGTCGGGGTCCTCGGCGCCGAAGGAGGTGATGGCCTTGCCGTCGCTGGAGGCCACGAGGGCGAAGCGGATCTCCGGGATGCTCTCCACGAGATCGCGGAGCGCCCAGCTCACGTCGGTTCCCTGTTGCGTCATGTGGACTAGTCGCTCTCTTCAGTGCGGTGCTCCGTGGCCTCGCGTCCGGCGGCGGCGTCATCGGCGCCGGCCGGGGTCGCGGGTGCCACGACGTCTTGGTCTCCGGTCAACTCGGCCTCGCTGTCCGCCTCTTCGTCGGCCACGGGCGCCCGGCCCGCGGTGGCGAAGGCGGCCAGACCCGCGAAGGACTCCTCGGGCGGGACCGCGGTGAACGCGGCGCCCTCCGCACGGACCGTGCGCGCCTCGGGCTGCTCCTCCTCCGCGCGGCGCCGGCTGCGCCGCCGGGGCAGTCCGCCCGGGGTGGTGTCCAGGGCCTCGCCGGACTCCGGCTGGCTGACGGGTTCGACGACGACCGGGCCCTGTGCCTGCACCGGGGACGCGGCGGCGGGGGCGGCCGCCACGGGTGCCGGCGCGGCGGGGGCCACGGGCAGCGGGCTGAAGTACTTGTGCGGGACCACGACGACCACCGAGGTGCCGAGCCAGGGCGAGTCCGCGAAGGTGACCCGGATGCCGTAGCGGCGGGCGAGGATGCCGACGACCCGCAGGCCGATGTTGGCGTCCTCGGAGATGCCGCCGATACCGGGTCCGGCCGCGGTGCCGGCCAGGGAGTGCTCGGCCTCGCGCTTCTTCTCCTCGCTCAGGCCCTTGCCGGAGTCCTGGATCTCGATGCCGACACCGTTGGGCACCTCCTTGCCGGAGACGAGGACCGGCTCGGTGGGCGGCGAGTAGCGGGCCGCGTTGTCCAGGAGGTGCGAGAAGATCAGCGTGAGGTGGTCCACCAGACCGCCGTCGACGCCGAGTTCGGGCAGGTGCCGGACCTCGACGCGGTGGAAGTCCTTGATCCGGCCGATGCCGCCGCGCACCACGCTGAGCAGTCGCTGGGGCTCCTGCCACTGCCGTCCCGGACGGTCCGAGCCGCCGAGCACACCGATGCTCGCGGCGAGCGAGTCGGCGGGGCCGAGCTCCTGGTCGAGCTCCATGAGCCCGCGGGCCACGGCGGGCAGCCGGCCGTGCTCGCCCTGCATCTCGTGCAGCCGGCCGCGCAGCTTGCTGGTGAGGACGTGGATGCGGTTGCCGATGCTGATGACGGCCTGTTCGGCGGAGGTCGAGCGGTTGAACTCCTCCTCCACGCCGATCAGCGAGGTGCGCAGGATCCGGCGCAGGTCGGCCTGGAGGTCCTTGTCGACCTTGGCGCACTGCTCGGTCACCGGCAGCAGGTCGTCGATGGCGTCGCCGTCCCGCAGCCGCTTCAGCGCCTGGGGCAGCTGTTCGTCGGCGAGCCGGGAGATCGCGGCGCGCTGGTGCCCGGCCTGCTCCTGCCAGGCCTCGGCCTGGTCGGCGAGCCGGGCCTCGGCGGCCTTCAGCTGGTCGGCGAGCCGCTCCTCGTACCCCCGCGCCTGCTCGGCCAGTTGGGCGTCGTAGTGAGCGGTCTGCTCGCCGAGCCGGGACTCGAACGCGGCCGCCTGCTCGTTGAGCTGGCCCTCCAGCGTGGCGCGCTCGGCCGAGAACTTCCGTTCCAGACCGGAGACGTGCTGCTGCCACTGCTGGGAGTGCTCGGCCTGCGAGCTGCGGAACGACCCTTCCGCGCTGCGCAGTTGACGCTGCGAGCGGATCAGCAGTCGTACACACACGAAGCTGGCCGCGGTGGCCGCGGCGCCGGCGACGGCCGCGGTTATTCGCTCGGAGCTCATGAACGTGGCCGCGACCGTCCCTCCCCCTAAGGCCAGCGGCATCAGCCACCAGCTGTACCAGGCAACAGGGGCCCGCGCCGCCGGCGGCGGAGTGGCGAGTTCCATCTGCATCCTTCGAAGCAACACAATCGAACAACAGCGAACAAGGGCAGTGTGCGAAGGCCGCACTCATGAGCACACACAGCGGGACGGACCCTCCGTGGGGTGCGTCAACTCGCTGTGACGGAATGGAGCTTATCGGGTTTGAACCCGAAAGGATCAACCTCGGCAAGCAGAGGAAGTGAGGGTTCCGTCACGCTCCGACAGTTGGCGGCAAAGCAACAAATACCCATCCCCGCACGGGACTTGTCGACTTGTACACCCTCGGCCCCCTACTGCGGGCCCTCGGGATCCACTGGACACCTGTCCAGCTATAGTGGACACCCGTTCAAGAGTGGGGAGGGTCCGCCGATCATGGAAGTCCTGGCGAACGTGCTGGTCGGGCTGGTGGCCGCGTTGCACGCGTACATCCTGGTGATGGAGATGTTCCTGTGGCAGAAGACGCCCGGGATGCGTTTCCACGGCTTCGACGCGGAGCTGGCCCGGCGGACCGCGCCGCTGGCCGCCAACCAGGGGCTCTACAACGGCTTCCTGGCGGCCGGCCTGGTGTGGGGACTGGTGGCGGCCGACCCGACGGGCTTCGCGGCGCAGGTGTTCTTCCTGTCGTGCGTGGTGGTCGCGGGGGTGTACGGCGCGGCCACGGCCAGCCGGCGGATCCTGTTCGCGCAGGCGCTGCCCGGCGCGCTCGCCCTGGCCGCCGTGCTCGCCGCCCGGTGACCGGCCGGCCGGCCGCGGAGGACCCGCGGGCCGCCCGCACCCGGGCACGGCTGCGGGCGGCCCTCCTCGCGGAGTGCGCCGAACGGCCGCTCGCGGAGGTGGGCGTGGCCGCGCTGGTACGCCGGGCCGGCGTCGGGCGGGCCACGTTCTACGTCCACTACGACGGCCTGGAGGCGCTGGCGGTCGACGCCTGCGCCGACGTCGTACGGGAGGCCGTGGACGCGCTGCACGCCTGGCGGGGGCGGCCCGATCCGGTGCACGCTCCCCCGGCGCTGCGGGAGTTCTTCGCGGGACTGGTCCCGCACGCGGCGCTGTACCGGGAGCTGCTCGCGCCCGGTGGCGGCGGCCCGCTCGGCCGGGTGCTGCACCGGGACCTGCGGGCGCGCAGCCTGGCCGAGCGGGAACTGGTGGGGGCGGCGGACGCCCCGCTGGTGGCGTCGGCGGTGGCCGCCACCTTCGCCGGGGTGCTGGCCGACTGGCTGCACGGCCTGCTGGAGGCCGGTCCCGGCGAGGTGGCTGACCAGGTGTGGCAGTTGCTGGTGGCCCTGCACATGAGCCGTTGACCGGCACCGGGGCCCGCGGCCGGCTGGCCCCGGCGGCCCGTGGGACGGTGGACCGGGTCAGGACGGTGGAGCGGGTCGGTGGACCGGGTCGGTGGACCGGGTCAGAAGGTGAGCACGGGCTTGATCGCCTTGCCCGTGGTCATGTCCTGGACGGCCCGGTCGATCTCGGCGAACGGGTAGGTGCTGATCAGCCGGTGCAGCGGCAGCCGCCCCTCGCCGACCAGGCGGACCAGGGCCGGGATGAACGCCTGGGTCTCGCTGTCGCCCAGGGTCAGGCCGACGATCCGCTTGCCGGCCAGCAACCCGTTGACGTCCAGGGCCACTTCGGTGCCGAAGGGCGGGGCGCCCACGACGACCAGGGTGCCGCGGGCGGCGAGGGCGTCGACGCCCTGGCGGAGCACGCCGGTGTTGCCGGTGGTCTCCACGACGCCGTCGGCGCCCGCACCGTCCGAGATCCGCCGGACGGCGTCCGGGATGTCCTCCCGGGTGGCGTCGACGGTGTGGGTGGCGCCCAGCTCCCTCGCGAGTTCGAGCCGTTCGGCCACGCGGTCGACGGCGACGATCGTGGTGGCGGGGGTGAGCGCGGCCGCCATGACCGCCGAGAGGCCCACCGCCCCGGCGCCGAGTACGACGACCGTGCTGCCGGTGGCCGGCTCCAGCACGTTCCACACGGCGCCGACCCCGGTCTGCACCCCGCAGCCGAGCGGGGCGACCGACTCCAGCGGGACGTCCGGGTCGACCTTGACGAGGCTGCGCTCGTCCGCCAACGCCCGTTCGGCGAAGGAGGACTGGCCGAAGAAGTGGCCGCCGAGCGACTCGCCGTCCCGGCTGACGGTGGCGGTGCCGTCCGCACGCCGGCCGCCGATCAGGTTGAGCGGCAGCCAGGTGGCGCAGTAGGCGGGATGGCCGCCGCGACAGTTGCGGCAGTCGCCGCAGGAGGTGAAGGACAGCACCACGTGGTCGCCGGGGGCGACGGAGGTGACGGCCGAGCCGACGGCCTCCACGACACCGGCGCCCTCGTGACCGAGGACTCCCGGCAGCGGGAAGGGCAGTCCGCCGCTCGCCAGGCCGAGGTCGGTGTGGCACAGACCGGTGGCCACCATCCGGACCAGCGCCTCGCGGGGCCCGGGTGCGTCGAGTTCGACGTCGGTGAGGGTGAAGGGTGCGCCGCCGGACTCGACCACGGCGGCTCGGGTGGTGATGGGCATCGTACGAACTCCTGGTCCCCGGGGCTCAGTCGAGCGAGACGACGACGGACTTGACCTTGGTGTAGGCCGCCAGGGCCTCGGGGCCGTACTCACGGCCGAAGCCGGAGGCCTTGACGCCGCCGAAGGGGACGGCGGGGTCGAGCATCGCCCAGTCGTTCACCCAGACGATCCCGGCCTGGAGACGGGCGGCGACCCGGTGGGCGCGGCCGAGGCTGCCGGTCTGGATGCCCGAGGCCAGGCCGTACGGTGTGGAGTTGGCGAGGGCGACGGCCTCGTCCTCGGTGTCGAAGGGCTGCACCGTGAGGACCGGGCCGAAGATCTCGTCCTGGATCACCCTGGAGTCGTTCGGCAGGTCGGCGACGACGGTCGGCCGGTAGTAGAAACCGCCGTCCAGGTCGAGGCGTTCGCCGCCGCAGACGATCCGGCCGCCCTCCTTGCGGGCGAGTTCGACGTACTCCTCGACCTTGCGCAGGTGCTTCTCCCCCGCCATCGGGCCGACCACGGTGGCCGGGTCGCGCGGGTCGCCGACCGGGACGCCGGGGACGGCCTCGGCGAGGATGCCGAGCAGGGTGGCGTAGACCGGGCGGGCGACCAGGAGCCGGGGGCCGCCCATGCAGAACTGGCCGGTGTTGAAGACGAAGGCCTTGATCACCGCGCCGACGGCCTTCTCCAGGTCGGCGTCCTCGAAGACCAGGTGGGCCGCGTTGCCGCCGAGTTCCACGGTGACCGGCTTGAGGGCCTCGCCCGCCGTGCCCGCCACGTGCCGGCCGATGGCGGTGGAGCCGGTGAAGGCCACCTTGTCGACGCCCGGGTGGCGCAGCAGGGCCTCGCCCGCGACCGGTCCGGTGCCGGTGACGACGTTGACCACCCCGTCCGGGACGCCCGCCTCCTTGAACAGGCGGGCCATGTACAGGGCGCTCAGCGGGGTCTCGTCGGCCGGCTTGTGGACCACCGTGTTGCCGGCGGCGAGGGCCGGGCCGATCTTCGAACCGGCCAGGATCAGCGGGAAGTTGAAGGGGGTGATGGCCGCGACCACGCCGACCGGTTCGCGCCGGGTGTACGCGAGGGCGTTGAGCGGGACGTCGCGGACGGCGCCGTCGAGGGAGTGTGCGAGGGCCGCGAAGTGCTCGTAGTCGTTGGCCGCGTTGGTGACGTCGACGGCCCTGGCCAGGGTGATCGGCTTGCCGACGTCCAGGCTCTCCAGGGCCGCGATGTCCTCGGCGTTCTCCCGGATCAGCTCGGCGATCCGGTGCAGCACCCGGCCGCGCTCCCGGCCGCTGAGCCCCGGCCACTCCCCCGCGTCGAAGGTCTCCCGCGCGGCGCGCACGGCGGCGTCGACGTCGGCGGCGCCCGCCTCCGCGACCGTGGTGACCACGCGGCCGGTGGCGGGGTCGGTCACCTCCGTCCGGCCCCCGTCGGCGGCCTCCCGCCACTGTCCGCCGATGAACAGCCGCCCCGGTCCGGTCTCGAAGGTGGTCGTCATTGCCCACTCCCAGCGTTGATCGCTTAGCCTTCAACAAACAGGATTCCTGTTGGTCCGCAGTCTGATTACAGACAGGATTCCTGTCAATGGTCTAGGGTGCACGCATGGTCGGTACAAAGACACGCCCCTCGCTGCTGTACATGGTCAAGCAGGTGGAGCTGGTGGTGCGCTCACACCTCGACGAGCTGGTGCGGCCCGCCGGGATCACGGCGTTGCAGTACACGGCCCTGACCGTCCTGGAGCGTCATGACGGCCTCTCGGCCGCCCAGCTGGCCCGGGACTCCTTCGTGACCGCCCAGTCGATGGCCGACCTCGTACGGTCACTGGAGGGCCGGGGGCTCGTCCGGCGGGAACGCAATCCGCGCAACCGGCGGGAGCTGCTGATCCTGCTCACCGACGCCGGGCGCGAACTGCTCGCCGGGGTCGCCGGGCAGGTGCGGGAGCTGGAGGAGCGGATGGTCCGGGACCTCACCGCGCATCAGGAGGAGCAGTTCCGCCAGGCGCTCGGCAAGGCGTGGCACGCGCTCTCGTAGCCGAGGCGGCCGGACCGCACCGCCTCGCCCTGCGGTCCGCCGGCCCCGCGGTACCGCTCCCACGTGCGGGTTCTCCGACTGTCGCGCACGCCACAGAAAATGGCATGCCGAAGCGGCAGACATATGTCAATCGAACATGCTCAAATTCCCTCCATCGAGGGTAACTTGCAAGGCGGGGAACGGAATTGACCGGCAGGGGTGGGAGGTGATGCCGTCGTGCGCCAGGAACCCCGGCAGGATCCCGCGCCGCTCACCCGGCACCTGCGCGTCCACCAGGAGCACGGCCACACGGTGCTGGAGTTCCGGGGCGAGATCGACATCGCGGCGGCCACGGAGATCGCGCCCCACCTGGACCGGGTGACCGCGCGGAACGGTTCCCGGGTGGTGATCGACCTGCGGCACGTCGAGTTCTTCGACTGCTCCGGGCTGCGACTGCTGTACCGGGCCCGCAGCCGGGTGCTGGAGCGCGGCGGACAGCTCCGGCTGGTGTGCACGCACCCGCTGACCCTGCGGGTGCTGAAGGTGACGGGCCTGTCCGGGCTGCTGCCGCCGCTGGCGACGCTGGACGCGGCCCTGGGCCTGCCCGAGGCCACGTCCGGCACCCTGTGAGACCGCCTGCGGCCACTGCTGCCGGCGGCTGCTGCTACTTGAGGATCCTCTGCTACTGCTACTTGAGGATCCTCGTGACCTGACCGGCGCCGACCGTCCGGCCGCCCTCGCGGATCGCGAACTTCAGGCCCTCCTCCATGGCGATCGGCTGGATCAGCTGGACGTTCATGGTGGTGTTGTCACCCGGCATGACCATCTCGGTGCCCGGCGGCAGGGTGACGATCCCGGTCACGTCGGTGGTGCGGAAGTAGAACTGGGGGCGGTAGTTCTGGAAGAACGGGGTGTGCCGGCCGCCCTCATCCTTGGCGAGGATGTACGCCCGGGCCTCGAACTCCGTGTGCGGGGTGACCGACCCGGGTTTGATGACGACCTGCCCGCGCTCGACCTCGTCCCGCTTCACCCCGCGCAGCAGCAGCCCCACGTTCTCCCCGGCCCGGCCCTCGTCCAGCAGCTTGCGGAACATCTCGACGCCGGTGACCGTGGTCCTCGTCTTCTGCGGGTGGATGCCGATGATCTCGATCTCGCTGTTGACCCGCAGCACCCCGCGCTCGATCCGGCCGGTGACGACCGTGCCCCGGCCGGTGATGGTGAACACGTCCTCGATCGGCATCAGGAACGGCCGGTCCACGTCCCGCACCGGCTCCGGTACGAACTCGTCCACGGCGTCCAGGAGTTCGAGCAGGGCCGCGGTCCACTGCGGATCGCCCTCCAGGGCCCGGAGCGCGGAGACCTTGACCACCGGGACGTCGTCGCCGGGGAACTCGTACTCGGTGAGCAGTTCGCGCACCTCCAGCTCCACGAGCTCCAGGATCTCCTCGTCGTCCACCATGTCGGTCTTGTTCAGGGCGACGACGATGTACGGCACGCCCACCTGCCGGGCCAGCAGGACGTGTTCCTTGGTCTGGGGCATCGGCCCGTCGGTGGCCGCGACCACCAGGATCGCCCCGTCCATCTGGGCGGCCCCGGTGATCATGTTCTTGATGTAGTCGGCGTGGCCCGGGCAGTCGACGTGCGCGTAGTGCCGGCGCTCGGTCTGGTACTCGACGTGGGCGATGGAGATGGTGATGCCGCGCTGCCGCTCCTCGGGCGCCTTGTCGATCTGGTCGAACGGCGTGAACGGGTTGAGCTGGGGGTACTTGTCGTGCAGCACCTTGGTGATGGCCGCGGTGAGTGTGGTCTTGCCGTGGTCGATGTGCCCGATGGTGCCGATGTTCACATGCGGTTTGGTCCGCTCGAACCTGGCCTTCGCCACTGGGGGCCTCCTGATCGCCTCGGTGCCGCCGAGCGCGGGTCAGCGCTACAACTCCTCCTTCCTGTCTAGAGGCTGCGCGGCTCTTCGAACAGGGCGCTCACGGACTCGCCGTTGTGAATACGGCGTACGGCCTCGGCCAGCGCCGGGGCGATGGACAGGATCCGCAGCTTGTCGGTGTGCTCTTCGACGGGCACCGGCACCGTGTTGGTGCAGACGATCTCCAGCACGTCGGGCTGCTCGGTCAGCCGCTTCAGGGCGCCCGCCGCGAACAGCCCGTGCGTGCAGGCGATCCGGATCGACCGCGGCGGGCCCAGCTCCCGCAGCCGCTCCAGGAGTTCGATGACCGTGCTGCCCTTGGCGATCTCGTCGTCGAGCACGATCACGTCCCGGTCCGCGACCTCGCCGATGACCGAGCTGATGACGACCCGGTCGTCGGCGAACCGCTGCTTGGCGCCGGCCGCCACCTGCGCGCCGATCAGCCGGGCGAAGGCGGCGGCCTCCTTGGCGTTGCCGAGGTCCGGCGAGACGACGGTGGTGCGGGTGAGGTCGTACCGCCGGAAGTGCGCGGCCAGCTCCCGCAGCGCGTGCAGATGGTCGACCGGCACCGAGAAGAACCCGTGCACCTGCGGGGCGTGCAGGGTCATGGCGAGCACCCGGCTCGCACCCGCGGCCACCATCAGGTCGGCGACCAGCCGGCCGCCGAGCGAGATGCGCGGGGCGTCCTTCTTGTCGGAGCGGGCGTAGGAGTAGTGCGGCATGACGACGGTGATCCGGCCCGCCGAGGCGCCCCGGGCCGCGTCGCACATCAGCAGCAGCTCCACCAGGTGCTCCTGCACCGGCCGGACCAGGGGCTGGATCAGGAAGACGTCCCGCTCCCGGCAGTTGGCCTGGAGCTGTACCTCCAGACAGTCGTTGGCGAACCTGCTGACCCGGGTCGGGCTGAGCGGCACCCCGAGGTGCGCGCAGACCTCCTCGGCCAGCTCGGGGTGGGCGCTGCCGCTGAAGACGGCGATGTCTCGCACGATCCGCTCCTCGCATGATCAATACGGGCCTACGGCCTCATGCTACGGACCGTGCCGCTCTCACCACGGCACGGGTGTGCCGTCCCAGGAGAAGAACCCGCCGGTCGGACCGTCGTCGGGCAGCAGCGCCAGCCGTACGGCACCACGGGCGCCCTCGGCCGGATCGCCGCCCCGGCCGGCCAGACCGGGGACCAGGTCGGTGGCCCGCGCCCCCGGGGCCAGGGCGTTGACCTTGATGCCGTCCGCGGCCAGTTCCTGGGCGTACAGCACGGTCAGCGCGTTGAGGGCGGCCTTGGCGGAGCGGTAGGCGGCGGACCTGGGGCTGCCGGGCTCGAACTGCGGATTGGGGTGGGTACTCCAGGTGAGGGAGGCGGCGCCACTGGAGACGTTGACGACGCGCGGGTGGGCGGAGCGGCGCAGGGCGGGCAGGAAGGCGTTGGTGACCGCGACGACGCCGAAGACGTCGGTCTCGTACGTCCGCCGGAAGTCGGCGACGGCGGTCTCGCCGGGCGGGCCGACCACCGGCTGCACGCCCGCGTTGTTGACCAGGACGTCCAGGCGGTCCACGGCGGCCGCGGCCCGCTCGACGCTGCCGGGATCGGTGACGTCGAGGACGAGGAGCCGCGCGCCGGAACCCACCTCGGCGACGGCCCGCGCGCCCCGTCCGGCGTCCCGCGAACCCAGGTGGACTAGGAAGCCCTCCGCCGCGAGCAGCCGGGCCACATGGAAGCCGATGCCCTTGTTGGCACCGGTGACGAGTGCTGTGCGATCGTTCATGACAGCCACGGTTCCCCGGCCGCGTCCGCCCTGCCAGGGACCACCTGTACCAGGCGGACCGGGAAGGCGGCGCTCGGTGGCGCGGCAGGAACTGGCCCGCTTCCTGCGGGAGCGCCGGGCGGGTCTGCGCCCGCAGACGGTGGGTCTGCCGGCCGGCACCGCCCCGCGCCGCACTCCGGGGCTGCGGCGCGAGGAGGTCGCCGAACTGGCCCACATGTCGGTCGACTACTACACCCGTCTCGAACAGGCCCGTGGTCCCCGCCCCTCCCCGCGCGTGCTGGACGCCCTGGCCGGCGCGCTGCGGCTGGCCCCCGCCGAGCGCAGCCACCTCTTCCGGCTGGCCGGCTCGGCGGCGCCGCCGACGGGCGCCCCGACGGTGGGGCGGGTGCGCCCGCACGTGGCCGGGCTGCTGGAACGGCTGCCCGGCACCGCGGCGATCGTCACCGACGCGGCCTACGGACTGGTGGCCTGGAACCCCCTCGCCCAGCTGCTGCTCGGCGGTGACCTGGGACGCGGGACGACCAACCTGGCCCGGCGCCGCTTCCTCGGCCAGGGCCGGATGCCCGTGAGCTCCACCGCCGAGGAGTTCGGCCACGTGGTGGTGGCCCGGCTCCGGCGGGCCGCCGACCGCTATCCGAACGACGCGCGGCTGGCCGCGCTGCTCGCCGAACTGCACAGGGACAGTGAGGAGTTCCGGTCGATCTGGGTGACGCACCCGGTGCACGCCCCGGGTCACCGCGCCAAGGTCCTGGACCATCCGGAGCTGGGGCGGCTGCGGCTGAACTGCGATGTGCTGCTGGTACCGGAGGACGACCAGGAGGTCGTCCTCGTGACGGCCGACCCGGGCTCGCCGTCGGCGCGCCGGGTCGCGGAGCTGGCGGCACGCGCAGGGGTGCGGTGACGTCCGTCCGGTCACTTCACGCACACGCGTGTACCAGTACTGCGTCAGCTGTCTCAATCAGCCAACAACACGGTCTGGCAAGGTGTTTGGCGGGCATTCGTGTCCTTGGAAAGGAGGACCGTCACATGGCGAGTTCCACCAAGGAGAGCAAGGCGAGCTCCACGCAGGAGACGCCCGTCAAGGCCCGGCCCCGGCGCATGCCCGGCTGGGCGAAGCTGCTGAGCGCGTTCGTGCTGGTGCTTGTGGTGCTGTTCGCCGGGATCAAACTGGCGGTGCTGCCGGGCATCAAGGACCTGTTCGGCACGGAGACCCGCGACAACACGGGGCCCGCGCTCCTGAAGTCCATCCAGGACATGAACCGTTACGACGCCGCCTCGGGCAACTTCCAGGTCGTGGTGGACCTGGAGAAGGACGCGAAGTACCTGCCCAGCGCGATCCGCGGCACCCGCACCCTGTACGTCGGCGCGGGCACCGTCGACGCCTACGTCGACCTCGGGCAGCTCGGCCAGAAGGACGTGACGGTCAACGGCGACCGTACCGAGGCCACCATCCGGCTGCCGCACGCGCAGCTCGGCAAGGCCGCGCTGGACGCCGACCACTCCTACGCCGTGTCCAAGCAGCGCGGTCTGCTGGACCGGCTGGGCGACCTGTTCTCGGACAACCCCAACAGCGAACAGGCGGTGCAGAAGCTCGCGGTGAAGCACATCTCGGCGGCGGCCAAGGACAGCGGTCTGACCAAGCGCGCCGAGACCAACACCACCGGCATGCTGGAGGGGCTGCTGCACTCGCTCGGGTTCACGGAGGTGCACGTGTCCTACGGGACGGTGTGACGGTCCGTCCGGCACCCCCGGCTCAGCCGCCCAGCACCCCCGGCAGGGCCAGGGCGCCGAGCACCGTGGCGCCGACCAGCAGCCAGGCCACGTAGTCCCCGACGTGCCCGGACTGGAGCCGGCGCAGCGGCAGCGCCCAGTTCGGGGCCGCCAGGAGTCCGGGGCGGACGACGGCGACCGCGGCGAGGCCCACGGCGAGGAGGCTGGAGAGGCAGCCCAGCAGGACCCCGGTGGACGTCCAGTGGACGTCCACCGGGGTCCTGCCCGTTCCGGCCGCCGCGACCGCGCGGGACACCACCGCGGGGAATCCGGGGGCGACACCGACGGCGAGGGCGCCGGCCAGCAGGACGGCGGGTACGAGGATCATGGTGACCGGGATCCGGTCCAGCCTGCCCGCCGTCTCCGGCTCCTCGTCGGCGCCGGTGGTCTCGTACGCGGTGCCCTTGGGCGGCGGGGCGCCGAGGCCGAGGAAGACCCGGGCGGCCACCCGCAGCACCGCGCCCGCCGTGACCGCCGACGCCAGCACGAACAGCACCGTGAGCGGCCCGCCGACCGCCTCCTCGGAGACCGCTTTGCCGATCCCGGTGCCGAACGGCGGCAGGCCCGCGAGGGCCAGCCCTCCGATGCCGAACAGGACACCCACCGTGCGCAGGTCGCGGCCGCGTCCGTGCAGCGCGCGTTCGTCGACGTTGCCGTAGCGGTCCAGCAGGATGCCGGTGCAGGCGAACAGGGCGGCCTTCACCCCCGCGTGCCCGAGGAGGTAGAGGGCGGCCCCGTCGTCGCCCTCCGGGGTGAGGACGCCCAGGGCGGCGAGGAACAGCCCGGTGTGGGCGATGGTGGAGTTGGCCAGCAGCCGTTTGATGTGCCGCTGGTGCCAGCACATGACCGCGCCGACCACGGCCGTGAGCACCCCGAGGACGACGAGGGCCCGCTCCAGGTCGGCCGCCGGGATGCCGCCGGGTCCGGCGAAGATCGTGCCGTACACCCGCCACACGCCGTACGCGCCGAGTTCCACCATGACCCCGGAGAGCAGCATGCACACCGGGGTGGGGGCGACGGCGTGGGCGTCGGGGAGCCAGAGGTGGAAGGGGACGGCGGCGGCCTTGACCAGCAGCGCGGTGAGCACCAGCACGAACGCGGCGAGGACCAGCGCGTCGGGGCGGCCGTGCGCGTCCAGACCGCGGCCGATCCTCGACATGGCCAGTTCGCCGGTGCGGGCGTAGAGCAGTCCGATGCCCGTCAGCATCGCGTACGCGCCCAGGGAGTTGACCACGCCGAAGGTCAGCGCGCCCTGCACCGCCTTCGCCTCGTCGATGCGGAAGCCGGTCAGCACGTAGGCGACCACGCTCATCAGCTCGAAGAACACGAACATGTTGAACAGGTCGCCGGCGATCGCGAACCCGCACATGCCGGCCTGGAAGGCCAGCATCAGCGCCGGGTAGGAGCCGGCGTGGCCGCGTGGCGGCTCCTCGAAGTAGTGCCAGGAGTACACCAGGGCGGCGAGCGTCAGCAGGGAGACGAGCGCGGCCATGCCGAGGGACGGCCCGTCGCCGATCACCACGATCCCGACGCTCTGCCCGTGGACCGGCCGCCAGCCGCCCACCCACTCGGTCAGCGGGGGCGAGGAGTTCAGCAGCAGGACCAGGGCGAGGACAGCGGTGGCCGCGCAGACCGCGCAGGCGAAGCTCTCGGCGACGACCCTGGGCAGCCGGCGGCCGGCCGCCACCAGCAGGGTGGCGCCGAGCAGTGGACCGGCCGCGAGCAGCGGAAGCAGGTGGTGCATCAGCCGCGCAGCTCCGTCAGTTCGTCGGGGTCGACCGTGCCGTGCCGCTTGGCGATCTGGAGGACGAGCGCGAGCAGCAGCGCGGTGACGGTCGCGCCCACCACCACGTCGGTGAGGGCGAGGGCCTGCACGACCGGGTCGACCAGCGGCCGGGCGCCCGGCTTCAGGTCGGAGAAGACGGGCGCGGTGCCGCCGTCGCGGTAGCCGACGGCGAGCAGCAGGACGTACGTCGACGACTGGACGACGGCCAGACAGCCGACGGCATGGATCAGGTTCCGGCTGGTGGCAAGGCCGTAACAACCCGTCAGGAAGATCCAGACGGCGATCAGGTACGGGAAGACGTGCATCACGGAGTGCGTCACTGCGGGCTCAACTCCCCTTCTCCTCCTCGATCTCGACGGCCTGGTCGAGGAAGCGGGCGAGCAGCACCACGACCGCGCTCGCCACCTCCATGCCGATGGCCGCGTTCAGCAGGGGGACCGTGCCGCCGGACGACAGCGTGTTGAAGGTGCCGTACGGCAGCAGGGTGTTGGCGAGGAAGGCGGTGCCGGCCAGCACCCCGGCGAGGCCGAGGACCAGGTAGGAGCAGGCCGCGAGGGAGTCGGTGACCTCGAAGACGCCGATGGGCCGGACGCGTTCCAGGGCGCCGTAGTCGGCGCCGAGGTACAGCAGGTGCAGCGCGGTCGCGGCGACGACCCCGCCCTGGAAGCCGCCGCCGGGGCTGAGCTGGCCGTGCGCGATGACGTACAGGCCGGTGACCAGGGCGACGGGCAGCACCAGCAGGGCGTACCTGCGGACCGGCAGGGCCACTTCGGTGGGCTCCGGGCGGTCCCGGTGTTCGTCCCGGTTCTGGCGGAGCAGGACCACGCAGCCGAGGACGGCGGCGAAGAGGATGCTCATCTCGCCGAGGGTGTCGTAGGCGCGCTGGTCGAAGTTGACGGAGGAGATGACGTTGGCGGTCCGCCGGGCGAGGGAGGCGCGCACGGCGCGGTCCCCGTACGGATGGCTGCCGCCGCCGAAGCCGGGCAGGTCGAAGCAGGCGGCGACCAGCAGCGCCGCCAGCCCCGCCCCGCCGACCGCCAGCACCCAGAGCCTGCAGGAGCGGCTCACTTCCCGCCTTCCTTCCCGCGCCGTCGCACCTTGCGCACCGACAGCATGATCAGCAGCGGGGTCAGCGCCGAGCCGACGGCGAGCTGGGAGAGGCCCACGTCCGGGGCCTGGAGCACGGTGAACACGACGCCGAGGAACAGGCCGAGCAGGGACAGGACCAGAGCCTGGCGAGCCGGGTCGCGGACCGCCACGGCCGCGGTCGCCGCGCCCGCGGTCAGCAGCAGTGCGACGACGATCACCGCGTCAGCCACCGCGCACCCCCTGGAAACCGCCGGACAGCGCCCGGGAGGCGACCAGGTTCCCACCGATCAGCAGCGCCCCGACGACCAGGAGTTTCACCATCGCCCGGCTCGGCCCGGCCGCCACGCACAGGGCGACCACGACGGCCGCGTCCACGCCGACCGTCGTCCAGGTCAGGCCCCAGGCAGCGGCCCGGTCGCCCGCCAGGTCGTCGGCGAGCAGCCGGGCGAAGACGAGGGTGCCGACCGGGCCCAGCACGGCCAGCAGCAGGCCGAGGTCGACGTAGGACGTACGGTCGTAGCCCTGGGCGAGCAGCAGCAGGCTGGCGCAGACCACCGAGGTGGACAGGTTCTGGGCGACCACGCGGCGGCTCAGCGGTCCGGTGGCCACCCCCCACAGGGCGGTACCCGCTCCCCCGGCCAGCAGCACGGTCGCCGCGAGGATCCAGCCGTTCACCGCCAGGTCACCGC
The DNA here is from genome assembly GCF_022343545.1 of Streptomyces arenae. Classification (NCBI taxonomy): domain Bacteria; kingdom Bacillati; phylum Actinomycetota; class Actinomycetes; order Kitasatosporales; family Streptomycetaceae; genus Streptomyces; species Streptomyces arenae. Next base: position 97,427 of record NZ_JAKQYH010000073.1, read on the forward strand.
CCGCCGGCCGGCCCGCGCCACCAGCGCGCCGATCGCCGCCACGCTCGCACCGACGATCCGCTCCAGGGTGTCGACGGTGCTGATGAACACCAGCCAGAGCAGGGCCAGCGCCACCCACCAGGCCAGTAGTTCGGCCGCGGCGGCGAGCGCCGTACGTCCGGTCATACGCCGCCTCCTCGCCGGCCGTGCGACGCGATGTCCGATTCGTCGCTTCTTCGCCGCTTGTGCATCCAAGCATCGTGACCGTCGCCGACCACGGCGGCACGCGGGAACGCACCCGGAGTGCCCAGGGAGCGCACCCGGAAACCAGCGGACTGCTCCGGCCGCCGCCGGGTACCCGGCATCGCCGGGCGTTTCGGGGGTAACTGGCTTAGCACCCCGGAAGGTTGGAGAGTGGAGGACTGATGGCCAGCGCCGCCTCGCGCCTGCGCGGTACCAAGGGCGAGATGACCGAGGAGACGAAGAAGAACGGGGACACGGGCACGAGGGCGGGGCTGTTCACCAGGGCCGCACGCGTCGTCGGCGGCCACGGCACCGGGCCGGGCGCAGCCTCGAAGGGGGCCGCCCCCGCCGAGGCGGCGAGCCCCGGGAAGCGGACGTTCCTCGACAGACTGCGCGGTCCCGGCCCAGCGGCGGGCAGCGCCGGGGCCGCCGGGTCCACCAGGAAGACCACCGCGGCCGGGAAGGGTGCGGCGACCGGGAAGACCGCCGCGGACAAGAAGACGACGGCCGGCTGGAGGGGCGCGTTCGGCCGGAAGGGCGCCGGCGAGAAGGCCGGCGCCGGGAAGACCACCGCCGGGAAGGGCGCCGCCGCCGCCAAGGCCGGTACCGAGCGTCGTCCCCTTCCTCTCCCCCTGCGGCTGCTGGCCATGGCGTTGGCCTTCGCCGCGATGGTGGCGTTCGCCGTCGTACTGGCCGACCTGACGCTGGATCCGTCCCCGGCGTCCGTGTCGATCGCCCACACCAATCTGCACCCCGGCGCGACCCTCAAGCTCTATCTGGAGCAGCCCGCGTTCCGTGACGCCGTCAAGCAGATCGGTGGGAACGTCCTGCTCGGCGTCCCGTTCGGGATCCTCGTGCCGGTGCTCGCGCCGGGCGCCCGGGGCGTCCTGAAGGTGCTGCTGCTGACCGCCGTCGTGATGCTGCTGGTGGAGCTGGCGCAGGGCGCGCTGGTCACCGGACGGGCCTTCGACGTGGACGACGTCATCCTCAACACCGCCGGGGCGCTGCTGGGTTGGCTGCTCCTCGGCCGGCTGCTCGGTCGCGCGGTGCATGCCCGCAAGCGCAAGGCGTGACGACATCCCGATCATTCGGTACCGGCGGCCACGGCCGCCGGTACCGGTCTGTACCAAGGTATTGACGCCCACTTATCTCACTTCTTAAATCAAGAGGCGACGCCTTCACCCCCCACCCCCGGCCGGCCGCCTTACCGCGCCCGGCCGCCGTACGGAAGGAAGAGCCGTGGCCTCCCCACGCCTGCTCCGCAGATGTCTCTTCGCCGCGCTGTCCGCGGCACTGGTCGCGACGGCCGCCGTCGGGCCCGCGCGGGCCGCGTCCGCGTCCGCCGACGCCGGCGCGGCCGCCGTGACCTTCTCCGACAACTTCGACGGCGCCGCCGGTTCGGCGGTCGACTCCTCGAAGTGGACGCAGGAGACCGGCGACAACGTCAACAACCACGAACGGGAGTACTACACCTCGGGCACCAACAACGCGGCTCTCGACGGCCAGGGGCACCTGGTCATCACGGCCAAGAAGGAGAACCCCGCCAACTACCAGTGCTGGTACGGCACCTGCCAGTACACCTCGGCCCGGCTGAACACCTCGGGGAAGTTCAGCGCCCAGTACGGGCACGTCGAGGCCCGGATGAAGATCCCGCGCGGGCAGGGCATGTGGCCGGCGTTCTGGATGCTCGGCACCGACATCGGCTCGGTCGGCTGGCCCAACTCCGGCGAGATCGACGTGATGGAGAACGTCGGCTTCGAGCCCTCGACCGTGCACGGCACCATCCACGGCCCCGGCTACTCGGGTTCGAACGGCATCGGCGCGGCCTACTCGCTGCCCAACGGCCAGGCCTTCGCGGACGCCTTCCACACCTTCGCGGTCGACTGGGCGCCCAACTCGATCAAGTGGTCCGTCGACGGCACCGTCTACGAGACGCGGACGCCGGCCGACGTGGGCGGCAACACCTGGGCGTTCAACAAGCCGTTCTTTCTGATCCTGAACCTCGCCGTGGGCGGGTACTGGCCGGGCGACCCGAACAGTTCCACGGCCTTCCCGGCCCAGCTGGTGGTGGACTCGGTGTCGGTGACCACGAGCGACACGGCCACCGGCGTGGCGATCAAGGGCCTGGCCGGCAAGTGCGTGGACGTCGCCGGGGCGAACTCCGCCAACGGGACGCCCGTACAGCTCTACGACTGCAACGGCTCCACGGCCCAGCAGTGGACCGTGGGCTCGGACGGCACGATCCGCGCGCTCGGCAAGTGCCTGGACGTGACCAGCGGCGGCACCGCGGACGGCACCCCGGTCCAGCTCTACGACTGCAACGGCTCCGCAGCCCAGAAGTGGGCCGTCAGCTCGGCCCACGACATCGTCAACCCACAGGCGAACAAGTGCCTGGACGTCACCGGCAACAACTCGGCCAACGGCACCCGGCTCCAGATATGGACCTGCTCGGGCGGCGCCAACCAGAAGTGGACAGTCGGCTGAGCACCCGGCCCACCGGCTAGCGGCGCGGTGGGCGAGGGGTCCAGGTGAACTTGTCCCCGCCCACCCAGCACACCACGCCGGGGTCGTCGAGGTCGTGGACCGTGATGCCGTGGGCCGCGGCGACCGACAGCACCTCGGTGATGTCCCTCGCCTCGGCGACCACCTCGCCGTCGATCTCCACGATGCGGAAGGGCAAGGTGCCCGGCCTGCCGGTCATGACCCCGAGCACCAGGATCCGTGGCTGGGAGATGTGAGGGCTCGCTATCTCGGTCATGCAATCGAGGGTAGATCTCCGCGGGCGGAAGTGACCTGCCTGAGTCACCCTGTCGGTGGAGGTGGCCATGGACCCCGTCGAGGCGCTGGAACGGATCGCCTTCCTGCTGGAACGGGCGTCGGCCCCGACCTACCGGGTCCGTGCCTTCCGCACCGCTGCCCAGGTGCTGGGGGCCCTGCCCGCCGGGGAGACGGCCGCACGGGCGCGGGCCGGGACCCTGGAATCACTCAAGGGCGTGGGCCCGAAGACCGCCCAGGTGGTCCGGGAAGCGCTGGCCGGAGATTTGCCCGGATATTTGCGCCGGCTTGAGGAAGCGGCGGGTGAGCCTTTGACCGGCCCTGGCGCCGGGCTGCGCGCGTTGCTGCGCGGCGACTGCCATCTGCACTCGGACTGGTCCGACGGGGGCAGCCCGATCGGGGAGATGGGGCGTACCGCGGCCGCGCTCGGCCACGAGTGGGCGGTGCTCACCGACCACTCCCCGCGGCTCACGGTGGCCCGCGGGCTGTCCCCGGAGCGGCTGCGCGAGCAGCTGGAGGTGGTGGCCGGGCTCAACGCGGGGTGGGCGCCGTTCCGGCTGCTCACCGGCATCGAGTGCGACATCCTGGAGGACGGCTCGCTGGACCAGGAGCCGGAGTTGCTGGCGCGCCTCGACGTGGTCGTCGTCTCGGTCCACTCCAAGCTGCGGATGGACGCGCGCTCGATGACCCGGCGGATGGTGCGGGCGGTCCGCGATCCGCACGCCGACGTGCTCGGTCACTGCACGGGCCGCCTGGTCACGGGGCGCGGCCGTCCGGAGTCCGACTTCGACGCGGACGAGGTGTTCGCCGCGTGCGCCGCCTCGGGTACGGCCGTGGAGATCAACAGCCGTCCCGAGCGTCTCGACCCGCCCCGCCGGCTGCTGCGCCGGGCCGTGGACGCGGGGGTGCTGTTCTCGGTCGACACCGACGCCCATGCCCCCGGCCAGCTGGACTGGCAGATCCGCGGCTGCGCCCGGGCGGAGGAGTGCGGGGTGCCGGCCGAGCGCGTGGTGACCACCTGGTCCGCCGACGAACTGCTGGCCTGGACCCGGGAGGGGCGGCTGCCGGACCGGGTGGCCGACGGCCCGGCCACCGGCGGGTGACACGCATCACGTACCACCCCGGAACAGCGGGGAGAGGTTGCCCGTTGAACCATCCGTGGGAGCGGACGGGACAGTGTCCCCGGGCCTCACCTTCCGCCCACAGGGACGATCGTTCGGCTGAAGCCCTGTGGAGCGTCTCGCCGAGAGGCGACCGCCGTCCGCGCCCACCACCTGGCCGCCCCGGCCGCGAATCCCCCGTCGCGGCCGGGGCTTTCCGCTGTCCGGAGATGGTCCGCGGACGTCCGGAGCGGGCGGCGGGTCGTCGCTTGACTTCGAGCGCACTCGAATTCGTAGCGTGCGGTCCATGAGCACTACGACTCCTCAGCACAAGATCGGTTCCGGCTTCGGCGCGCACAGCACGGCCGACGACGTCCTCGCGGGCCTGGACCTCGACGGCAGGCTCGCGATCGTCACCGGCGGCTACTCCGGGCTCGGCCTGGAGACCACCAGGGCCCTCACCAAGGCGGGCGCCCGTGTCGTGGTGCCCGCGCGGCGCGCCGCGACCGCCCGCGAGGCGCTGGCCGGCCTGGAGCGCGTCGAGGTGGACGAGCTGGACCTCGGCGACCTGGACAGCGTGCGCGGCTTCGCCGAGCGGTTCCTCGTCTCCGGCCGGACCGTCGATTTCATGATCGACAACGCCGGGATCATGGCCTGCCCGGAGACCCGGGTCGGGCCCGGCTGGGAGGCCCAGTTCGCCACCAACCACCTCGGGCACTTCGCGCTCGTCAACCGGCTCTGGCCGGCCCTGGCGCCCGGCGGCGCCCGGGTCGTGTCGGTCTCCTCGCGCGCCCACCACTTCTCCGGGATCCGCTGGGACGACGTCCAGTGGGAGCGCGGCTACGACAAGTGGGAGGCGTACGGCCAGGCCAAGACGGCCAACGTGCTGTTCGCGGTGCACCTGGACCGGCTCGGCCGGGACGCCGGCGTACGGGCCTTCGCACTGCACCCCGGCGGCATCATGACCCCGCTCCAGCGGCACATCCCCCGCGCGGAGATGGTCGAGCGCGGCTGGATCGACGAGCAGGGCACCGTGCTGAACCCGCAGGGCTTCAAGTCGCCCGCGCAGGGTGCGGCGACCCAGACCTGGGCGGCGACCTCCCCGCAGCTGGACGGCATGGGCGGGGTGTACCTGGAGGACTGCGACATCGCCGACCCCGCCGTGGCGGGCGAACCGACCGGCGTGCGGGACTGGGCGGTCGACCCGGACCAGGCGGCCCGCCTCTGGGACCTCTCGGCCCGCCTCACCGGCGTCAACGCGTTCGCCTGAGACACCGGCCCGATCCGTGGGCGGTCAGTCCGCGGGCTCGTCGGGGGGCGGGGCATCGGGGTGCACCGACCCCGCGCTCGGGGCGCCCCTGGGGCCGGTGCCGGCCTCGTCGGTGTCGGGGACGGCGGTGTCGTCGGCCTCCTGGTCGGGGTCGCGGCCCTCGGCCGCCTCCCACGGGTCCCGGCCGGAGCCGGCCTGCTGGTCCGGCATGTCCCGGGGCACCGGCCTGCCGCCCTGCTGCTCTCCCACGGCGTACTCCCCTCACGGCGTCGTTCCGGGCATCCGGCGAGTACCTCGGCCGGGCGCGGCGAAACGCCGGGTCAGCGCGGAGTCCGCTCCTCCAGCGCGGTGCGCCAGGCGGGGAGGCGGTCCTCGCTCACCGGTTCCGCGCGACGCCCGCCACGGCTGAAGAAGTCGGCGAGGGGCAGGATGGCCGCGCCGACGGTGACCGCGTCAGGACCGAGCCGGCCCAGGTCGATGGTGACCTGCTCGGCCGGGTGGCGCAGCGCGTACGTGGTCGCGTACCGGCGTACGGCGGGCAGGAAGCGGGCGCCGAGCTGGAGGCCGGCCCAGCCACCGATCAGGATCCGCTCCGGCTGGAAGAGGTTGATCAGGTCGGAGAGGCCGGCGCCCAGGTACTCCGCGGTCTCCTCCAGGACGGCGAGCGCGACCGGGTCGGGCTCGGTGCCCTCGGACGGGTAGGCGGCGGCCAGCATGGCGGTGAGCGCGGTCTCCTCGTCGGTGCCCTCGGCGGGCCGGCCGCCCTCCTCGCGCCAGCGGGCGAGCAGCGACTCGGCGCCGGCGTACGCCTCCAGGCAGCCGAGCGCGCCGCAACGGCACCGGCGGCCCCGCACCCTTACCGTCAGATGCCCCCACTCCACCGCCCGGCCGTGCTCCACCTCCGCGGAGACCAGACAGGCACCGACGCCGGAGCCGAACAGCACCACGACCGCGTTGTCCGCGCCGCGGCCGGCCCCGAACCACATCTCGGCCTGGCCCAGGGTCTTGGCGCCGTTGTCGATGAAGTAGCGCACGGAATCCGGGAGTTGACTGCCGGAGCGAAGCAGCTCCTCCAACGGTACGGCGTCCCAGCCGATGGTCTGGCCGTGCACGACGGCGCCCCGGTCCGCGGTGTGCTCCACGATGCCGGGGACACCGACCCCGACGCCGAGCAGCAGTTCGGGCGAGGCTCCCTCGGTGGCGAGCACCTCGGCGATGCCGTCCCGGATGTGGCCGACGATCACCTCGACGTCGTAGCCCTGCTGTTCCAGGGGTCGCTCGGCACGGGCGAGTTCGGTGAGGGTGAGGTCGAACAGCTCGACGCGCACCCTGGTCTCGCCGACGTCCACGCCGATCATGTGGCCGCTGTGCGGGGCCACGCGGAGCAGCGTGCGGGGGCGGCCGCCGTCGGAGTCGACGCTGCCGGCCTCCTCGACCAGGCCGTCCGCGACCAGGTCGGCGACCACGTTGCTCACCGAGCCCGAGCTCAGGCCGGTGGCCGGGCCGAGCTCGAAGCGGCTGAGCGGGCCGTCGAAATAGAGACGCTGCAGTACGGCCGTGCGGTTGGCCCTCCTGAGGTCGCGTACCGTGCGCCCGTTCCGCCCCGCCATGTGGCTCCGCTCCCTTCACGAACCCTGCCCGACCTGCAACATACTCCTTCGGGGGGTGAGAAAGCGATATTTTCCCAACCCTTAGTTCACGATGTGAGCTAAGGGATTCGGGAACCATGGGCACGGGGCGTGCGGTGCGCCGCCGGCCGGTGGGGGCCGGCCGCGCGGTACCCCGCGCCCCTGACGGGGCGCTTCACCCCAGGGCGCCGATCAGGACGAGACGTACACATCCTCCAGGTAACGGCCGTCCCGCACCAAGGAATTCAGCCATTCCTCGGCGTTTCCCCCCGGTGTGCGGTCGCGGTAGATCGTACGGAACGCCTCCCGGGCGCCGGGGGCCATCCTGCCGCCGTCGCCGCAGACGTACACCTTCGCGCCCGCTGCCAGCAGGGCCCACACCTCGTCGGCCTCGGCCGTGACCCGGTGCTGGACGAAGGTGCCTGCCGTGCTGAAGGCCGGGCGCACCGAGACGGCACCGGCGGCCTCCGCCGTGCGCAGCTCCTCGGCGTGCAGGAAGTCCGCTTCAGGTGCGTCGCAGCCGAAGTAGCAGAGCGCGGGCGGGAGTTCGGCGCCCGAGGCGAGGGCCGCCGTGCGGTCGGCGACGGCGCCGCGGAAGGGGGCCAGACCGGTGCCCGCGGCGATCATGATCACTGGGACGGTGTGGTCGACCCGGAAGGCCTCCCGGCAGGGCTGGACGCGGGCGAGCAGGGTGTCGCCGGGGCGGAGCGACGTCAGGTGGCCGGAGCCGGTGCCCCGGTAGCGGCCCGCGCCGGACCTGGCGGGGGCGTCCAGGAGGGAGACCATCAGGTCGGCGTGGCCGGGGTCGGCGGCCGGGGACGAGGAGATCGAGTAGTGGCGCGGCTTCAGCGGGGTCAGAACGTCCAGGAGGCGGGGCCAGTCGAGGGCGCCGCGCAGCGCCGGGTGGTCCTCGACGATCTCGACCAGGGTGCGCGGGTCGCCGCCCTCTGAAGCCCCTGAGGCCAGGGCGGCCAGGGCGGCCCGCTCCGGCGGGCAGGGGTTGGCCTCGGAGAGCAGGGACAGCTGTCCGGCGTTCGGGCGCTCCTGCAACTCGACGTGCCGGGTGAGCAGTTCGTGCACCGTCAGCGGCCGGTCGACCGCCAGGCCGTCGCGCCGGGGGCGGGTGGCCCGGATGTCGAGGACGGTCTCCGGATCGACGCCGAGAGCGGTGGCCGCGCGCGTGACGAGCGCCGGGTCGTTGGCGGGGAGCACGGTCAGGTGGTCGGCGGTGCGGTAGGTGACGCCGGCCGGCAGGGCCACGCGCAGGAAACGCTTGGTGCGGGGGTGCCCGGCGGCGGTGAGGTCGTACGCCTCGGTGACCGTCATCGGGACGAGTCCGTGGCGTTCGGCGAGGGCGTCGAGGGGACCGCCGGTCAGCGCTCGGACCTGGTACGCGCTGGTGGGCTCCGGGGCCGCCGACGGAGCGGCGTCGGGGTCGCCGTACCGCTCCAGCAGGGCGGTGCGCAGCCCGGCGGTGAAGTCGCGGACCGTGCCGGTCAGGTCGCCGGAGGCGTCGGCGGCGACGCGGCCGGTGAGGCGGGTGGCGCCGAGTTCGGCCAGTCGGGTGTCGATCCGGGTCGGGAAGTGCTGGTAGGTGGCGGCCCAGTTGCGGTCGCCGACGCCGAGCACCGCGTAGGTCACGCCGGTGAGGTCGGGGGTGCCGTCGAGCCAGGCGGCGAAGGCGGTGGCGTCGTCGGTGGGACGCCCGTTGTAGGAGGCGGCGGTGATGACCACCGGCCGGTCGGTGGGCAGCCCGGCGGCGTACGCGTCCAGCGCCGCCACCTCGGTGTCGCAGCCGAGGCCGGCCGTCTCGTCGGCGAGCCGGGCGGCGAGGTCCCGGCAGGTGCCGTAGTTGCTGCCGTGCAGCAGGAGGGCGCCGGTGCCGGTGCGGACCCTGGCCGGGAGGGCGGCCGTCCGCCGCGGGTCCTGCACGGCCGCCGGCCGGGCACCGGGCAGCGGCGGGTGGAGGCGGTCGGCGGGGGTGCGCGGGGCCAGGGTCAGGGTGAAGCCCTCGGGCTTGAGGGTGAGGGTCTCCTTGACCGTGAGCGCGTACCGGTCGTGGTCCTGGATCCGGTAGCGGTGCACCAGCATGGCCAGCAGCATGGTTGCCTCGTGCAGGGCGAACTGCCTTCCGATGCAGGCGCGTTCACCGGTACCGAAGGGCTTGAAGGCGTGCACGGGGCGGGCCGCCTCGGCCTCCGGCGTGAACCGGGAGGGGTCGAAGAGCTCGGGGTTGTCGCCCCAGACCGGCTGCCGGTGCAGCATCGGCGCGAGCACCGTGACGGACTGTCCGGCCGTCAGCGGCACCCGTCCGCCGAGCAGGGTGTCGTCGAGGGCGTGCCGGCTGAACGCGGCCGCGGTCGGCCACAGCCGCAGTGCCTCGTTGAGCACCTGCCGGGTGTAGGTGAGGCGGCCGACCTCGTCGTAGCTTGGCTCCGGGTCGGGCGTGTCGCCCCAGAGCGCGTCCGTCTCGCGCTGTACGAGCCGGAGCGCGGTGGGGTGCTTGGCCAGGTAGTACAGGGCGAAGGACATCGCGCCGGAGGTGGTCTCGTGGCCGGCGATGAGGAAGGTGATGACCTGGTTGCGGATGTTGGCCCGGTCCAGGGTGGTGCCGTCGTCGGGGTGCCGGGCGGACAGCATCAGGCCGAGCAGGTCCTGCGCCGCGCTCTGGTCGGTGCCGGTGCGGGAGGCGATGACGTCGTCCACGACCCGGGCGAGGTGGTCGGCGTCGGCCCGGAAGGCGGCGTCCGCCGCCGAGTGGTCGGTGCCGGGCCTGCGGGCCAGGCGGGTCATGCTCCACTCCAGGCAGCGGACCATGGACTCGACGAAGGGGTGGGGTTCGGTGCGCCCGAAGGAGCCGAAGTCGTATCCGAAGCCCGCGAGGCCGATGGTGTCGAGGGTCATCCGGGTCATGTCGTCCGGTACGTCCACCGGCCGGCCGTCGCGGGCGGCCCGGTCCCAGGACGCGATCAGCCGGCGGGCGACCCGCAGCATCACCGGGTGGTAGGTGCGCATCGAGCCGAGCGCGAAGGCGGGCATCAGGATGTCGTGCGCCTTGGCCCAGTTGGGCTCGTCGTTGTAGGCGGTGAACAGTCCGTCGGCGGCGAACGCGCGGACGTTCTCCAGGGCGGGCCCGACGTGCTTGGCGAACCGCTGCTCGTCGGCGAGGTCGGCGACCAGGTCGGTGTCGGCGACGAACAGGGTGTCCCGTCCGTGCAGCCGTCGTACCAGGACCGGACCGTGTTCCCGCATCAGGCCCATGACCTGCTGGATCGGGGTGCGGCCGGGTCCGGTGGCGGTGATGTCCACGACGGGGACGCCGGTCAGGGGCTCAGCGGTGTCGGGGTGCGGCGCGGTGGGGGGCATGGCGCGACAACTGCCTTTCGCGGTACGGAAGTCCTGCGTTCCAGCGTGGTCCTCGGGGAACGCGGCAGGACGCCGTCGCACTACACGAACGTGCAGTCGGAAATCGCCTCCGGGTCTTGCGCGGCGCCGGTGAAGTTGCCTCTGACCTGGCTGGTCGCCTTGGATGAGGGAGAGAGGAGCGGTGGTGGACATGGCGACGGGCGGGCTCGACGGCGTGGTGTGGCGCAACCGCGCCCTGACCCTGTTCGACCGGGTGTCGGTACCGGTCGCGGTGTGCGACGTGTACGGGCTGGTGGTGCTGGCCAACCCGGCGATGGCCGCCGAGTGCGGTACGACGCCGGGGCGGCTGCGCGGCCGGGACGTGCTGGACCTGTTCCGGCCGCAGGAGGAGGCCCAGGTGGAGCGGATCGCCGAGGCGCTGCGGCTGCGGCACCGCTCGCGCTACCAGGTGTCGGTACGGTGGCGGGCGCCCGAGGGGGCCGAGCGGTACGGGGAGTTGACGGCTGATCCGGTGAGCGAGTCCGTGGGCGGGACGCCGTCGCTGCTGGTGATGCTGCGGGTGGCCGGCGAGCGCACGGCGTCCGGGTCGGAGCCCGCGCCGGTCAGCGCGGTCGAGGGCCGGGTCCTGGCGCTGCTGGCCCGGGGCGCCACCACCGCCCAGGCCGCCCGCGAGCTGGGCCTGACCCGGGACGGCGTCACCTACCACCTGCGTCGGCTGTCGGCCCGCTGGGCCGCGGCCAACCGCACCGAACTGGTGGCCCGCGCCTACGCCCTGGGCGTACTGAGTCCGGACGTCTGGCCACCGGCCCCGGCCGGTTCGTGGGCCGCGGCCGAGCCGCGGGCCGCAGGCGAGTCGCGGGCCGCGGCCGGTTCACAAGCCTCGACCGAGCCGCGAGCCTCGACCGAGCCGCGGGCCGCCGCCGGATCACGCGCCTCGACCGAGCCGCGAGCCTCGGCCGAGCCGCGGGCCGCGGGCGAGTAGGCCGTGCCGGCGCCCTCCGGAGCGCCGAAGCGGGCCAGGGTGTGCCACACCATCTTCAGGTCCTGGATCGCGTACCGGCCGGTGCGGGCCGCGTCGCCGATGATCCGCGGGTCGACCACGCCCTTCTCGGCGATCCGGGCGCCGAGTTCGGCGTACTCCGGGCCCCGGTAGTCGCCGTGGCGGCGCAGCTCCGGCACGGTGAGCCGGTAGCCGGGGTGCCATTCGACCGGGAACGGCAGCAGGCGGGCCGCCGTCTCCACGTCGGTGCCCCGGTAGGCGGCGTCCAGGACCAGGGCCTCCACGTCCCGGTCCAGCCGGACCCCGCCGTGCACCTGGGCCTCGATGTAGTCGTTCAGCGCGTCCTGCTCGTCGGCCTCGGCCAGGGCGAGCAGGTGCGTGCCGGCGGCGACTCCGAAGTCCGTCGGCTCGGCCGCGCTGTCGGGGTAGCAGAAGGTGGCCCGGTCCAGGGCCGGCCCGGTCAGCCTCAGGTGTGCGGAGCCGAACCGCGGAGCGGCGCCGACGACCTGCCGGCGGAAGTTCAGCGCGCCGTACACGGGCCGCTCGGCCGGGGCGGCGTCGTCGTAGCGGCCGCCGAAGATCCGGCTCTCCCAGCGCCAGCGGTCGCCGCCCGGGTGCGCGGTGAGCCCGCCGTTGCCGGTACCCGTGACGAACTGCGAGTGGTAGACGCCGTCGCGGGCCAGCGCCCGGAGGATCGGCCGGCCGGCGGACAGCCGGTCGGGGTGGAAGTTCAGGGTGATCCGCAGACCGGGGTCCAGGACCGGTCCCGAGGACAGCGCGGCCACATGGCGCAGCGCCGCCACGGCCCGCCCCGACCCGACCTCCGCGAACCCCATCAGATCGCCCTCCCCTACCGCTGAACCCCGACGTCCGCCGACCGTATCCGATCACCTCCAGCCGGGTCGTACCGATTTCGAAGACGACGACCGAGGACGCTTCCCCGGCACGGGGCCGGCCAAGGACGCACCGTCTGTGTATCGGTCACCTGTCGCGGATCCACCGGACCCGGGCCCAGCGCGGCGGCTCCGACATGAGCGGCTCGGCCGGACGGCAGGGCGGCGCCCGAGCCGAGCGGCACGGCGGGGGCGCCCAGAGGCGAGATCTCCGGCGTCGGAGCGGCCGCGGGGAAGGCGGATCTTCGGTGTGGGGTGGGTGGCGGTGGGGTTTCGGTGTGGGAGCGGTACCGGCGCGGCAAGTCCTTCGGTGGTCGGCCCCCGGGGGCCCGGTCTCCGGGCACCCTCCGTAATCCGCTCTGGTCATCCAGCCACTAGCGCGCGTGAGTGATCTGCGGAGAATACGTTCGACGTGTCGTGCGAGTGGGAACAGGCCAAGGGATGCAAGACGTACAGAAGTGGGCCGAGAGCCTGCCGCGAGTGCTGCGGCGGCATCGGGACCCGGTGGTCGTCCAGACGCTGCGATCGGCCACCGCGGCCACGATCGCCTACGTCGTCGCGCTCCGCCTGAGTCCGGAACCGGCGCCCCTCACCGCCCCGCTGACCGCGCTGCTGGTCGTACAGGTCACCCTCTACGCCACGCTGACCAACGGCTTCCGCCGGGTGAACGCGGTGGTGGCCGGTGTGCTGGTCGCCATCGCCTTCAGCCAGCTGGTCGGGCTGACCTGGTGGAGCCTCGCGCTGCTGATCGTGGCCTCGCTGGGGGTGGGGCACCTGGTGCGCGTCGACGAGTACATCCCCGAGGTGGCGATCAGCGCCATGCTGGTGCTCGGGGTCACCACGATCAGCAGTACCGCCTGGGCCCGGATCGTGGAGACCCTGATCGGCGCGGTCGTCGGCATGGCCTGCAACCTGCTGCTCCCACCCCCGGTGTGGGTGGACGAGGCCGGTGAGTCCATCGAGGGGCTGGCCCGCCGGCTCCGGCAGCTGATGCTGCGCATGGGCGACGAGGCCGCGGAACTCACCCCGTGGCAGCGGGCCGCCGAACGGCTGCACGAGGCCCGTCGGCTCGACCACGCGATCGTGGAGGTGGACGCGGCGCTGCGGCAGGCCGAGGACAGTCTGCGGCTCAATCCCCGGGTCAGGGAGGGTCTGCTGCACCGGGTGGTGCTGCGCACCGGCCTGGACACCCTGGAGATCTGCACGGTCGTGCTGCGTGTGCTCGCGCGGACCTTCACCGACCTGGCCAAGGCGCGTGAACCCGAACCGCTGTTCGCGTCGGACGCGGGGGTGGCCGTCGAACAGCTGCTGTCCCAGATCGCCGACGCCGTGGTCAGCTTCGCGGTGCTGGTGACGACCAGCATCAGCGAGAACGCGGAGTCGGCCGAGGCCCGGCTGGCCGCCGAGCTGCACACCGCGACGGGCACCCGTGACAAGCTCGCCGAACTGCTCCGGGACGAGATCCGCACCGACGACCGCGACTGGCAGCTGCTGGGTGCCGTCCTGACCGAGGTGAACCGGATGATCGACGAGCTGGACACCGAGCACCGCACCCGGCGGCTGCTGGAGGAGCTGGACCGGGTCTCCAGCGAGCAGCGCGCCAAGCGGCCGCCGTGGCTGACCTGGCTGCGGGAGCGGGTGGGCGTGCCGGAGCAGCTGCGCCGGAACCGGGGCAGGGGTCCGGGGCGTTCTCTGTGAGGGACGGGAAGGCACGAAACGGGAATGTCCGGGACGGGGAAGGGGGCACGCCGATGACCGACACGGCGGTGCGGATCGACGGGAACACGCTGCGGCTGCCCGGCGGCGCGGCGGTGCGGTTCGTCCGCACGCTGCGGCTGCCGGAGACGGGCACGCACGCGCTGCCGCCGGGGCTCGGCGAGTTCCCGGTCCGGCGGGTGGCGGACTACCCGGCCACGGCGCCCGCCGAGTGGCGGGCGCGGGGCGGTGTGATGCTGCCGGTGTACCTGCGCGAGGCGATGTGGCTGAGCTTCGCGGGCACGGCCGAACCGGCCGCCCTCCAGGTGGGCGTCGGCAAGGTGTGCGCGGTCTCCGGGGAGCCGTGGAGCGACCGGCTGTCCCGGGACCCGCAGAACTACCTGGTGCTGCCCCGGCAGCCCTGGCTGGACGGCATCAACTCCGGGAAGGGCACGGTCCGCCAGTTCGTGGCGGTGCCGCTGGGCCTCGGTGCCACGGTGGAGGGGCAGGTCACCGGCGAGGAGGTGTGGGGCGGTGTGCAGCTCCGCTCCTTCGCGCTCCGGGACGAGCCGCTCGCCGCCTGGCGGCACGCGGAGCGGCTGCGGCAGGAGCGGCTGCGCCGGAAGCGGACCCGCGGGGCCGGTGCGACGGGCGGCCCCGGCCCGGCCGGCGGCTACGGCGCGGCGCTGCCGATGATGTCCGCGGCCCCCGCCGCGCCCGCGCCCGGCGCCGCGCCCTCCCCGAGGATGGGTCTCGGCGTCGGCGGCACGATGCACCAGGAGGTCTACGAGGACGACCGGCCGCTGCGGGACTGGTCCGATACCCCGGCCGGCCGGGTCTTCGTGCACCTGGTCACGCCCCCCGAGTGGCGCCGCATCACGGGCGAGGCGCCCCCGCCGTCGCCGGTGGACCGGGCTGCCTACACCCGCGCCGGGCTGCCCTGGTACGACTACTACGACGAGGACGCCCGGGATCTGGCCCCCGCCGACACCCTGGAGGCGGTGAAGCCGGTCGGCGACTGGCTCGGCGAGGACCTGGAACCCTGGCAGCAGCCGTCCCCGGAGCAGGTGATCCCGCTGAAGGACCCGCCGGGCAAGCCGGTGGAGGACGGCGACTGGTAGACCGCCCCCGACACCCGCTCCCATTGCAGCATGCGCAACGTTCGTTGCCGTTCTTGCGTTCGCTCGCCGGTACACGCCAAGGTTGCGTGACGACCGAGGCGACCGACGACCTGAGGTGCGGGCATGGGCAGTGGTACGGAAGCGACGGGTGGCGGCTGGAGCAGGCGCCGGTTCGTCGGCGCGCTGGCGGGCGCCGCGGCGGTGGTGGCGGTCCCGGCCCCGGCCGCGCCGCCCGCGGAGGCGCCCCGCACCGCCCCACGGACGGCGGCGAAGTCCCCGGCGAAACCGGCTTCCGGTCCCCGCCCGCTCTACCTCGGCACCTACACCTCGGTGGCCGGCGACGGGACCGGCATCGGCCTCGCCGACTACGATCCGGCGACCGGCGAGATCACCGGCACCGGCACGCTCACCGGCGTCACCGACCCGTCGTACCTGGCCGTCCACCCGGACGGGCGCACGCTGTACGCCGTGAACGAGCACGCGGCCGGGAGCGTCACCGCCGTACGGCTCGCGGACCGGAAGGTCCTCGGCAGCCGCGGCACGGGCGGGGCGGGCCCCTGCCATCTCTCGGTGCATCCCACCGGCCGCTGGCTGCTGAGCGCCAACTACACCTCGGGCAGCGTGGCCGTGCACCCGATCGACGCCACGGGCGCCCTCGGTGAGCGCACGGCCCTGGCCACGCACTCCGGTCCGGCGCCCGGGCCCGGCCAGCAGGGCCCGCACGCCCACCAGTTCGTCACCAGCCCGGACGGCGGTCACGTCCTCGCCGTCGACCTCGGCACGGACACCGTCTACACCTACCGCCTCGACCTCGCGAAGGGCACGCTCACCGAACTCTCGCAGGCGCACACGAGACCGGGGGCGGGCCCCCGCCACCTGACCTTCCACCCGGGCGGGCGGTACGCGTACCTGGCCGACGAGGTGGACGACACGGTCACCGTGTGCGGGTACGACCCGGCCACCGGCAGGCTCACCGTCGGCGAGCCGCAGTCCACCGGCAGCAGGGCGGGCACCACCAACTACCCGGCCCAGATCCTGGTCACCGCGGACGGCGCCTACGCCTACCTCGCCAACCGCGGCGACAACACGCTGGCCAGGTACGCCGTCGAGGCCGACGGGGCCCGGTTGCGGCTGCTGGACACGGTGCCGGTGCACGGGGACTTCCCCCGGCAGATCGCCTTCTCCCCGGACGGCCGGCTGCTGTTCGCCGCCAACCAGCGGTCCGGCACCGTGAGCGTCTTCACCGTCGATGCGGCCGGCGGTGGACTCCGGCTCGCCGGCGAGCCGTTCGCGTCACCGGTCGCCGTCTGCGCGCTGCCGCTGTAGCGTCCGCGGGCAGGACGCGGCGGCGGCCTGGGCCAGCAGGACGTGTATCCGCTCGGTGAGTTCGGCGACGTCGTCGGCGGGCGCGTGGAAGGTGAGCCGAACGTCGCCGTGGGCGCGGGCGCGTTCGATGCGCAGGGTGAGCCCGTGCCGGTCGACGGCCAGGGGCTGGACCCGGGTGGCGGCGTGCAGGCTGTCCGGCTCGACGAGGCGGGTGAGCCGCTCGACGGCGTCCGGATGGGCGTCGGCGAGGTGGGTCAGCAGTCCGGCCTCGGCCCCGGCCAGCGGGTCGGGGCGCGCGGCGGCGAACTCGTCGAGGTCGACGACCACCGCGCCGGAGGGCCGGCGCAGCACCACCCGGGTGGGGTGGAAGACGAGCTGCTCGTCGGTGGGGGCGAACCAGCCCGCCATCCAGAGCCGGGCCCGGACCCGGCCCCGCACCGGGACGGGCGCGACGTCGGCGAACTCCAGCACCGCGGCCGGCTCGCCGCGCGGGGCGCAGATCGCCGCCGTGAGCAGGGCGCTGTCCTCGGGCACGTGCAGCAGCACCCGGCCGTCGTCGGCGACGGCGTGCGCGCCGACGAACTCCTCGCGTCCGCCGTCCGCGGTCACCATGCACGACCACGCGACGGCGAGCAGGGACCGGGCCTGCTCCGCCGCACCGGGTCCGGCCGCCCAGGCTGCCTGTTCGTCACCCATCCCGAAACCTCCTTAGGTAAGCCTCACCTAACTTACCGAAGATCCAGAGGTACGCCAACCACGCGCCGCGACACGCACACGACGGACAGGGGCGGGGAGACCGGCCACGACGGTCAGGAGAGGACGCCCAGCAGGGCCCGTGCGCAGAGGTCCCGCACCTGCTCCCGCGTCAGTTCTTCGGTGCGCAGCCACTCCAGGCAGACGTGCGTGGTGAAGGCGAGCCAGCCGCGGACCGCGAGGCGGGTGTCGGGGCGCCGGTCGAGAGCGGGACCGAACTCCGGGTCCGCGGCCAGGGCGGCGAGGATCTGACGCTCCTGCGCCGCCTGCGCCTGCCGGTAGACCCGGCGCACGGCCTGGTCCCCGGAGGCCTCGGCGCGATGGAAGGCGCGGAAGCCGTGGGCGTGCGCGTGGACGTACTCGAGGTAGACGTCGAGACCGGCGGTGAGCTGCTCGCGGGCGGGGACGCCGGGCTCGGCCGCCGTCAGCCGCAGCATCCGCTCACTCTCCCGCTCCACCACGGCCGCGAAGAAATCACGCTTCGTCGGAAAATAGTGGTACAGCAGCCCCCGGGAGACCCCCGCGATCTCGGCTACCTGCTCGATCCACACGTCGTCGTACGGGCTCTCGGAGAAGAGCCTGGCCCCGACCGAGAGGAGTTGCTCACGGCGCTCCACGGTGCTCAGTCTGCGGCGGCTGCGCTCACCCTGGTTCGCGACCATGTCCGCACTTTACTTGACGCCGGTTCAACAACGGGTCGAGACTGAAAGCGCTTATTGAACCCACGTACAACTAGCTCAACCTGCCGCAGCATCGAGGGAGATCGCGTCATGGCGGAGACGGTCACGCAGCCTGGGTCGGGGGCGGACGGCCCGCTGCCGAAGGGGTTCCGGGGCGCCGAGCAGGGCTGGCCCGAGCTGCACCGGATCCCGCACCCGCCGCGTCGGCTGCCGCTCCTCGGCGACGTCCTGGGCGTCGACCGGCGCACCCCCGTGCAGGACTCGATGCGGCTGGCCGGGCAGCTGGGCCCGGTCTTCCGGCGCAAGGCGTTCGGCAACGAGTTCGTGTTCGTGTGGGGCGCCGCGCTCGCCGCCGACATGGCCGACGAGTCCCGGTTCGCCAAGCACGTCGGCCTGGGCGTCGCCAACCTGCGCCCGGTCGCCGGGGACGGCCTGTTCACGGCGTACAACCACGAGCCGAACTGGCAGCTCGCGCACGACGTCCTCGCCCCCGGGTTCAGCCGGGAGGCCATGGAGGGCTACCACGCGATGATGGTGTCGGTGGCGGGCCGGCTGACCGACCACTGGGACCGGGAGCAGGCGGCCGGGCGGTGGGTGGACGTGCCCGGGGACATGACCAAGCTGACCCTGGAGACGATCGCGCGCACCGGGTTCGGGCACGACTTCGGGTCGTTCGAACGGGACCGGCCGCACCCCTTCGTGACCGCGATGATCGGCACCCTCACCTACGCCCAGCGCCTCAACAGCGTGCCCTCGCCGCTGGCCCCGCTGCTGCTGCGGCAGGCCTCCCGGCGCAACGCGGCCGACATCGGCTTCCTCAACCGCACGGTCGACGAACTGGTCGCCGAGCGGCGCCGCACCGGCCCCGCGGAGGGCGACCTGCTGGACCGGATGCTGGAGACGGCCCACCCGGAGACGGGCGAGCGGCTGTCCGCCGAGAACGTCCGCCGCCAGGTGATCACCTTCCTGGTGGCCGGCCACGAAACCACCTCGGGCGCCCTCTCCTTCGCCCTGCACTACCTCGCCCTGCACCCCGGGATCGCCGCCCGGGCCGCCGCCGAGGTGGACCGGGTCTGGGGCGACACCCCCGCGCCGGGCTACGACCAGGTGGCCAAGCTGCGCTATCTGCGCCGGGTCCTCGACGAGTCGCTGCGGCTGTGGCCGACCGCCCCCGCCTTCGCCCGCGAGGCCCGCCGGGACACCGTGCTCGCCGGCGAGCATCCGATACGCCGGGGCGGCTGGGCGCTGGTCCTGACCCCGATGCTGCACCGCGACCCGGAGGTGTGGGGGCCGGACGCCGACCGCTTCGACCCGGACCGTTTCGAGGCGAAGGCCGCCCGGGGCCGGGCCCCGCACACCTTCAAGCCGTTCGGAACGGGCGCCCGCGCCTGCATCGGCCGCCAGTTCGCCCTGCACGAGGCGACCCTGGTCCTCGGCCTGCTGCTGCGCCGCTACGAGCTGACGGCCGACCCCGGCTACCGCCTGACGGTGACCGAACGGCTGACGCTCATGCCGGAGAAACTGCGGCTGCGGCTCGAACGGCGGCGCCCCGCACCGGCACCGGTGCCGGTGCCGGACACGTCCGGCTCAGCGGACGGCGGCTGTCCAGTGCACGGGACGGGTGACTGACTCCGGCAGCCGGGTCCCGGCACTCCCCCGCGCCGCGTCGACCTGCGGCTGGGTCAGGAAGAACGCACCCGTCAGATCCGCGTCGGTGAGGTCGGCGTCCCGCAGGTCGGCACCGATCAGATCCGCGTCGCGCAGGTCGGCGCCGGTGAGGTCGGCGGCGATCAGATAGGCCCCGCGCAGGCTAGCGCCTCGCAGGTCGGCGCCCCTGAGCCGGGCTCCCATCAGATCCGCGCCCCGGCGGTCCTTCGTCCGGCCCCGGCTCCGGACGCCCGTGCGGGCCAGCTCACTGGCGCGCAGCAGCAGTGCGTTCACGTCCTGCCGGTGGGCGGCCACGTCCAGGGCGGCGAGTTCCTCGGGCGTGCCGAGGGCGAGCGCCTCGGTCCTGTCCAGCAGCGCCTCGAGCTCGGCGTGCACGGGCCGGGCGGCGGGCAGGGCGAGCGCGGCCGTCAGATACCAGAGGAGTTCGTGCAGCTGCCGTACGACGGGGAAGACGTCCACCATCCGGCGGACGTGCTCCGGGGGGCCGCTGCGCCAGTCCCGGCCGCCGAAGGTCACCTGGGAGACCCGCTGGCCCGCGCCGAAGCAGTCGTAGACCGTGCAGCCGGCGAACCCGCGCCCGCGCAGCTCGGTGTGGATCCCGCAACGGTGGTCGCCGCCGAGGTTCCGGCAGGGCGTCCCGGCGGGTTTGGTGACCGCGAAGTCGGCCGAGGCGGTGAACGGCAGGGCGACACAGCACAGGCCGAAGCAGCGGGAGCAGTCTCCGCGCAGCCGCGACGGTCCGGATATCTGTTCTGGCATCCGTCCAGCCTACGGACCTGCGAGGACTGCCACCTCCGCGTTTCTCAGGCGGGCCGCGTCCGCGCCGGGCGGCCGGCCGAACTGCCGCCGGTACTCGCGGCTGAACTGGGAGGCGCTGTCGTAGCCCACCGCGTAGCCGACGTCGGCGATGTCGTCGGTACTGCTCATCAGGCGCAGCCGGGCCTCCTGGAGGCGGATGTGCTTCTGGTACTGGATCGGGGTCATCGCGGTGACCGCCCGGAAGTGCCGGTGGAACGGGGAGGCGCTCATCCCGGAGAGCCGGGCGAGGTCCTCCACGCGCAGCGGTTCGGTGTAGTGCTCGCGGATGAAGCGGACGGCCCGGCTGATCTGGGTGAGGCGGCTGTCGGCGAGCCCGATCTGCCGGACCAGCGCGCCCTGTTCGCCGGTGATCAGCCGCCACAGGATCTCGCGTTCGACCATCGGGGCGAGGACGGGGATGTCGGCGGGCCGGTCGAGCAGCCGGACCATGCGGACCACGGCGTCGAGGAGGTCGGCCGAGGCGTCGCCGACCGCGAGGGCGGGCAGGTCGTCCGTGCGGCGGCGGCCGGTGCCGGCTCGCGGGCCGGTGCCGGACTCCAGGAGCAGCGCGGCGAGCCGGGCGGGCCTGATGCGCAGGCCGAAACCGAGGAAGGGCCGGTCGGGGGTGGCCCGGGTGCAGTGGCCGGAGACCGGCAGGTCCACCGAGACGACCAGGTACTGGCCCACCTCGTAGTCGTAGATCCGGCCGCCCAGCGTGAGTCGTTTCGCGCCCTGGGCGACCAGCGCGAGGACGGGGTCGACGATGCCCGAGCGGGGGCCGGTCGGCCGCTCGGCGCGGGTCAGCAGCAGCCCGTCGATCGCGGGGACGGCGTCGGCGTCACGCGGGGCGTGCCGGTCGATCAGGGCGCGCAGTTCGTCGAGGGACACGCTCGATTCAAACGCCGCGCGGGGCCGGCCGCAACGCCCCCGCCGTCCACATCGACAGGATCGTGCAAGCCGCCGGTCCGATCGCCCTAACGTTCCCGCAGCTCAGGCTGGTTTGCTCGGAGAACCGGATGCCCCATCCATCTTCCACGGAGCGTTTCATGGCACTCGACTCGTACGTCGGTCTCGGCCGGTCCGGGCTCAAGGTGAGCCCCTTCTGCCTCGGCGCGATGAACTTCGGCGAGGACGGCGGGTTCGGCTGCTCGGTCGAGGACTCGGAGAAGATCCTCCAGACCTATCTCGACCTCGGCGGCAACTTCGTCGACACCGCGAACTTCTACACCAACGGCCACTCGGAGGCGATCATCGGCGACTTCCTCGCCGCCCGCCCCGGCCGCCGCGACCGGCTGGTGCTGGCCACCAAGTTCTTCGGCAACCTGC
Organism: Streptomyces arenae; assembly: GCF_022343545.1. NCBI lineage: Bacteria > Bacillati > Actinomycetota > Actinomycetes > Kitasatosporales > Streptomycetaceae > Streptomyces > Streptomyces arenae. The sequence continues at coordinate 119,048 of NZ_JAKQYH010000073.1, forward strand.
ACCTCGGTGACCCCAACGGCGGCGGCGCGGGCCGCAAGGCGATCGTCGGCCAGCTGGAGGACTCGCTGCGCCGGCTGCGCACCGACCACGTCGACCTGTACTGGCTGCACAACCACGACTGGGCCACGCCGGTCGAGGAGACCCTGCGCACCCTCGACGACCTGGTGACGGCCGGCAAGATCCGTTACGTCGGCTTCTCCGACACCCCGGCCTGGTTCACCGCCAAGGCCCACACCATGGCCCTGCTGCGCGGCTGGACGCCGGTGACCGCGCTCCAGATGGAGTACTCGCTGCTGGAACGCACCGTCGAGGGCGAGCTGGTGCCCCTCGCCGAGGACGCCGGGATGGGGCTGCTGCCCTGGAGCCCGCTGAAGAACGGCTACCTCTCCGGCGCGTACCGCAAGGGCCGGGCGGCGCCCGCGGACGCGAAGCGGGCCGCCCTCCTCGGGCAGCCCGACGACGCGCAGTTCACCGTCATCGAGGCGGTGGCCGCCGTCGCCGAGGAGATCGGCACGAGCCCGGCCGCGGTGGCCCTGTCCTGGGTGCGGAACCGGCCCGGCGTCACCTCCACCCTCATCGGCCCGCGCACACCGGCCCATCTGGAGGGCAACCTCGCCGCCCTCGACGTCCGCCTGACGCCGGAGCAGACGGCCCGGCTGGACGAGGTGTCGGCGCCGTCCCTGAACTTCCCGTACGACCTCAACCGCAGGGTCGGCGCCATGCTCAAGTACGCGGGTGCGACCGTCGACGGGGTGCCGAGCGCGGTGTACCCGCCGCTGCTGGAGAGCGCGGCCCGCTACTGACCGGGCCGGGCCGCGCCGTCCGGGCGTCAGCCCGTCCCGTGCGTCAGCCGTCCGTCAGTCGTCCTCGGCAGCGAACTCCAGGCGGGCCAGCCGCTCGGGGTCGGCGAGGATGTACATCTCGGTGATGCGGCCGTCGACGACGGTCACCGCCATCACCGAACGCGGGCCGCCCGCAGGCGTGTTGACCATGCCCACCGTGCCGTTGACCAGGGCGAGCCGGGCCGTGCCGGCGAACTGCCGGAAGGTGAAGGCCTGTTCGGCGACGGGCCGGGCCCCGCGCACCAGCTTGGAGGCGGCGGCGCCGCGCACCAGGGCGCCCGAGTCGACGCGCAGCACCACGTCCGGGTGGAGCAGGGCGACCAGCGCCTCGAAGTCCCCGCCCCGGGAGGCGGCCAGGAAGGCGTCCAGGACCCGGCGTTGCCGGCCCAGGTCGGGCTCGGCCGACGGGGTGGCGCCCTGCACCCGGCGGCGGGCCCGGCTGGCCAGCTGCCGGGTCGCCGCCGGACTGCGCTCCAGGATCGGGGCGATGTCGTCGAAGGGCACCGTGAACATGTCGTGCAGGACGAACGTCAGCCGCTCGGCGGGTTCCAGCGTCTCCAGGACGATCAGCAGGGCGAGCCCGACGGAGTCGGCCTGGAGCACCTCCTGTTCCGGGTCGATGGTGGAGAGCGGCCTGATCACCGGGTCCGGCACGAACGTCTCGTCCATCGGCTGCTCCCGGCGCGCGGTCCGGGAGCGCAGCATGTCGAGGCAGACCCGGCCGACCACCGTGGTCAGCCAGCCGCCGAGGTTCCGGATCTCGTCCGGGTCGGTGCGGCCGAGCTTGAACCAGGCCTCCTGGACGGCGTCCTCGGCCTCGGTGAGCGAGCCGAGCATTCGGTAGGCCACCGCGCGCAGGTGGTCGCGGTGTTCCTGGAAGCGGCCGGCCAGCAGTTCCGTGTCCATGGTCATGTCCCCCGTGTCTCCCCTGTCTCCCGTGTCGGCCGAGCGGTTCCCCGCGCCCCTTCGGGAGTGTCTCAGGCCTCGTCCCGTGCCAGGGCCAGCAGCCGGTCCAGCACCCGCGGTGCCCCGGCGCGCAGTCCGTCGTGCTCGAACTCGTCGGTGACCCAGGTGCGCAGGCCCCGCACCGCCCGCGCGGTCCGCAGGGAGTGCCCGGCGTCGACGTACATGTCGTCGTGGTAGACGACGGCGGCGACCGGCACCTCGTTGACGGCGAGGCGCGCCGGGTCGTACAGCGGCTGCCAGTCGGTGCGGGCGGCGAGCAGGTCCGCGGCCTCCTTCAGCGGCCGCAGCGACGGGTCGGTCTCGAACACCCACGGGTGCACGGTCTCCCCGGTGAACAGCACCGGGGTGTCGCCCGCGAGCGACTTGGCCGCGTCGAACTGCGGGAACTCGGCGCGCACCCGCTCGGCCGCCCAGGCGGTGGGGCGGGCGTCCTGACCGTAGACGGGCTCGTGGACCAGCGCGTACAGCGGGTTGGCCGCGTACGACAGGAGGCCCTGGACCTGTTCCTGGAAGGAGTCGGAGAGCTCGGCACCGGCCGGCGTGCGGACGAACGCGTCCTCCAGGAGGAAGTGCAGGCGGTGGCTGCCGTCGCTCATGCCCAGCATCAGGCCGAGGGACTGGAAGGCCTCGACGGTGAGCCGGTAGCCGTTGGGCAGCACGGTCTCGCGGTCCAGAAGGTGCTCGGCGATCCGGCGGACCCGCTCGACGTCCATCGGATAGCGGTCGTAGTGCGCGGCGACCTTGCGCTCGATGCGCGGGTAGGCGGCCCGGTAGACGTCGTCGGCGTGCGCGTCGAGGGAGGGCAGACCGCCGGTGATCACGGAGGTCTCCAGCCCCTCGGGGAAGAACGACAGGTAGGTCAGGGTGCAGAAGCCGCCGAAGCTCTGGCCGAGGGTGGTCCAGGGGGCGCCGCCGGTGAGCTGCGGGCGGATCGCCTCGCAGTCCCGGACGATCGAGTCGGCACGGAAACGGGCCAGGTGGTCGGCCTGCGCGGCCGGGCCGCCGCGCAGCGGGAGGGTCTGCCGGTTGACCGGGGTGGAGCGGCCGGTGCCGCGCTGGTCGAGGAGGAGGACGCGGTACTCCTGAAGGGCCCGGTCGAGCCAGGCCTGCCGCCCGACGAAACGATTCGCCCCGAAACCGGGTCCGCCCTGGAGGTACAGCAGCCAGGGCAGCTCCTTGTCCGCCTTGTCGCTCGCGACCGCCTCCCGCGCGTAGAGCTCGATGGTCTCGCCACCGGGGTCGGCGTGGTCCAGCGGGACGGTGAAGTGGCGGTCGGTGAGGACGACGCCGGGCTGGCGGTAGCTGAGGCTCAACGGTTCTCCCGGGACGGACGGACGGACGCGTCCCAGTTCAGCACACGTCCGGGGGTGGCCCGCCCCCGGGATCATGCAATCGTTACTGAATCTCCGATCAGCGGGCGGCGAGGCTGGAGCGGCGGACCACGAGTTCCGGCTGGAGCACCACCCGGCGGTGCTCGTGGGGTCGCTGTCCGTCGTGTTCCTCGGTCTCCTCCAGGAGGAGGTCGGCGGCCATGGCGCCCATGGTGACGGCGGGCTGGCGTACGGAGGTGAGGGGGACGGCGGCCGCGGCGGCGAACTCGATGTCGTCGTAGCCGACGATGGCCAGATCGTCCGGGACGACGACACCGGCCGCGTACATGGCCTGGAGGACGCCGAGGGCGAGCAGGTCGTTGGCGCAGAAGACGGCGGTGGGCCGGTCGGCGAGGCCGAGCAGGCGGGCGCCCGCGTCCCGTCCGGCGGCCACGTCGAGCCGTTCGGTGGGCAGCTCGCGCAGCGCGTCGGGGCTGAGTCCGGCCTCGGCGAGGGCGTTCAGCGCGCCGGTCCGGCGGTCGCGCACCTGGTTGAGCCCGGGGGGGCCGCTGACGTACGCGATGGAGCGGTGACCGGCGTCGACGAGGTGGCGGACGGCCAGCGCGCCGCCCGCCACGTCGTCGACGCTGACCGAGCACTCGGTGGTGCCCTCCGCGACCCGGTCGACCAGTACGAAGGGGATGCCGTGCCGGCGGAACGTCTCGATGTTGCGGCCGGTGGCATCCGCCGGGGTGAGCAGGACGCCGCGGACCCGCTGTTCGGCGAAGAGCGCGAGGTACTCGGCCTCCTCACCGGCGTTCTGCGCGCTGTTGCAGACCATCACGCCGAGTCCGGCGTCGCGTGCCGCCCGCTCGGCGCCGCGTGCCACGTCCACGAAGAAGGGGTTGCCCATGTCGAGGACGAGCAGCCCCATGATCCGGCTGCGGCCCGCGCGCAGCTGACGCGCGGACTCGCTGCGGACGTAGCCGAGCCGGTCGATCGCCGACTGCACCCGCGCCCGGGTCTCACTGGCGACCGTGTCCGGGCGGTTGATGACGTTGGAGACCGTGCCCACCGACACTCCGGCGGCGCGGGCGACGTCCTTGATACCCACCGACTGGGCCATCGGGCGGAGACCTCCAGGGATATACGGGCGGCGGAGAACCCTTCACACCTGGCGGGACGACCACCACGGGAAGGGCTTCACATTACGACATGACTCGCGCACGGAGCCGGGTCAGGCGGGCAGGGCGAAATCGACGACGTGGAGCGCCGAGGGTGTCGTACCGCTCGACGTCTCCTGGTACATGAAGGACAGCACGCCGTCCGCCTTGATCCGCAGTTCGTCGATCACGACCTCGCCGAAGGCGTTGAGGTCGCTGCCGTCGTACAGCAGTGCCCAGTCGGTGTACCCGGAGGATCTGGACGCACCGGCGATCCGGCCGTACGGGAACACCGCGTAGGCGTTGTCGTACTTGTCCAGGACCAGTTTGGTGCGCTGGCTGGAGTCGAGTGCGACGGGGATCTCGGTCTTCTGCCAGGTGCCGGCGGAGTTCTTGCGGACGTGGAAGGCGCGGCCGCCCGCGGTGCGGTCGCTGACGTAGTCCGTCGTGCACTGCCCGAAACGGCCGGGGACGTAGCTGATGATCGCGTGCGGGAGGCCGGCCGAGTCGGTCCACTGGCTCTCCTGGTTCATCAGGGAGTGGTCGGGGTTGAGGGAGTCGACGACCAGACCGGAGTCGGTGACGGCGACGGTGTCCGAGGTGCCGGTGGTGGCGACCAGGGCGCCCGCGTCGTTGCGCCAGGTGCGGCCGCGGTCGGTGGAGTAGACGTAGCCGGTGTCGTGGTTGGTGATGCCGCCGCTGTCGCACATCACGGACGCCGACTGCTCACGCCAGGTGAAGAACGCGTGCAGTCGTCCGCCGGCGTCGTAGTCGATGCCGTGCAGGTACATGTTGCGGGCGGTGCTGGAGCCGTGCGTGCTGGTGTACGTGCCAGTGGAGCTGGTCCACTCCCCCAGCGCGGTCCAGCTCGAACCGTCGTACTCCGCGAGGGCGTTGCGGCCGTTCCCGGAGATCCCGACCCGGTAGCTGAGCTGGAGCCTGCCCTCGGGCGTGGCGATGAACTGCGGGTAGGTGAACTGCGTGGTGAGCGCCAGCCCGTCGAGGGACGTCTGGACGGCGCCGAAGACGGCCGAGGTCCATGAGGTGGAGCCGGGGTCGTCCAGCAGCCCGGCGACCGACTTCACGTAGAAGAAGCCGTCGCTGTGGGAGTCCATGTTGATGTGGAGGCGGCCGTCGACCTTCGACACGCCCATGGAGATGACGTTGTGGGAGTCCCTGGACTTGAGCTGGTGGGAGAGGGTGACGGTCGACCAGGAGGAACCCCCGAGCACCCGGCGGCCGATCACCGCGGAGCCGGTGAAGGTGTACCAGGCCGCGTACTGGTAGCCCTTGTAGGTGAACAGGCCGTTCTTCTGGAAGGAGTTGTTGTTGACCAGCCCGTCGTAGGAGACGAAGAAGATCGCCGTGGCGTCGAGTCGGGTGCTCTGCTTCTTGTTCACCGACGGTCCGGGGTCGGCCGCGCGGGCGGTGCCGGCGGCGAGGGCGGGGGTGGCCATGGCGCCCACGAGGGCGGCACCGAGCACGGTACGTCGTTTCACGAGCGGCTCCTGAGGGGACGGAGGTGCGTCAGGCGAGGTGGAACACTTCGGTGAGCGGTCTCATGGCCTCGTCGGGGCGGGCGCCGTCGAGGGACTCGAAGAAAGGGCCCATCTCGGTCTGCCAGCGGGCGTTGACCTCGGTGGCCTCCATGCCGGCGAGGGCGGCGGTGAAGTCCTCGGTCTCCAGGTAGCCGACGAGCAGGCCGTCGTCGCGCAGGAAAAGTGTGTAGTTGTGCCAGCCGGTGGCCGAGAGCGCGGCGTGCATCTCGGGCCACACGGCGGCGTGGCGTTCGCGGTACTCGGCGATGCGGTCCTGCCGCACCTTGAGGAGGAAACAGACGCGCTGCATGAAGTACCGCCCGGGGATCCTAGAAGTTGAACTGGTCGATGTTCTTCGCGTCGAAGACGGTGGGCTTGCCGAGGTTGATCACGCCGTCCTTGCCGATGGTGTAGGTGGTGTCGCCGGCCTTGAAGGTCTCGCCTTCCTTGCCGGTGATCTGTCCGGAGGCGAGGGCGACGGCGGTACGGGCGGCGAGGTCGCCGAGCTTGGCCGGGTCCCACAGCTCGAAGGCGTCGACGGTGCCGTTCTTGACGTACTGGCGCATGTCGTTGGGCGTGCCGAGGCCGGTGAGCTTGACCTTGCCCTTGTACTTGGAGCCGGACAGGTACTGGGCGGCGGCCTTGATGCCGACGGTGGTCGGGGAGATGATCCCCTTGAGGTTCGGGTACTGCTGGAGCAGGCCCTGGGTCTGCTGGAAGGACGCCTGGGCGTCGTCGTTGCCGTAGGCGATCTTGACCAGCTTGATGTTCTTGTACTTGGGGTCCTTCAGCTCGTCCTTCATGAACCCGATCCAGGTGTTCTGGTTCGTGGCGGTCTGGGCGGCGGACAGGACGGCGATCTCGCCCTTGTACCCGATCTGTTCGGCGAGCAGCTGCACCTCGGTACGGCCCAGGTCCTCGGCGGACGCCTGCGAGACGAACGCGTTGCGGCAGCCGGCGTTGGTGTCCGAGTCGTAGGTGACGACCTTGATGCCGTTGCTCATGGCCTGCTTGAGCGCCGTGCACAGGGCGCCGGGGTCCTGCGCCGACACCGCCATGGCGTCGACCTGCTGCTGGGTCAGCGTGTTGACGTAGCTGACCTGCCCGGAGGTGTCGGTCGCGCTGGAGGGGCCGACCTCCTTGTACGTGCTGCCGAGTTCGGTGAGCGCCTTCTTGCCGCCGTTGTCGGCGGAGGTGAAGTAGGGGTTGTTGACCTGCTTGGGCAGGAACCCGACGGTGAGCCCCTTCTTCAGCGCCGCGTTCGGATCGGCCTTGGCGGTGGAGGTGGCGGCCTGGTCGTCACTGCCGGAGTTGTTCTTGGTGGTGCCGCCGCAGGCGGTGGCGGCGAGAGCGAGGGAGGACACGGCGGCGAGCGCCACAGCGGCACGCCGGATGGACGACTTACGCATGACGGTTCCTTTGCAAGAAGGGTTCAGGAGACGCCTGAAAGAAGGGTTCAGGAGAGCGCCCCGCAGGGGGCGCCGGGGGTACCCCGGCCGAAGGCTGGGGGAGGAACTGCGCGACGAGCCACACACGGCCCGCAGTGTTCAGACGGCCTTCGCGGCCCTCTGCCGAGCCAGCGAAACCTGCCGGGCGACGCGAGGCCCCAGCACCGAGACGACGAGCAGCACACCGGTCACGACGATCTGCGACTGCGCGGAGACGTTGACCAGGCTCATCACGTTCTGGAGCGCGCCGAGCAGGAACACCCCGGCGATCGCCCCGCCGAGGGTGCCCTTGCCCCCGTCGAAGTCGATGCCGCCCAGCAACACCGCGGCCACGACACTCAGTTCGAGGCCGGTGGCGTTGTCGTACCGCGCACTGGCGTAGTGCAGGGCCCAGAAGATCCCGGTGAGCGAGGCCATGAACCCGGTCGCGACGAAGAGGATCAGCTTGTTGCGTTTGACGCGGATCCCGGTGAAGCGGGCAGCTTCCTCGCTGGCGCCGATGGCGAACAGGGACCGGCCGAACGGGGTGGCGTGCAGGACGACCACGGCGATGACGAGGAGGATCAGGAAGGGCAGGAAGGCCTGTGGCAGGAACGTGCCGCCGAGCCGGCCGGCGGCGAAGTCGAGGTACTGGGTGGGGAAGTCGGTGACCGCGTCGGAGCCGAGGACGATCTGGGCGATGCCCCGGTAGGCCGCGAGCGTGCCGATGGTGACGGCCAGCGACGGCAGCCCGAGCCGGGTCACCAGCAGCCCGTTGACCAGCCCGCAGGCCACGCCGAGGACCAGACAGACCGGGATGATCGTCTCGATGGCCATGCCCTCGTTCCAGAGCTTGCCCATGACCGCGCCGGACAGGCCGGCGGTCGAGGCGACCGACAGGTCGATCTCACCCGCGACCACCAGCAGGGTCATCGGCAGGGCGATCAGCGCGATCGGCAGGGTGTTGCCGATCAGGAACGACAGGTTCAGCGCGTTGCCGAAGCCGTCGACGGTGGAGAACGAGAACAGCAGCAGGAGGATGAGGAGGGCGCCGACGACGGTGTCCCAGCGGACGGCGCGCGTCAAGGACTCAGGCATGGCGGGCGTTCCTCTTCTTGAGGGCGGATGCCACCCGTAGTGCGACGATCCGGTCGACGGCGATGGCGAGCAGGAGCAGGATGCCGTTGATGGCGAGGACCCAGACGCTGCTGACGCCGAGGGCGGGCAGGACGCTGTTGATGGAGGTGAGCAGGAGGGCGCCGAGGGCGGCGCCGTAGACGCTTCCGGAGCCTCCGGTGAAGACGACGCCGCCGACGACGACGGCGCTGACGACGGTGAGTTCGTAGCCGTTGCCGGTGCTGGAGTCGACGTTGCCGAACCGGGCCAGGTACATGGCTCCGGCGAGGCCGGCGAGGGCGCCGCAGACGGTGTAGGCGGTGATGATCCGCTTGCGGACGGGGATGCCGGCGAGGCGGGCGGCTTCGGGGTTGGAGCCGAGGGCGTACAGTTCCCGGCCGCTGCCGAAGTGTTTGAGGTAGTAGGCGGTGGCGACCAGGACCGCGAGTGCGATCAGGGCCAGCCAGGGGATCGCGGACAGGCCGCCGGAGCCGAAGTCGTTGAAGGCGCCGGGCAGGTCGGCGGCGGTGATCTGCCGGGAGCCGACCCAGATGGAGTCGAGGCCTCGGATGATGTAGAGGGTGCCGAGGGTGACGACGAGGGCGGGCACCTGCCCGAAACTGACGAGCACCCCGTTCAGGAGCCCGCAGCCGATCCCCAGGAGGACCGCGAGGAGGACGGCGACGAGTGGGTTGCCGCCGCTGTGCAGGTAGTCGCCTGCGGCGAAGGCGGTGATGCCGAGGGTGGAGCCGACGGACAGGTCGACGTTGCGGGTGATCACCACGAGGGACTGGCCGGTGGCGACCAGGACCAGGATGGTCGCGTTGAGCAGCAGGTCCTTGATGCCCTGCTCGGAGAGGAACTCGCTGTTGCCGGCCTGGGTGACGGCGATCATCACCAGGAACACGGCCAGGATGGCGAGTTCCCGCATCTTGAAGACGCGGTCCACGAGCCGGGTGCCGCTCGTGGCGGGGGGCTCGTCGGTGGAGACGGGGCTGGGAGCGGTGGCCGTCATGCTGCGGTCCTCCCGGTGGCTGCGGCCATCACGGTTTCCTCGGTGGCGTCGGAGCGCGGGATCTCGGCGGTCAGGCGGCCCTCGTGCATCACGAGCACGCGGTCGGCCATGCCGAGGATCTCGGGCAGGTCGGAGGAGATCATCAGGACGGCGACGCCGTCGGCGGCGAGCTGGGACAGCAGGCGGTGCACCTCGGCCTTGGTGCCGACGTCGATGCCCCGGGTCGGCTCGTCCACGATCAGCACCTTCGGCCCGGTCGCCAGCCACTTGGCCAGGACGACCTTCTGCTGGTTGCCGCCGGACAGGGTCGAGACGGTGTCGGCGATCCGGGCGTACTTCACCTGGAGCCTGACCGCCCAGTCCAGGGACCGGCTGCGTTCGGCACCCCGGTCGACCAGACCCGCCTTCACACTCGTCCGCAGTCCGGTCAGGCCGATGTTCCGCTCGATGGACATGTCCATCACCAGGCCCTGCGCCCGCCGGTCCTCGGGGACCAACGCGAGACCGGCGGACATCGCGGTGGAGGGCGCGCCGTTGGTCAGCTTGCGTCCCCGGACCTCGACCTCGCCGGCGTCCCACCGGTCGACGCCGAACACCGCGCGGGCGACCTCGGTGCGACCGGCACCGACCAGTCCGGCCAGGCCGACGATCTCACCGGCGCGGACCTCGAAGGAGACGTCGGTGAACACCCCCTCACGGGTCAGCCTGCGCACCGACAGGGCGACCTCGCCGACGCTCACGTCCTGCTTCGGATAGAGCTCGTCCAGGTCCCGGCCGACCATCCGGCGCACCAGGTCGTCCTCGCTCATGCCGTCCAGGAGTTCACTGGCGATCCAGGCCCCGTCGCGGAGCGTGGTGACCCGCCGGCAGATCTGGAAGATCTCCTCCAGCCGGTGCGAGATGAACAGCACGGCCGCGCCCTGCTCGCGCAGCGCGCGCACGACGTTGAAGAGACGGGCGACCTCGCTGCCGGTCAGGGCCGCGGTCGGCTCGTCCATGATCAGGACCCGGGCGTCGAAGGAGAGCGCCTTGGCGATCTCCACGATCTGCTGGTCCGCGATGGACAGGCCACGGGCGGGACGGTCAGGGTCCAGAGCCACCCCGAGCCGCTTCATCAGGGCGGCGGTCGCCGCCCGGGTGGCCTTGTGGTCGATCCGGCCCAGGGCGCGCCGCGGCTGGCGGCCCATGAAGATGTTCTCGGCGATCGACAGGTCGGGAAAGAGCGTGGGCTCCTGGTAGATCACGGCGATACCGGCGTCACGGGCGTCGCCGGGGCCGTGGAAGACGACGGGCTCACCGTCGAGCAGCACCTGGCCGGCGTCCGGCCGGTGCACTCCGGCAAGGGTCTTGATCAGCGTCGACTTGCCCGCGCCGTTCTCCCCGGCGAGCGCGTGCACCTCGCCGGGGAACAGCTCCAGGGAGACGTCCCGCAGAGCGCGGACGGCACCGAAGGACTTGGAGACGTCCTTCAGCGCCAGCACCGGGGCCGGTCCCGTGTCGGACGGGTGGGTCATGGAGGCTCCTCGACGACACCGGGCGGGAAGGTTCCGACCGACCCCACGGCGCCGTGAAAGGTTTCAACTGGATTGCCGGGACCGTAGGCACCACAGGCATGTCACGTCAATGGGTCCGTGTCGAAAAAGTTTCGATAGCCGAAGGTCACGGCGGAGTCACGGAAAACCGGGCGAGCCGGAGCGCTTGACACTCCTGCGCAAGCCTCATACTTTGCCGTTCTGAATCGTTTCATCATTCGTACCCCAGGAGCTCCGAAGTGACCGACTCCGCCGCGGTGAAGGCCGCGCTGAAGACCCAGGCCGTCGAGACGCCGTCGTGGGCGTACGGGAACTCGGGGACCCGTTTCAAGGTGTTCGCCCAGCAGGGCGTGCCGCGCTCGCCGCAGGAGAAGCTGGACGACGCGGCGCAGGTCCACGCGGTGACGGGGGTGGCGCCGACGGTGGCGCTGCACATCCCGTGGGACAAGATGGACGGCCCCGACGGATACGCGGACCTGGCCAAGCACGCCGAGGAGCGGGGGGTGAAGCTGGGCGCGATCAACTCCAACACCTTCCAGGACGACGACTACAAGCTCGGCAGCATCTGCCACCCGGACGCGGCGGTGCGCCGCAAGGCCGTGGACCACCTGCTGGAATGCGTCGACATCATGGACGCGACGGGGTCGCGCGACCTGAAGCTCTGGTTCGCGGACGGCACGAACTACCCCGGGCAGGACGACATCCGGTCGCGGCAGGACCGGCTGGCGGAGGGGCTGGCCGAGGTGTACGACCGGCTCGGCGACGACCAGCGGATGCTGCTGGAGTACAAGCTCTTCGAGCCCGCCTTCTACACGACCGACGTGCCGGACTGGGGGACGGCGTACGCCCACTGTCTGAAGCTGGGTCCGAAGGCGCAGGTCGTGGTCGACACCGGGCACCACGCGCCGGGTACGAACATCGAGTTCATCGTCGCCACGCTGCTGCGGGAGGGGAAGCTCGGCGCGTTCGACTTCAACTCGCGGTTCTACGCCGACGACGACCTCATGGTCGGGGCCGCCGATCCGTTCCAGCTGTTCCGGATCATGTCCGAGGTGATCCGGGGCGGCGGCTTCACCGCCGAGGTCGCGTTCATGCTGGACCAGTGCCACAACATCGAGGCGAAGATCCCGGCGATCATCCGGTCGGTGATGAACGTCCAGGAGGCGACGGCGAAGGCGCTCCTCGTCGACCGTGACGCGCTGACCGCCGCCCAGCGGTCCGGGGATGTGCTCGAGGCGAACGCCGTGCTGATGGACGCGTACAACACGGATGTGCGGCCGTTGCTCGGTGAGGTGCGGGCGGAGATGGGGTTGGACCCGGACCCGATCGCCGCGTACCGGCGGTCCGGCTGGGCCGAGAAGATCGTCGCGGAGCGGGTGGGCGGGGAGCAGGCCGGGTGGGGTGCGTGAGCGTCTGCCTTGAGTTGTCTCGTCGCGGGGGGCGGGCTGGTCGTGGCCGGTCGCGCCCGCGCGGCGGTAGCCGCATGTCACACGCAGCCCCGCGCCCCTGACGGGACGCACCGGTGTACCCCCTCCTTCTAGAACCATAGGAACCTTCATGACTACGCATCCCGAAGCCGCGGCTCTGCTCGCCCGGTCTCATCGGCTCGGTGCTGATCCCCGTAACACCAACTACGCCGGCGGGAACACGTCGGCCAAGGGCACTGCCTGCGATCCCGTGACCGGCGGGGACGTCGAGCTGATGTGGGTGAAGGGGTCCGGTGGTGACCTGGGCACCCTGACCGAGGGCGGGCTGGCCGTGCTGCGGCTGGACCGGCTGCGGGCGCTCACCGGGGTCTATCCGGGTGTCGAGCGCGAGGACGAGATGGTCGCCGCGTTCGACTACTGCCTGCACGGCAAGGGCGGCGGCGCCCCGTCGATCGACACCGCCATGCACGGGCTGGTGGACGCGGCGCACGTCGATCACCTGCATCCCGACTCCGGGATCGCGCTGGCGTGCGCGGCCGACGGGGAGAAGCTGACCGCGGAGTGTTTCGGGGACCGTGTGGTGTGGGTGCCGTGGCGGCGGCCCGGTTTCCAGCTGGGCCTGGACATCGCGGCGATCAAGGCTGCCAACCCGCAGGCGGTCGGCTGCGTCCTCGGCGGCCACGGCATCACCGCCTGGGGCGAGAGCGCTGAGGAGTGCGAGGCCAACTCGCTGTACGTCATCCGCACCGCCGAGGCCTTCCTCGCCGAGCGCGGCCGGCCGGAGCCCTTCGGACCCGTCGTCCAGGGGTACGAGGCGTTGTCCGGGGCCGAGCGGCGGGAGCGGGCCGCGGCCCTCGCGCCGTACATCCGCGCGATCGCCTCGCAGGACCGTCCGCAGGTCGGCCACTTCAACGACTCCGAGGCGGTCCTCGACTTCGTGGCCCGCGCCGAGCACCCGCGCCTGGCCGCACTGGGCACGTCCTGCCCCGACCACTTCCTGCGCACGAAAGTACGGCCGCTGGTGCTCGACCTTCCGCCGGCCGTCCCGCTCGACGAGGCGGTGGCGCGGCTGAAGGAACTGCATGCCGCCTACCGCGAGGAGTACGCGGCCTACTACCGGCGGCACGCCCTGCCGGACTCGCCCGCGATGCGCGGTGCCGACCCGGCGATCGTGCTGGTGCCCGGTGTCGGCATGTTCAGCTTCGGCAAGGACAAGCAGACCGCCCGGGTGGCCGGCGAGTTCTACGTCAACGCGATCAACGTGATGCGCGGGGCCGAAGCGGTGTCCACGTACGCGCCGATCGAGGAGTCGGAGAAGTTCCGCATCGAGTACTGGGCCCTTGAGGAGGCCAAGCTCCAGCGGCTGCCCAAGCCCAAGGCGCTGGCCACCCGGGTGGCACTGGTCACCGGCGCCGGCAGCGGGATCGGCAAGGCCATCGCCGAGCGCCTGGTGGCCGAGGGCGCCTGTGTCGTCGTCGCCGACCTGAACGCCGAGAACGCGGCCGCGGTCGCCGAGGAGCTCGGCGGCCCGGACAAGGCCGTCGCCGTGACCGTGGACGTGACGTCCGAGGAGCAGATCGCGGAGGCGTTCAAGGCCGCGGTACTCGCCTTCGGCGGGGTGGATCTCGTCGTCAACAACGCCGGGATCTCGATCTCCAAGCCGCTCCTGGAGACCACCGCTCGTGACTGGGACCTCCAGCACGACATCATGGCCCGCGGGTCGTTCCTGGTGTCGCGGGAGGCGGCCCGGGTCATGACCGCGCAGAAGCTGGGCGGGGACATCGTCTACATCGCCTCCAAGAACGCCGTGTTCGCCGGGCCCAACAACATCGCCTACTCCGCGACCAAGGCCGACCAGGCCCACCAGGTGCGGCTGCTGGCCGCCGAGCTGGGCGAGCACGGCATCCGCGTCAACGGCGTCAACCCGGACGGCGTGGTACGCGGGTCCGGGATCTTCGCCGGCGGCTGGGGCGCCCAGCGAGCCGCGACCTACGGCATCGAGGAGTCGAAGCTGGGCGAGTTCTACGCGCAGCGGACCATCCTCAAGCGCGAGGTCCTGCCCGAGCACGTGGCGAACGCCGTGTTCGCGCTGACCGGCGGCGAACTCACCCACACCACCGGACTGCACATCCCCGTCGACGCGGGTGTCGCGGCCGCGTTCCTGCGATGAGCACGACGAGCGCGATGAGGTCCTACGCCGCGGTCGACCTGGGCGCCTCCAGCGGACGCGTCATGGTCGGCCGCGTCGGCCCCGACTCGCTGGAGCTCACCGAGGCCCACCGGTTCGCCAACCGTCCCGTGCGGCTGCCCGAAGGACTGCGGTGGGACATCCTCGCCCTCTACGCCGGGGTGCTGGACGGGCTGCGGACGGCCGGGCAGGTCGACTCCGTCGGCATCGACAGCTGGGCCGTGGACCACGGCCTCCTGGACGCCGACGGCACACTGCTCGGCAACCCCGTCCACTACCGCGACACCCGCACCGACGGCATCGCCGAGAAGGTGTGGGCGACGCTGCCGGCGGCGGAGCTGTACGGCCTCACCGGCCTCCAGTACGCGCCCTTCAACACCCTCTACCAACTGGTGGCGGCGCGTGCGAGTGCCCAGTTCGGGCACGCCGAACGGCTGCTGCTCGTCCCCGACCTGCTGTCCTACTGGCTGACCGGGGAGCAGGGCACCGAGCTGACCAACGCCTCCACCACCCAGCTCATCGACCCCCGCACCCGCACCTGGTCCACCGAGGTCGCCGACCGGCTCGGGATCGACCTGGGACTCTTCGCGCCGCTGCGCCGGCCCGGCGACCCGGCCGGACAGCTGCGGCCCGAGGTGCTGGAGGAGACCGGACTGACCGGACCGGTGCCGGTGACCACCGTCGGCTCGCACGACACCGCCTCCGCGGTCGCCGCCGTACCGGCCACCGGGAAACGGTTCGCGTACATCTGCACCGGCACCTGGTCACTGGCCGGGCTCGAACTCGACGCGCCCGTCCTGACCGAGGAGAGCCGGGCCGCCAACTTCACCAACGAACTCGGCCTCGACGACACGGTCCGCTACCTGCGCAACATCATGGGACTGTGGCTGCTCCAGGAGTGCGTACGGGCCTGGGGCGACCCGGAGCTGGGCGGGCTGCTGCGGGAGGCGGCCACCGTGCCGGCGCTGCGTTCCGTGGTGGACGCGGGGGACAGCGCGTTCCTCGCCCCGGGCCGGATGCCGGAGCGGATCGCCGAAGCCTGCCGGGCCTCCGGGCAGCCGGTGCCCGGGTCGCGGGCCGAGATCACCCGGTGCATCCTCGACTCGCTGGCGCTGGCCCACCGGCGGGCGGTCATGTCGGCGCAACGGCTCGCCGACCACCCGGTGGACACGGTGTACGTCGTCGGCGGCGGCACCCGCAACGCGCTGCTGTGCCAGCTCACCGCCGACGCCTGCGGGCTGCCGGTGGTGGCGGGGGCGACCGAGGCGGCGGCCCTGGGGAACGTGCTGGTACAGGCCCGTACCCACGGACTCGTCGGCGATCTCGCCGACCTGCGGCAGCTGCTCACCCGCACCCAGCCGCTGACCCGGTACACACCGCGTGGCGACACCGCGCGCTGGGCGGCGGCCGAGTCCCGACTCGCCGCCCGGTGACCGGGTCTCCCGCCGCCCGCAACGGCCCACTACTCTGCACTCATCCGATGATCGACCTCTAGGAGCCGCGATGCGTGTCGCCCTGTTCCTGACCTGTGTCAACGACACGCTCTATCCGGACACCGGTCGCGCCGTGGTGAAACTGCTGACCAGGCTGGGCGTCGAGGTCGACTTCCCGATGGCGCAGACCTGCTGCGGACAGGCCCACTACAACACCGGTTACCGTCATGACGCGGAACCCCTGGCCCGGCATTTCTCCGATGTCTTCGGTGAGTACGAGGCCATCGTGACCCCGTCCGGATCGTGCGGGGCGATGGTGCGGGAGCTGTATCCGCGGATGGGCGAGCGGGCGCGGGCGGAGGGACGCGGCAGCGGCCTGGCGACGGCGCTGGCACCGGTGGTGCCGAAGACGTACGAGCTGACCGAGTTCCTGGTGGACGTGCTCGGGGTGACGGACGTCGGTGCCTACTACCCGCATCGGGTCACGTACCACCCGACCTGCCACGGGCTGCGGGGCCTGGGCCTCGGCGACCGCCCACGCCGACTCCTGGAGGCCGTCGAGGGACTGGAGCTGGTCGAGCTGCCGGGAGCGGAGGAGTGCTGCGGGTTCGGCGGCACGTTCGCGGTGAAGAACGCGGACGTCTCGGCGGCCATGGGCACCGACAAGGTCCGCAACGCCGAGTCGACCGGTGCCGAGGTGCTGTGCGCGGCCGACAACTCCTGCCTGATGCACATCGGCGGGACCATGACGCGCCTGGAGACCGCGATGCGCCCCGTCCACATCGCGGAGATCCTGGCCGCCACCGAGGAGGAACCGGCCGCATGAGCGGAACATTCGTCGGCATGCCGGCCTTTCCGAAGGCCGCGCACGAGGCCGTCAACAACCCGACCCTGCGCGGCAATCTGCGTCACGCGACCCACACCATCCGCGCCAAGCGGGCCAGGGCCGTCGCCGAGGTGTCCGACTGGGCGGCACTGCGGGAGGCCGGCAAGCGGATCAAGGACCACACCCTGCGTCATCTCGACCGCTACCTGGTCCAGTTGGAGGAGACGGTGACGGCCGCGGGCGGGACCGTCCACTGGGCGGCCGACGCCGACGAGGCCAACCGGATCGTGACCCGGCTGGTCAAGGAGACCGGCGAGACGGAGGTCGTCAAGGTCAAGTCGATGGCCACCCAGGAGATCGGGCTGAACGAAGCCCTGGAGGCCGAGGGCATCCGGGCCTACGAGACCGATCTCGCCGAGCTGATCGTGCAGTTGGGGAAGGACCGGCCCTCGCACATCCTGGTACCGGCGATCCACCGCAACCGGGGTGAGATCCGGGACATCTTCCGCAACGAGATGAGCGAGTGGGGGCGCCCGGCCCCCGACGGGCTGACCGACACTCCCGCCGAACTGGCCGAGGCGGCCCGCCTGCACCTCAGGGAGAAGTTCCTGCGCGCCAAGGTCGGTATCTCCGGCGCCAACTTCATGGTCGCCGAGACCGGCACCCTGGTCGTCGTCGAGTCCGAGGGCAACGGACGCATGTGCCTGACCCTCCCCGAGACGCTGATCTCGGTCGTCGGCATCGAGAAGACCGTGCCGAGCTGGCAGGACCTGGAGGTCTTCCTCCAGACCCTGCCCCGCTCCTCGACCGCGGAGCGGATGAACCCGTACACCTCCACCTGGACCGGCACCACCGACGGCGACGGCCCCCGCACCTTCCATCTGGTCCTCCTCGACAACGGCCGCACCGACACCCTCGCCGACGAGGTGGGCCGCCAGGCCCTGCGCTGCATCCGCTGCTCCGCCTGCCTCAACGTCTGCCCGGTGTACGAACGAGCCGGCGGCCACGCCTACGGCTCCGTCTACCCCGGCCCCATCGGCGCCATCCTCACCCCCCAACTCCGGGGCACCGCGAGCGAGATCGACGCCTCGCTGCCCTACGCCTCCTCGCTCTGCGGAGCCTGCTACGAGGTCTGCCCGGTCGCCATCGACATCCCCGAGGTGCTGGTGCACCTGCGGGAGCGGGTGGTGGAGGGCGGCGAGGCGGTCCGGGACGGCAACAAGGTGGTGCTCAAGCCGGCCAAGGGGCACGCGGCGGAGCGGGCGGCGATGCGCGCGGCCCGCTGGGCGTTCTCCCGTCCGGCGGCGCTGCGCACCGGCCAGCGGCTCGCCTCCCGCACCCGCCGCCTGCATCCCCGCACCCTGCCGGGTCCCGGCCGGGCCTGGAGCGGGACCCGGGACCTGCCCGCCGTACCGGCGGAACCCTTCCGGGACTGGTGGCAGCGGACCGGCGGCGGAAAGGGTGACGCCAAGTGAGCAGCAGGGAACGGATCCTCGGCCGGGTGCGGCGCGCCCTGGCCGACGTGCACGGCGAGGACGGCCCGGTCGAGCGGACGTACCTGCGCGAGCACGGGGAGCGGAGCGTCGAGGAGACGGTGGAACTGCTCGCCGAGAACCTCGCCGACTACCGGGCGATCGTCCACCGCTGCACCGAGGCCGAACTCGCCGCTGTGATCGGGCGGTTGGTCGCCGAGCGTGGTTCGGGGACCGTGGTCGTGCCGGCGGGTCTCGCGCCGCGGTGGCTGGCGGCGACCGATGCCTTGCAGGTCCCCGACCTGGCGGAGAGCACTCCGCGGGAGCTCGACCGGGTCGGCAGCGTGGTCACGGGCTGCGCGGTGGCGATCGCCGAGACCGGCACCATCGTGCTGGACGGCGGCCCCGACCAGGGCCGCCGCCGCATCACACTCGTCCCGGACCACCACATCTGCGTCGTCCGGGTCCCGGACCAGGTCGTCTCCTCCGTGCCCCAGGCCCTCGAACGCCTCGATCCGACCCGCCCGTTGACCTGGATCTCCGGCCCTTCGGCCACCAGCGACATCGAGCTGGACCGGGTCGAGGGGGTGCACGGACCGCGCACCCTGGAGGTGCTGCTGGTCAGCCGCGATCAGCCGAGCGACGCCAGCAACTCGTAGTGCCCGGACGGCAGTCCGTACGACGCGACGCCGTCCGCGAATCCCTCGTAGGTCACGCCGGGCACCCGGGAGAGCGGGGTGCGGCCCTCGCGGACGGTCCCCGGGTCGGCCGTGGGGATGCGCAGGGTGGCGGTGCTGTTCGCCGGTACCACGGCCCGGTAGGCGAGCCGGCGGTCCGTCACCCGCCATGCGCTGACGATCTCACCGTACGGCGACCGGTACGAACCGGAGACCTGGGTGATCTTCCCGGTCGGGTCGAGGTGCGGCCGGAGCAGGAAGTGCTTGAAGCCGGGGTGGGCCGGGTCCTTGGCGATGCCCGCCATGGACTCGTACATCCACTCCATGATCGCGCCGTACGAGTAGTGGTTGAAGGAGTTCATCTCGACCGGGCCGAAGCCGTCGGCCTCGGAGTAGGAGTTCCAGCGCTCCCAGACGGTGGTGGCGCCGTTCTTCACCGAGAACAGCCAGGACGGCATGGCGTCCTGGTGGAGGAGCCGGTAGGCGAGGTCGGCGTGGCCCTCGTCGGTGAGGACGGGGGCGAGGACGTTCACGCCGAGGAAGCCGACGGAGAGGGTGTTCTCGGGGTAGTCGACGCGGGTGCTGTCGGGGTGGGCCGCCTTGTAGGCCGCGTCGTTGCCGATGTTGGCGGCGAGCAGGGCGACCAGTTGGCGGCGCTGCGCCTCGGTGTCGTGGAAGCCGAGCTTGAGGACCCAGAGCAGGGCGGTCTGGGCGTTGTCCTCGGTCCTGCCCGCGCTGTTGCCGGGGGTCCAGGGCGGTGGGTCGCCGAGGCTGGAGCGGAGCGTGAGCTCGCCGGTGCCGGCGTCGGTGGCCAGGTACTTGATGATGAACGCCCGCTTGATGTGGGCGAACAGCCGCTCGTAGGCGCCGGCTTCGTCGGTGCGGCCGGTGGCGCGGGCCATGTCGGCCATCAGGCGGGCGCTGTGGCCGTAGTAGACGTCGCTCATCAGCTGGGTGCTGGTGATCTGGAAGGCGAGCCAGTCGCCGAAGACGGCGCCCTGCCCCGCGTAGGTGTCGCCGGTCCTGCGCTGGATCCAGTCCAGGTACTTCGTCATCACCGGCCAGCAGCGGTCGATGACCGTGCGGTCGCCGGACATCTGCCAGACCGTCCAGGGCACGACCACCCCGCAGTCGGCCCAGCCGCTCGCCGCCACCGGCTGGTTGTACCGGTTGCCGGGCGCGACCCAGGTGAACTGGGCGCCGTCCAGGCCGTAGATCCGCTGGGAGTCGTTGAGGTTGTCGGTGAAGTGGCTGAGGAAGTTGACCGCGTCGGCGTTGTAGAGGCCGGTGCCCGCGAAAAGCTGGGTGTCGCCGGTCCAGCCGAGCCGTTCGTCGCGCTGGGGGCAGTCGGTGGGGATCCAGAAGTAGTTGCCGCGCTGACCCCAGCGCACGTTGCTGATCAGCTGGTTGACGGTGTCGTCGTCGGTGCCGATCGCCCCGGTGTCGCGGATCGCGGAGGTGGCGACCCGGCCGGTGAGGGAGGTGACGGTGATCCGTTCGGTGGCGGTGACGGAGGCGTGGCGGAAGCCGTAGAAGGTGAGCGAGTCCTCGTGGGTCTCGCCGGCGGGGTCGCCCTTGAGGACGTAGGTGCTGGTGGCCTTCGCGGTGCGCAGGTTGGCCCGGTACAGGGAGCCGGCCGGGCCGTCGGCGCCCGCGCTGGAGTCGTTGAGCATCTCGCCGAAGCGGAAGGTGACTTCGGTGCCGGCCGGGCCGCGCAGCGTGTAGCGGGGGACGCCGACCATGTTCTGTCCCAGGTCGAAGACCGCGGTCTCGCCGGGGGCGAGGGTGACGGTCGCGGTGGCGGCCTGCGCCGGGTCGGTGACGGTCCGGGCAGGGTCGACGACGATCCGCCCCCTGCCGTCGCCGGTCACGCCGGTGTACACGGTGACGGAGTGCGGACTGCGGTCCCACTCGGGCATCAGCCGGGCGCTCTCCCCGGGGTAGGCGACGAGTTGCGCGTCGGGGAACCGCGCCGGGTACGCGCTGGGTTCGACGGCCGACCAGCCGGAGGTGTCGAAGCCGTTCGCGGTCCAGCCGGGCAGTTCCCGGCGGGCGTCGTAGGTCTGGCCGTCGTAGATGTCGTCGGCGCGGTAGGGGCCGGTGTCGGTGGCACGCCAGGCGTCGACCGGTTCGGTGACGACGGACTGGGTGCTGCCGTCGGCGTACCGGATCAGCAACTTGGCCTTGAGGGCGAGGGAGTTGCCGTCCGCTGAGTAGTAGGTGCTGCCGTCCGAGACCCGGCTGTTGTACCACCCGTTGCCGAGCACGGCGGCCAGGGTGACCTGCCGTTCGCCCGCGACCAGGTGGGTGACGTCGTAGCTGAGGTAGCTGATCCGGCTGTCGTAGTTGGTCCAGCCGGGGGCCAGCAACTCGGTTGTGCTGCCGCCTCCTTGGGGCACGGTGACCCGTCGGCCGTTGACGTGGGCGGTGTAGACGCCGAGGGCCGAGACGTAGAGCCGGGCCGCGGCCACCGTGCGGCCGGTGAGGGCGCTCTGGCGGCGCAGCAGCGGGGCGCCCGCGCTGCCCGGACGCTTGCCCGCCATGCCGATCCAGCGGGCGCCGTCCCAGCCGGTGACACCGTCGGTGCTCAGCAGTCCGGTCTCGAAGCGGGCCGGGCGGGAGGTGGTGGCGCGGCCGTCCTCGTGCCAGACCGTCACCGTCCAGTCGTAGCGGGTGGCGGCGGTGAGGTCCGGGCCGCCGTACGGTACGGCGACGGAGTCGGCCGCGGGGACCCGGCCGCTGTCCCAGACGGGCGCGCCGGCTTCGGTGACCCGGATCCGGTAGGCCGTCTGGCGGCGGCCACGGACCGGGGAGGCGGTGCGCCAGCCGAAGCGCGGGCGCCGCGCGTCCACGCCGAGCGGGTCGGTGCGGTGCTCGACCGTCAGCCCGGTCACGGCATCGCCGGCGGCCGGGGCAGCGGCTGAGGCCGGGCCGGGACCGCCCGCCCTCAGCACCGGGACGGCCCCGAGCGCGGTGGTGAGAAGGGTCCTGCGCCGGACCCCGTCGTGATCGTCCCTGGATACTCCGTCTGTCATGCCGTCATCCCTTCGGCCGGTCGGAGTTGTATCGATTCAGATCGATCGACGGATGAAGATAGTTGCCCTTGTGAGACGTGTCGATGGCGGGAACAGGGAGAATTTTTCACAGCCTCCGACACCCGTGGGATCCAGCCAGGGGCAGGAAGGCCACCGGTAGATCGGATTGAAACTTTTCAAAAACGGAGCCGAGCGTCCCGGAACGGCCGCGGCTAGCGTGAGGGGCATGATCCGGTTCGAGCAGGTCTCCAAGCGGTATCCGGACGGCACGACCGCCGTGGACGGCCTGTCCTTCGAGGTGGCCGAGGGTGAGCTCGTGACGCTCGTCGGCCCGTCCGGCTGCGGCAAGACCACCACGATGATGATGGTGAACCGGCTCATCGAACCGACCTCGGGCCGGATCCTCGTCGACGACGAGGACGTCGCCACGGTCGACCCGGTGCGGCTGCGGCGCCGGATCGGCTACGTCATCCAGCAGGTGGGGCTGTTCCCGCACCGCACGGTCCTCGACAACACCGCCACCGTCCCGGCCCTGCTCGGCTGGAGACGGGCGAAGGCCCGGGCCCGCGCGGCCGAGTTGCTGGATCTGGTGGGCCTGGACCCCGGGACGTACGGGGCCCGCTACCCGGACCAGCTCTCCGGCGGTCAGCGGCAGCGGGTCGGCGTGGCGCGGGCGCTGGCCGCCGATCCGCCGGTGCTGCTGATGGACGAGCCGTTCGGCGCGGTCGACCCGGTGGTACGGGCGCAGTTGCAGGACGAGTTCCTGCGGATGCAGGCCGCGGTGCGCAAGACGGTGCTGCTGGTCACGCACGACATCGAGGAGGCGGTGCGGCTCGGCGACCGGATCGCGGTGTACGGGCAGGGACGCATCGAGCAGTTCGACACGCCCGGCGCGGTGCTCGGCACCCCCGCCACGCCGTACGTCGCCGAGTTCGTGGGCGCCGACCGGGGGCTCAAGCGGCTGTCGGTGACCGCCGTCGAGCCGGACGACCTGGAGCAGCCGCCGGTCGTCCGGCCGGACGAGTCCGCCGGGGGCGCCGCCGTGCGGATGCGCGGCCTGGGTGCCCGGTGGGCCGTGGTACTCGACGCGGACGGCGATCTGCACGGCTGGGTCGGTCTGGACGAGTTGGCGGCGGGCGGCCAGGTCCGCGCGCTCGCCCACCGGATGACCGCCTGGGTACCGGTCGGCGCCCCGCTGAAGCAGGCGTTCGGTGTGATGCTCCAGCACGACGCCGGGTGGGTCGCCGTCCTGGACGGTTCGCGGTTCCTCGGTGTGCTCACCCCGGCCAAGCTGCACGAGGCGCTGCGCCGCTCGGTGGACGCGGACGCGCGCGGGATCCCGCGGGGGCAGGTGCCGTTCGACTCGGTGTCCGGCGCCTGACCGGCCCCGGCCGGGGTGGCGTCAGGAGTACGTCATCGGGCAGCCGCGGCGCAGTGAGTGCTGGGCGGCCCGCAGGTACAGCGCGACGTAGAAGGCGGCGTCCAGGTCCTCGGCCCAGGGCCCGGGGCGGGTGGTGGCCGCCTCCTCGGCCTCGCCCTCCAGGAACCACATGGTCAGATCCAGGTTGTCGCAGGCCTCCGGTATCACGTCCAGGGGCAGCCGGATCGCCTCGGCCATCCGCTCGGCGAGCGCCAGCACCTGGGGTGCGCCGGCGACCGTCGTCTCGTCGGCGTAGGGGGACCGGACGGGCAGCCGCAGTGACTCGTCGAGCGACAGCGGCACCAGCACCGACCAGGTCAGCAGCAGCCCCGACTCGTGCTCCGACAGGTGCTCCCGGCACAGCCCGCCGAACCCGTCCATGGGCGCCGCCAGCTTCTCCTCGAACGACTGCCCGGAGCCGCGTACCAGGGCGGTCCGCTCGGGCACCGACGTGTACGGCGCGAGACCACGGCGTGCCAACTCCGCGTCGAGCGCCGCGGCGAGGGGGCCCTGGCCGCCCTCGCCGTCGTCCTCCATCTCGGTCTCGGCCGTGCCGAACCAGTCCCCCGCGCTGACACTCACCAGATAGATCCCCATGCCCCGCAACGTAGCGGCCGCCACTGACAACGGCCCCCGCACCGGTCTCCGGACCTCACTTCACCAGGCCCTTGTCCTTCAGATAGGTCCGCGCGACGTCCGAGGCGAGCCGCCGCCAGCTGTCGACCTGCTGGTTCATGGCGGCCAGATCGGCGGTCGTGAGAACGTCGTTGAGCCTGCCGAGCGCCTTGGTCACCCGCTCGGCGCCGGCCCGTGACCGGTTGACGACCGGGACGACGTAGTCGGCGTTCTGCAGGTGCCGGTCGTCGGCGAGGAGGACCAGGCCGAACTGGTCGAGGGTGGCGTCCGTGGTCGTGGTCAGCACCATCTGGTCCTGTCCGTTCTGCACGGCCCGCTTGGCCTGCGTGGTCCCGACGCCCTTGGGGTCGACGCCGGTGATGTCGATGCCGTACACCTTCTTCAGCCCCGGCTCGCAGTACGGCCGTTGCACGCACTCGTCGCCCGCCGCGAGCCGCACCCTCAGTCCCGAGGCGCCGAGGTCGCTCAGGGTCCTCAGGTGGTACCGGCGGGCGTAGGCGGCGGTCACCGCGAAGGCGTTCTGGTCGACGGCCCTGCCCGGGTCCAGGACAGTGAGGCCTCGCGGGGTGGCGAGGCGGCGCAGCGCCTTCATGGTGGTGGCGAGGTCCGGTGAGCCGGCGGGCGGTGCGTCGGGGCCGTTGGTCCTGGCGTTGAGCCAGTCGGCGAAGGTGGCCGCGTACTCCGGGACGACGTCGATCTGGCCGGATTCCAGGGCGGGTTCGTAGAGTTCGCGGTTGGCGACGGTGAGCAGGGAGGTCCGGTAGCCCGCCTGGTTCAGCAGCTGTGCGTACATCTGGGCGAGCAGGTCGCTCTCGGTGAATCCCGCGGAGCCCACCATCAGGTGCCGGCTGTCGCCGGGGGGTGCGGTGACCTCGCCGCGGTTCTCCAGGGAAGGGCCGGTGGCGCAGGCGGTCAGGACGAGCAGCAGCGCGGCCGGCGCCGCCGTGCGGCACCTCACCGCGAGCCCCGTGCCCACACCGGGGCGAGCCGTTCGGCGATCTCGAAGACGCCCTCCACGACCAGGGCGAACGCGGCGACCAGGATCGCTCCGGCGACCACCATGGGGGTGCTGGCCAGGTTGAAGCCGGCCGTGATGATCCGGCCGAGTCCGCCGCCGCCCGCGAGCGCGGCGATGGTGGCGGTGGCGACGAGCTGGACGGCGGCGAGCCGTACCCCGGTGAGGATCAAGGGCAGGGCGAGGGGCAGTTCCACGCGCAGCAGCAGCTGCCGGCCGGTCATCCCCATGCCCCGGGCGGCCTGTACGACGCTCCGGTCGACCTCGCGCATCCCGACGTAGGCGTTGGTGAGCAGGGGCGGTACGGCGAACAGCACCAGGGCCACCACCGTGGGGCCCTCGCCCCAGCGTCCGACCGGGGTGAGCAGGAGCAGGACCAGGACGGCGAAGGTGGGGACGGCGCGGCCGACGTTGGAGATGTTCACGGCGAGCGCGCCGCCCCTGCCGAGGTGGCCGAGGACCAGGGCGACCGGGAGGGCGATCAGGCAGCTGACGAGCAGACAGACGACGGTCAGGACGAGGTGCTGGAGCAGCCGGTTCCCGATGCCGTCCTCGCCCGCCCAGTGCGCGGCGTCGGTGAGCCAGGACCAGGCGTCGGCGAGCGTCGTCATCGGCGGGCCGCCCGGGTCCACGGGGTGAGCAGCCACTGCACGCCGAGCAGCAGCAGGTCGGCCAGGACGGCGATGACCACGCACAGCACGGACGCGGTCAGCACCTGGGCCTTGAAGTAGGTGTTCATACCGGCGTAGATCAGGTTGCCGAGCCCGCCGAAGCCGACGATCGCCCCGACGGTGACCAGGGAGACCGCGGAGACGGTGGCGATGCGCAGCCCGGCCATCGCGGCGGGCAGGGCGAGCGGGAACTCGACGGTGAGCAGCAGCCGGACCGGGCCGTAGCCGAGACCTCGGGCGGCCTGCCGGATCTCCTCGGGGACGGCGCGCAGGCCCGCGAGGAGGTTGCGGACCAGCAGGGTGAGCGAGTAGAGCACCAGGCCGGCGACGACGAGGGTGGCCGAGAGGCCGTACAGGGGCAGCAGCAGGGAGAACATCGCCAGGGACGGGATGGTGTACAGGACCGTGGTGACCCCGAGGACGGGTCCGGCCGCCCAGCGCCGGCGGCGGGCCAGTACGGCCAGCGGCACCGCCACGAGCAGCGCGATGACCACCGAGACCACGGTGAGCCTGAGATGCTGGCCGACGGCGTCGAGCAGGATCTGCCGGCGGCTGGAGAGGTAGGCACCGCAGATCCAGTCGTTGCGCGCGAGGCAGTCGTTCGGGGGCGCGGTCACGCGTCCATTGCACCGGACGGGCGACCGGCTCGGCGCGTTGTGGTGATCCGTCCGGGGCCGGCCCCGGCGCTACTTCATGCCGGCCGCGTCCATCAGGGCGGTCACCGTGCCGGCGGCCAGTCCGTCGGCCAGGCTCTCGATGCGGGCGCCGGCGCGGGCGCTGGCCCCGTCGAAGACCAGCATCAGCTGCCGGGCGAGCAGCCGCGGGTCCCGGGCGCCGCCCCGCTCGGCCTGGGTGCGGAAGTCGCTCTCCAGGTGGTCCTTGACCTCCCGGGCCACCGCGCTCGCCGGGTGCTCGGTGTCCTTCAGCTCGACGAGGACGGCGAGGTACGGGCAGCCGCGGTAGTCGGGGGCGGCGGAGGCCTGCTCCAGCCGCCGGAAGACGTACAGGATCCGCTCGCGGGGCGTGGCCGACCCGGTGTCCGGCGGCGTGAGCTGGGCCTCGTACCAGGCCCTGCGGCGCTCCAGGCTGGCGGCCAGCATCTCGTCCTTGCTCTCGAAGAGCTGGTACATCGAGCGCTTGGAGACCCCGGCCGACCTGCACAGCGCCTCGACGCCGATGGAGACGCCGTCGCGGTAGAAGAGCTGGGCGGCGGCGTCGAGCAGCCGGTCGCGGGGGGACGCCTTGTCGGTGGTGGCCATGGGGCCGAGGGTACCGCGCGCGGGCACGTTGGGAAACCGATCGGTATACAGGGTGGCGAGTCAGGTGAACAAGCGCTTAGATAGTGAGGTCAGTGATAGCCCCTCAGCCGGAGGCCCCGTTGTTCACTTCCGTCGACGACGTCTCCACGCGCCTCGCGGAGACGGGCTACCTCGCCTCCCCCGCGGTCGCCACCACCGTCTTCCTGGCCGACCGGCTGGGCAAACCGCTGCTCGTCGAGGGCCCGGCCGGGGTCGGCAAGACCGAGCTGGCCAAGGCCGTGGCCGAGGTCGCCGGGGCGCGGCTGGTCCGGTTGCAGTGCTACGAGGGCGTGGACGAGTCCCGCGCGCTGTACGAGTGGAACCACGCCAAGCAGCTGCTGCGCATCAGCGCGGGCCGGGACGAGAGCTGGGACGACACCCGCACTGACATCTTCAGCGAGGAGTTCCTGCTCCCCCGCCCGCTGCTCACCGCGATCCGGGGCGACGACCCCAAGGTGCTGCTGATCGACGAGACCGACAAGGCCGACGTCGAGGTGGAGGGCCTGCTCCTGGAGGTGCTCAGCGACTTCCAGGTGACGGTCCCGGAGCTGGGCACGGTCACCGCGACCCGCCGCCCCTTCGTGGTCCTCACCTCCAACGCCAGCCGTGAGCTGTCCGAGGCGCTGCGCCGCCGCTGCCTGTTCCTGCACATCGGGTTCCCGGACGAGGAGCTGGAGCGGCGGATCGTGCGCCTGAAGGTGCCCGCCCTGACCGAGACGCTGGCCGAGTCCGTCGTCCGGGTGGTCGGGGCACTGCGCGCGATGGACCTGCGCAAGGTGCCGTCGGTCGCGGAGACCATCGACTGGGCGCGCACCCTGCTCGCGCTGGGCGCCGACACGCTGGACGAACAGGTGGTACGGGACTCCCTCGGCGTGATCCTCAAGCACCAGGACGACATCCAGAAGGCGGCCGCCAAGCTGGACCTGGACGCGCTGTGAGCACGCCGGCCGGTCCCCGCGCCGACCTGGCGGACCGGCTCACGGGGCTGGTCGGGGCGCTGCGGGCGCACGGGGTACGGGTCGGGACCGGCGAGACGGTGGACGCGGCCCGCGCGATCGAGGCGCTGGGCCTGGCCGAACGGGAGCCGCTGCGCGAGGGGCTGGCCGCGACCCTGCTGCACGGCACCGGTCAACGGGCCGTGTTCGACCAGGTCTTCGACCTCTACTTCCCGCGCGGGGTCGGCGGCCCCGGCGACGGGTCCGGCGACCGGGACGAGCTGCGGGAACGGCTCGCGGACGCGCTCGCCGACGACGACACCGCGCTGCTGCGGCGGTTGGCGGCGCAGGCCGTGGACGGCTTCGGCGGATACGGGAGTTCACCGGGCTCCGACGGCTGGTCGTCGTACCAGACGCTGGACCGGCTGCGGCCGCAGACGCTGCTGGCCCGGGTGCGGACGGACATCCGGGCACGGGGCGGGAACGGCTCGGGGTTCGCGGACCGGCTGCTGGACGACGAGATCAGGCGGCGCATCGAGGCGTTCCGGGGCATGGTCGCGGCGGAGGCCAGGCGGCGGGTCGCGGAGCGGCGCGGGCGGGACGAGATCGCCCGGCGGGCGGTGGCGCCGAGCGCCGACCGGGTGGACTTCCTGTTCGCCGGGCGGGACCAGCTCACCGAACTGCGCCGGGCCGTGCAGCCGCTGGCGCGCAAGCTGGCGACCCGGCTGGCCGCGCGCCGCCGCCGGGCCGCGCGGGGCACGATCGACCTGCGGCGCACCCTGCGCGGCTCGCTGTCCACCGGCGGGGTGCCGATGCGGCCGGTGCTGCGCCGCCGCCGGCCGGTCCGCCCCGAGCTGGTGCTGCTGTGTGACGTCTCCGGCTCGGTGTCGGGGTTCTCGGACTTCACGATGCTGCTGGTGCAGGCGCTGCACGACCAGTTCAGCAAGGTCCGGGTGTTCGCCTTTGTCAACCGGATCGACGAGGTGACCGGCCTGCTGGAGCACGGCCGGGCCGACCCCGAGGGGCTCGGCGCCCGGATCCGCGCCGAGGCGACGCTCACCGGCTGGCACGGCAGCAGCGACTACGGCATGGCCCTGGGCGAGTTCGCCGAGCGGTACGGCGCCGCGGTGGGCCCGCGCACCACCGTGTTCGTGCTCGGTGACGCCCGCACCAACAACCTCGACCCGAACCTCGCGGCCGTCCGCCGGGTCGCCCGGCAGGCGCGCCGCGTCTACTGGCTGAACCCCGAGCAGCGCTCGCTGTGGGGCACCGGCGACTCGGCGGCGCCCGAGTACGCGGAGCTGGTGGAGATGCACGAGTGCCGGACGGCCCGGCAGTTGAGCGGGCTCATCGCACGGCTGCTGCCGGTGTAGGCACGAGAGAAGGTGCCGTCACCGCGCGCGGTGACGGCACCCCAGGGCCGGCCCTCAGCCCTCCTTGGCCTTCGCGTAGTCCGTCGCCATGCCGCCGGCGAAGTCGTACACGATCACCTGTTCGTCGCCCACCACCCAGGCGTCGTGTCCCGGCGGGCAGACGAAGACGTCTCCGGGGCCGACCTCGCCCTCGCCGCCGTCGTCCATGACCAGGTGCATCCGGCCCTGCACCACGAATCCGTTGTGGTGGACCATGCAGGTCCCGGTGCCCGCGATCGGTCCCACCGACTCCGTCCAGCGCCAGCCCGGCTCGAAGGTGGCGACGGCGAAGTCCAGGCCGGTCATGTGCACGGCTTCGAGGTGGCCGCGGGGGAAGTCACGCCGCTCGTCCGGCTTGTCGACCGTCTTGATCTCCAGCATGACGGTGTCCTCCCTTCCGGCCGCTCACCACGGCCGGGGCCGGCCCCCGCCGCCCGGTGACCGCGCCCCACCACTCCATCGTCTTCCTGTCAAGCCGGGAGCGCCATTCGGGGGTGTCCGCCGGTGCCGGCCGCCCTCCGTTCGGCGCGGCGCACGGTGAACACCACGTACACGCAGGCGAGGTCGAGCAGGGAGCAGGCGAGGTACAGGCCGTACAACGGTGCCGGCCATCTTGTCGAGGGCGATGCCTGGGGACTGGCCCGGGGTGCCGCGGCGGGCGGCCGGCAGCAGCAGGAAGAGTGCGGACATCACCAGGTCGCCGCCGAACGACGTGCAGACGCCCTCGCCTTCGTCGAACCGGAGGGACACCCAGTTCACGCCGAAGAAGGCCAGGACGAGCAGGGCGGCCGGCGCGGGCAGAAACAACTTCCCTGACGGGCGCGGGAATTCGTCGGGCCGTAGCGGACGACGGAGTCGCCGATGACGGGACCGAAGCCGAACCGGACCAGGTCCTCGGCCTTCCGGCCGGTTCTGCCTCCTTGATCAGGCCGGCACCCCCCGCCGGCGGAGGTGTCCGAGGTGTTCCCCCGGCCGGTGCCATGTGACATATTACTGTCGTGAGCATGCGACTGACCTGCGATGTCGTGATCGTCGGGGCGGGCATGGTGGGCGCGGCGTGCGCCCTGTACGCGTCCCGGGCGGGGCTCGACGTGATCGTGGTGGACCGCGGTCCGGTGGCCGGCGGCACCACCGGCGCCGGCGAGGGCAACCTGCTCGTCTCCGACAAGGAGCCGGGACCCGAACTCGAACTCGCCCTGCTGTCCGCCAGGTTGTGGACGGAGCTGGCCGATGACCTGGGCGACCTGATCGAGTACGAGGCCAAGGGCGGGGTGGTGGTCGCCGCCGCGCCCGCGGAGCTGGCCGCCCTCGATCGCTTCGCGGCCGGTCAACGGGGAGCCGGGGTACGGGCCGAGGCGGTCGACGCGGACCGGCTCCGGGACCTGGAGCCGTACCTGGCACCCGGCCTGGCGGGCGGGGTGCACTATCCGCAGGACGCTCAGGTGATGCCGACGCTGGCCGCCGCGCATCTGCTGCGGGTCTCGGGCGCCCGGCTGTCGACCGGCCGGACGGTGACGGGGGTACTGCGCGGTGCCGACGGTGCCGTGCGCGGGGTCCGCACCGACCGCGGCGACCTGCACGCCCCGGCCGTGGTGAACGCGGCCGGGACCTGGGGCGGCGAACTGGCCGCGCTCGCCGGAGTGCGCCTGCCCGTGCTTCCCCGGCGCGGTTTCGTGCTGGTCACCGAGCCGCTGCCACGCCGGGTACGGCACAAGGTGTACGCCGCCGACTATGTGGCCGACGTGGCCAGCGACTCGGCCGCCCTGGGGACCTCGCCGGTCGTCGAGGGCACCGCGGCCGGGCCGGTCCTGATCGGGGCGAGCCGGGAACGCGTCGGTTTCGACCGGTCGTTCGCACTGCCGGTGGTGCGGGCGCTGGCGGCGGGCGCCACCCGGCTGTTCCCCTTCCTGTCCGACGTCCGGGCCGTACGCGCCTATCTGGGCTTCCGCCCGTACCTGCCGGACCACCTCCCCGCCATCGGCCCCGACCCCCGCGTCCCCGGGCTCTTCCACGCCTGCGGACACGAGGGCGCGGGCATCGGACTCGCCACCGGTACGGGGCTGTTGATCGCCCGGGTGCTCAGCGGCAAGGCCCCGGAACTGGACCTGGCCCCGTTCGCTCCCGAGCGTTTCACCGAGGAGGCCGCGTGAACCCGCTGGAGTGGGCCGGGGCCCGGCCGGGTCCCGCCTTCGCCGTCACCTTCGACGGCCGCGAGATCGAGGCGCTGCCCGGCCAGACGGTCGCGGCCGCGCTCTGGGCGTCCGGTGTCAGGTCCTGGCGGACCACCCGCGGCGAGGGCCGCCCCCGAGGTGTCCTCTGCGGGATCGGCGTCTGCTTCGACTGCCTGGTCACCGTCAACGACCGCCCCAACCAACGGGCCTGTCTGGTGCCCCTGCGCCCGGGTGACGCCATCCGTACCCAGGAGGGCACGGGCCACCATGACTGAGCGGACCCAGGAGGGCAGGGGCCGCCATGACTGAGCGGACCCAGGAGGGCACAGGCCATCATGACTGAGCGTCCCCACCTCGCCGTGATCGGCGCGGGTCCGGCGGGACTCGCCGCCACCCTGGCCGCCGCCCGGCACGGACTGCGCGTCACCCTGATCGACGCGGCAGCCGAGGCGGGCGGCCAGTTCTACCGGCAGCCGGCCGCCGGACTCGGGGCCCGCCGCCCGCGGACACCGCACCACAGCCGACGCGGCTGGGAGCGGCTGCGCGCGGGACTCGACCGGTACGTCTCGGCCGGGCACGTGACCCATCTCCGCGACCATCACGTGTGGTTCGCGCAGCGGCGGCCGGCGGGCTTCACCGTGCACGCGCTGCTGGGACCGGAGCAGGAGCGGCCCGTCGAGGTCCGTGCCGACGGGCTGCTGCTCGCGACCGGCGGCTACGAGAAGGTGCTGCCGTTCCCCGGCTGGACGCTCCCCGGGGTCGTCACCGCGGGCGGTGCGCAGGCCATGCTCAAGGGCGGCCTGGTGCTGCCCGGCCGTACCGTCGTCGTCGCCGGGACCGGGCCACTGCTGCTGCCCGTCGCGACCGGGCTGGCGGCGGCGGGCGCGCGGGTGGCGGCGCTGGTGGAGTCCGCCGACCCGCGGGCCCTCGTACGACGGCCCGCGCCGCTGGCCGCCCAGCCCGCGAAACTCGCCGAAGCCGCCCGGTACGCGGCCGGGCTGCTACGGCACCGGGTGCGTCCCCTGGTCCGCCACACCGTCGTCGAGGCCCACGGCGACGGGCGGCTGACGGCCGTGACCGTCGCCGCGCTCGACACGGAGGGCCGGGTACGGCCGGGCACCCGGCGGCGCGTCGACTGCGACACGCTGGCCGTCGGGCACGGCATGCTGCCGCACACCGATCTCGCCCTGGGCCTCGGCTGCCGCATCGACGGTGTCGCCGTGCACGTGGACGACGAGCAGCGCACCGACGTACCGGAGGTGTGGGCGGCGGGCGAGGCGACCGGGATCGGCGGCGCGGCCCTCGCCCTGGCGGAGGGCCACATCGCGGGACGCTCGGCCGCCGCGCGGCTGTCGGGTGCGGTGCCCGAGCCGCACGGCTGGGCGGCGGCCGCGGGCAGCCGGGCGGGGCTGCGGAGGTTCACGGCGGCGCTGGACGGGGTCTACGCACCGCCCGCGCACTGGGCCGACCTGGTCACGGACGGCACGGTCGTGTGCCGTTGCGAGGAGGTCACCGGCGGAGCGGTCCGGCAGGCCGTGACCGAGCTGGGCGCGGGAGACGTACGGACCGTCAAGCTGCTGACCCGGGCCGGGATGGGCTGGTGCCAGGGCCGCATGTGCGGGACGGCGGTCGCCGGGCTCGCCGGCTGCCCGGAGACGGCGGCCCGCAGGCCGTTCGCGCGGCCGGTGCCGCTCGGGGTGCTCGCCCGCGCCGGCCGGGACGAGGAACGGCAGGACGACGGTCACGACGACCCCGACGCACACCAGGACGACCTGAACGAACAGCACGACGCACGGTGACATGACACATCCCCTCCGAAGAGCCCGAGGAGCCCCATGACCACCGACCCCCAGTCCCGCCCCTGGCGCGGTGTCCTCGTCGCCACCGCCCTGCCGCTGCGCGACGATCTCTCCGTCGACCACGACCGGTACGCCGAGCACTGCGCCTGGCTGGTCGAGAACGGCTGTGACGGTGTCGTACCGAACGGCTCGCTCGGCGAGTACCAGGTGCTCACCCCCGAGGAGCGCGCCGAGGTGGTGGCGACCGCCGTGGCCGCGGTCGGCGGGGCCCGGGTCATGCCCGGCGTCGCCGCGTACGGCTCGGCCGAGGCCCGGCGCTGGGCGGAACAGGCCCGCGACGCCGGCTGCCAGGCCGTGATGCTGCTGCCGCCCAACGCCTACCGGGCCGACGAGCGTTCGGTCCTGGCGCACTACGCGGAGGTCGCCAAGGCGGGCGTGCCGGTGGTGGCGTACAACAACCCCGTCGACACCAAGGTCGACCTCGTCCCGGAACTGCTCGCCAGGCTGCACGGCGAGGGGTACGTCCACGCCGTCAAGGAGTTCTCCGGCGATGTCCGGCGTGCCTGGCGGCTGGCCGAACTCGCTCCGGAACTGGACCTGTTGATCGGCGCCGACGACGTCCTGCTGGAGCTGGCGGTCGCCGGTGCCAAGGGCTGGGTGGCGGGCTACCCCAACGCGCTGCCCGCGTCGACCGTCGAGCTGTACCGCGCGGCGGTGCGCGGGGACCTGGACACGGCCAAGCGGCTGTACGAGCAGTTGCATCCGCTGCTGCGCTGGGACTCGCGGGTCGAGTTCGTGCAGGCCATCAAGTTGTCCATGGACATCGCCGGCCGTCACGGGGGCGCCTGCCGTCCGCCGCGGGTGCCGCTGCTGCCCGAGCAGGAAGCCGTCGTCCGCGCGGCCACCGAGAAGGCCCTGGCGGCCGGACTGGCATGAGCCCCCGCGCGAGGGACCCGCGCCGAGGGACCCATGCCGAAAGACCACGCCGAGCGACCACCAGGAGTGTCATGCGCAGCAAACTCGTCCTGCACGCCGTCGACTCGCACACCGAGGGCATGCCCACCCGCGTGATCACCGGCGGGATCGGGACCATCCCCGGCGCGACCATGAACGAGCGGCGGCTGTACTTCCGTGAACACCGCGACGACATCAAGCAGTTGCTGATGAACGAGCCGCGCGGACACTCGGCGATGAGCGGAGCCGTCCTGCAGCCGCCGACCCGGCCGGACTGCGACTGGGGCGTGGTCTACATCGAGGTCTCCGGCTACCTGCCGATGTGCGGGCACGGCACGATCGGGGTGGCGACCGTGCTCGTGGAGACCGGCATGGTGGAGGTGGTCGAGCCGGTGACCACCATCCGGCTCGACACCCCGGCCGGTCTCGTCGTCGCGGAGGTGGCGGTGGAGGACGGCGCCGCGACGAACGTCACCCTCCGCAACGTGCCGTCCTTCGCCGTCGGCCTCGACCGCAAGATCGCCCTCGCGGACGGGCGTACGGTGACCTACGACCTCGCCTACGGCGGCAACTTCTACGCCATCCTGCCGCTGGACGAGTTCGGCCTGCCCTTCGACCGGGCCCGCAAGGACGACATCCTGGCCGCCGGGCTGTCGCTGATGGCGGCGATCAACGCCGAGGCGGAGCCGGTGCACCCCGAGGACCCGTCGATCCACGGCTGTCACCACGTCCACCTGCTCGCCCCCGGCGCGACGGCCCGCCGCTCCCGGCACGCGATGGCCATCCACCCGGGCTGGTTCGACCGCTCCCCGTGCGGCACCGGCACCAGCGCGCGCATGGCCCAGCTGCACGCCCGCGGCGAACTGCCCCTGCACACCGAGTTCGTGAACGAGTCCTTCATCGGCACCCGGTTCACCGGCCGGCTCCTCGGCGCCACCGAGGTCGCCGGCCGCCCCGCCGTCCTGCCCAGCTTCACCGGCCGCGCCTGGATCACCGGCACCGCGCAGTACCTGCTGGATCCCACCGACCCGTTCCCGGCCGGCTTCGTACTCTGATGTCCCCCGTACCGCCACCAGGAGTTCCACCATGGCCGACCGGCCCAGCAGCTCTTCCGTCCCCGCCATCCCCTCGCTGGGCGGCCGTCGGCCCAACTACCGGGAACGGGTCGTGGACGTCCTGCGCGCCGCGCTGATCGCGGGTGAACTGCGGCCCGGCGAGGTGTACTCGGCGCCCGGCCTCGCCCCCCGGCTGGGCGTCTCCGCGACCCCGGTGCGCGAGGCCATGCTGGAGCTCGCGAAGGAGGGGATGGTCGAGATCGTCCCAAACAAGGGGTTCCGGGTCACCGCCGTATCCGAGAAGCAGCTGGACGAGTACACCCACGTCCGGTCCCTGATCGAGATACCGACCACCGTGGGCCTCGCGGCCACCGCCCGCCCCGAGGACCTGGAGGCGCTGCGGCCGGTGGCCCAGGAGATCGTCGCCTCGGCCCTGAAGGGCGACCTGATCGCCTACGTCGAGGCCGACCTGGCCTTCCACCTGGGGCTGCTGGCCCTGGCGGGCAACGACCATCTGGTGGACGTGGTGCGGGACCTGCGGCGCCGCTCACGGCTCTTCGGTCTGACGGCGCTGGCGCGGGCCGG
Organism: Streptomyces arenae; assembly: GCF_022343545.1. Classification (NCBI taxonomy): domain Bacteria; kingdom Bacillati; phylum Actinomycetota; class Actinomycetes; order Kitasatosporales; family Streptomycetaceae; genus Streptomyces; species Streptomyces arenae. Next base: position 154,966 of record NZ_JAKQYH010000073.1, read on the forward strand.
CCGGCTGACCGCCTCCGCCGAGGAGCACCTGGAACTCCTGGACGCCCTGCTGGCCCGCGACGAGCAGGCCGTACGCGAGGTGATGACCCGTCACCTCGGTCACGTCCGCGGGCTGTGGGCGGCCGGACCGCCCACGGACGACTGACCTCGCCCGGGCGACTGCCCGCCGGGATGGGCGAGTTCGATGTCGTGACCGTGAACGTCGGTGCCGCCGACGCCCACGGCGGTGGCCTGCGGCGGGTAGCCGGTGGCGATCACCGTGTACTGGCCGGTGTCCAGATCCGGGAAGACGTACGTGCCGTCGTCCCCGGTGGTGGTCGTGGCGACGACGTTGCCGACGGCGTCCACCAGGGTGACCCGGGCGTCGCCCAGCGGGCCGGCCGCCGCGCGCACCGTGCCGCGTACCTGGACGCCGGGCCGCAACTCGGCCTCGACACGGGTGAGTCCGGTCCCGGACAGCTCAACGGGGAGCGCGAGCGGCCGGTGCAAGGTTCCGTGCGGCCCGACGGCCGCCCCGCCCCGACCATGACGGCAGCCCCTGTCCCGGACCACACCGGCGGTCCTTGCCCCGCGCCACGGCGGCAGCCCCTGTCCGGGCCACGGCGACAGCCCCTGTCCTCAGCTGGACTCGCGCACCACCAGCCGGCACGGCACCGTGTGCACACCCGGTTCCGGTGCGGCGTCGATGGCCTGGAGCAGTCGCAGTGCGGCGATCCGGCCGATCTCGGCCAGGTTCATGTCGACGGTGGTGAGCGGCGGGCGGCAGGCGAGCGCCATGGTGTCCCAGTTGTCGTACCCGACGACGGCGATGTCCCCCGGCACGTCCTTGCCGCGCTCGCGCAGCGCGTCGGCCACCCCCCGGGCGATCTGGTCGTTGCCGCAGAAGACGGCGTCCGTGCCGGGGGCCGTGCGCAGCACGGCGTCGGCGGCCCGCCGCCCCCAGGCCTCGCTCCACTCCCCGAAGTGCACGCGCCCGGCCGCGGGTTCGAGTCCGGCCGCGGCCAGGTGCTCGACGGCGTGCCGGGCCCGGTCGCGGGCCGCCTGGTGGTGCTCGGGCCCGGTGACGTGGGCGATCCGGGTGCGGCCGGTGGCGAGCAGGTGCTCCACGGCGAGCCGGGCGCCGCCGCGGTCGTCGGTGACGACGGAGGTGTCGGCGGGGTCGGCCGACGGGGAGAGGGCGTAGACGACGGGGATGGCCGGGTCGATGCCGGTCAGCGGCGGGCGGGGGTCGGTACGGCGGCCGGCGACGATGACCCCGTCCACCCGCCGGTCGGTGAGGTTGCGCAGGTGGTGCTGCTCTCGGATGGCGTCGCCACGGGTGTCGCAGAGCAGGACGGAGATCTTCCCGGCGCCGAGCGCGTCCTCGGCGCCGAGCAGCACCGGGGTGCTGAAGCGGCCGATGCCGTCCGTCGTCATCAGGCCGACGGTCCAGCTGCGGCCGCTGTGCAGGCTCTGCGCGTGCTGGTTGGGCCGGAACCCGAGCGCCTCCACCGCGTCCAGCACCCGCTGCCGGGTCTCCGGGCGCATCCGGCCCGCGCCGTTCAGCGCCTTGGACGCGGTGCCCACACTGACACCGGCGAGGGCGGCGACATCGGCGAGCCTGGCCCGGCCGACGGGCGGGGAGTCGGGAGCAGAGGTCACGAGCAAACCTTTTCCTAGACGGACTCTCGCTCGCACCGTCGGCCTTGCGACGGCAGAGCCGCCCCACATGGTCGCAGGCGCTCGCGCCAAGCGCCAGCCGCCGCAGACAACTTGAAAAAAGTGCGCCGGGCGCCTTGACCCCCTCCCTCGACTGCCCTGTACTTCTCGGCGAGAAAACGGTTGCGCAACACCGTCCCGTATCCCGTCGCAACACGGTCCCGTACCGCATAGCGGCGCGGTCCCGTACGGCATCGCGGCGCGGTCCCGCACCGCTTCGTGGCCGCAGCTCCAGACAGCGTTCGGTATTTCGAATCACGCATCAACGCCCAGGCACCCAGTCCCTCCCCACCTCGGAGAGCCATGCCCCGCACGCCTTCCGCCCTGCCCTTCCCCATCGGCCCCATCCGCCCCACCCCCGGCGCCCGCACCGCGCTGCGCCCGGCGGCCGTCACCATCGACGGCGGCTTCTGGCACGACCGGCGCGCGACCAACGCCCGGGTCTCCCTCCCGCAGGGTCCGGACCTGCTGGAGTCCGCCGGGAACCTGCACAACCTGCGGCTGGCGGCGGGCCGGGCCGAGGGCGAGTTCCAGGGCGCGTACCCGTTCGTCGACACGGACGTCTACAAGTGGCTGGAGGCGGCCGCCTGGCAGCTCGCCGAGGACTCCGGCGAACCACTGGCCGCCGAGGTCGAACGGATCGTGGCCCTGGTGGCCGCCGCCCAGCAGCCCGACGGGTATCTCAACACCTGGTTCCAGCTGGTCAAGGGCGGGGTGCGCTACCAGGACCTGCGCTGGGGCCACGAGCTGTACTGCGCGGGCCACCTGATCCAGGCCGCCGTGGCCCACCACCGGGCCACCGGGCGTCCCGAACTCCTCGACGTGGCCCGGCGGTTCGCCGACCACATCGACTCGGTCTTCGGCCTCCCCGGCAGTGGGAAGCCCATCGACGGCATCGACGGCCACCCCGAGGTGGAGACCGCCCTGGTGGAGCTGTACCGGGAGACCGGCGAGCGCCGCTACCTGGACCTGGCCGGCTACTTCGTGGACCGGCACGGCCACGGCCTGCTCGGCGGCGAGGCGTACTGCCAGGACCGCGTCCCGCTGCGTGCGGCGACGAACGTCGAGGGCCACGCGGTACGGCAGTTGTACCTGCTGGCGGCCGCCGCGGACCTGGCGACGGAGACCGGCGACGACGAACTCCGCTCCGCGGGCGAGCGGTTGTGGCGAGCCATGACGGCCACCAAGACCCACCTCACCGGCGGTCTTGGCGCCCATCACGACCGGGAGGACTTCGGCGACCCGTACGAACTCCCCAACGAGCGTGCCTACTGCGAGACCTGTGCGGCGATCGCCTCGGTGCAGTGGAGCTGGCGGCTGGCCCTGCTCACCGGCGAGGCCCGCTACTCCGACCTGATCGAGCGCACCCTGTTCAACGGCTTCCTCGCCGGGGTCTCGCTGGACGGCGAGCGCTGGCTGTACGTCAACCCGCTCCAGGTCCGCGACGGCCATACCGACTCCGGGGGTGACCAGTCGGCCCGCCGCACCCGCTGGTTCCGTTGCGCCTGCTGCCCGCCGAACGTGATGCGGCTGCTGGCGAGCCTGCCGCACTACCTGGCGTCGGGTGACGAACAGGGCCTGCAGATCCACCAGTTCGTCACCGGGACGTACGCGACCGACCGGGTGCGGGTGCGCGCCGAGACCGACTACCCCTGGCACGGCACGGTCGCGTTCACCGTCGAGGAGACCTCCGCCGACGGCCCCTGGACGCTGTCCCTGCGCATCCCGCAGTGGTGCCGCGAGTTCCGGGTGCGGTCCGGTGCCGACGCGTACGACCAGTCCGACGCCCCCGTCGACCACGGGTGGCTGCGGCTCACCCGCGCCTGGGAGCCGGGCGACCGGGTCGTCCTCGAACTCGGTCTGGAACCCCGGCTCACCGCCGCCGACCCCCGCGTGGACGCCGTACGCGGCTGTGTGGCGATCGAGCGCGGGCCGCTCGTGCACTGCCTGGAGCAGGTGGACCACCCCGGCGGCGGGCTGGACGACATCGTCCTCGACCCGTCCCGGCCGCTCGCCGTGAAGCACCGCCCGGACCTGCTCGGCGGCGTCACCACCGTGGTGGCGGCGGGCCGCCGGCGCCGCCTCCCGGACCGCGGCTGGTGGCCGTACACCTCGGCGTCCGGCACGGACGGCGGATCGGACCGTGAACCGGACGGCGAACCTGTCGAGTTGACCGCGATCCCGTACCACGTCTGGGCCAACCGCGAGGACGGCAGCATGCGCGTCTGGCTCCCCACCTCCTGAAACACCCCGCTCTACGACAACGAGGTCACCCCGTGATACCCACCCGCCGTACCCTCCTGGCCGTCGCCGTGGCGGCCCTGCTCCCCCTCACCGCCTGCGGTGGCGGTTCCGGCTCCTCGGGATCGTCGTCCTCGGCCGGCGGCACGTACACCTTCTGGGACCCGTACCCTCAGTTCGACGCCTCCTCGGACTGGGGCAAGCGGGTCACCGCGTGCGGCACCGCGGCCGGGGTGAAGCTCAAGCGGACCGCGTACGACACCACCGACCTCGGCAACAAGGCGCTGCTGGCCGCCCAGCAGGGTGACGCACCGGACGTGATGCTGGTCGACAACCCGGTCGTCTCCACGCTGGTGGAGGCCGGGATCCTCAACAAGACCGCCGACCTCGGGCTCGACACCGCGTCGATCCAGAAGAACGTCATCGGCGCCGGCACCATCGACGGCGCCTCCTACGGCGTCCCGATCGGCGCCAACACCCTCGCGCTCTACTACAACAAGAAGGTCCTCTCCGCCGCCGGCGTCGACCCGGCCTCGATCAAGGACTGGGCGTCGCTCACGGCCGCGCTGAAGAAGGTCAAGGCGGCCGGGAAGAAGGGGATCACCTTCTCGGCGATCAACACCGAGGAGGGCAGCTTCCAGTTCCTGCCCTGGTTCTGGGGCGCGGGCGGCGACCTGACGAAGCTGGACTCCGCCGGCGGAGTCGCGGCGCTGACGCTGTGGAAGCAGTGGGTGGACGCGGGGTACGCGCCCAAGGACGTGCTCCAGAACACCCAGACCACCAGCTGGCAGGAGTTCGCCACCGGGGACTACGCGTTCAGCGAGAACGGCACCTGGCAGCTCGGCAACGCCGACAAGGCCGGCTTCCCGTACGGGGTCGTCAACATCCCTGGGCGGACAGGCGGTTCGGCGCCGGTGCCGACGGGCGGCGAGTTCGTCACCGTACCCGTGCAGAAGGACTCCTCGCGCTACGACGTCAGCAAGAAGATCGTCACCTGTCTGACCAGCGCGACGAACCTGCTGGCCACCGACACCACGCTGATGTACGTGGCGCCCACCGCGGCGGTACAGGCCGAACAGGTCAAGAAGAACGCTGAGTTGAAGCCGTGGGTGGCGGCGGTCGCGGCGGCCCGCGGGCGCACCAGCGGTGGTCTCGGCACCAAGTACCCGACGATCTCGCAGCCGATGTGGACGGCCGTGCAGTCGGCCCTGTCCGGCGGCAGGAGCCCGCAGGACGCGCTGGACACCGCGCAGGCCGCGGCACGCAAGGGCTGACCGGTGGCCGCCAATCCGCGTGTCGACGCGGCCCCGCACCTCTGTCGGGGCGGTTCACACCTGGGAGTCCGCATGTCCCCCGCCTTTCGGCGCCGGCTGACCGCGCTCGCCTTCGTCCTCCCCCTGCTCGTGTACCTCGCCGCCTTCTACGTCTACCCGCTGTACCGCAACCTCGACCTGAGCCTGCGCGACTACACGGTCCGGTCCTTCGTGGCCGGCGACGCCCCGTTCTCCGGCTGGGACAACTTCCGTACGGTGCTGGACGATCCGACGTTCGGACCGGCGATGCGGCACACGATGGTCTTCACCTTCGTGTCGATCGCCTTCCAGTACGTCATCGGACTCGCCCTCGCGGTCTTCTTCAACCGGCACTTCAGGCTGTCCACCGTGCTGCGGGCGCTGTTCCTGATCCCGTGGCTGCTGCCGCTGATCGTGTCGGCGTCGACCTGGTCGTGGATGTTCAACAGCGAGTCGGGAGTGGTCAATCACCTCCTCCACACCGTCGGCCTCGCTCCGGTCGGCTGGCTCACCTCACCGGACTGGGCGCTGACCGCGGTGATCGTCGCGAATATCTGGATCGGCATCCCCTTCAACCTGGTCATCCTGTACAGCGGGCTGCAGAACGTCCCCGGCGAGCTGTACGAGGCGGCGGCCCTGGACGGGGCGGGCGCCTGGCAGCAGTTCCGGCGGATCACCTTCCCGCTGCTGCGCCCGGTGTCGGCGATCACCCTGCTGCTGGGGCTGGTCTACACGCTCAAGGTGTTCGACCTGATCTGGATCATGACCAAGGGCGGTCCCGGTGACGCCTCCTCGACCCTGGCCACCTGGTCGTACCAGCTGGGCTTCGGCACGCTGCTGCCGAGATTCGGGCCCGGTGCGGCGGTCGGCGACATCCTGATCCTCATCGCGCTGGTCTTCGGTCTCCTGTACGTCCGCGTCCAGAGGAGGCAGGAAGCGTGAGGTCGCGCGGCTACACCCTGATCGGCATCCTGCTCACCGCGCTGATGCTGTTCCCGGTGTACTGGATGGTCAACGTCTCCCTCACCCCGCAGCAGGACATGCGCAAGGACCCGCCGGACCTGTTTCCGCTGCACCCCACCTTCGAGGGCTACCGGGCGGTCCTCGACGACCAACTCCCCTACCTGGGCACCAGTCTGCTGATCGGCCTCGGTACGGTCGCCGTCACCCTGGTCATCGCGGCCCCGGCAGGCTACGCGCTGGCGAAGCTGCGCCCACGCGGCGGCGGCGCGCTCGGACTGGCCCTGCTCATCGCGCAGATGATCCCCGGAATCGTGATGGCGATGGGCTTCTACGGCGTCTTCCTGGACCTCGGTCTGCTCAACTCCTGGTGGGGACTGATCGTCGCGGACTCCACCATCGCCGTGCCCTTCGGCGTCATGATCTTCACCGCGTTCATGTCGGGCATCCCCGGCGAACTGATCGCGGCCGCCCGGATCGACGGCGCCGGCACCTGGCGCACCTTCCGCTCGGTCGTCCTCCCACTGAGCCGCAACGCGCTCGTCACCGTCTCGCTGTTCGGCTTCCTGTGGGCCTGGTCCGACTTCGTCTTCGCCAACACCCTTGACGGCGGCGGCAGTTGGAAGCCGATCACACTCGGCATCTACAAGTACATCGGCAACAACAACCAGGAGTGGAACGCGATCATGGCCACCGCCGTCGTCGCGTCCGTCCCGGCGGCCGTCCTCCTGGTCCTCGCCCAGCGCTATGTGGCGGCGGGCGTCACCGCGGGCGCGGTGAAGGACTGACCCCCGACCGACTCCCGATTCCCCCGATTCCGCAAGGGAGACCCATGTCATGAGCCGCACCTCCCGCAGAGCCGCGGTGGGCGCCGTGGCCCTCACCGTGGCCGCCCTCGGCACCACGGCACCCGCCCAGGCCGCGCCGACGTCCGCGACCACCCTGGTGGTGAGCGCGAACCAGACCCTGCGCTCCGTCACGCACGTGGCGACCGGCAGCCTGTACGGCCTGGACACCGCGAGCGTCCCGGCGGACAGCCTGGTCAAGCCGCTCAAACCCAACACCTTCGTGCAGATGGCGCCCGGCGGCAGCCAACTGCCCAACGGTGAGCCCAGCCCCGGCGGTGACGCCCTGGCCGTCGCTCCCGAGGCGGCCGGAGCCGGTGCGAAGGTCGTCGTACGCATGCCGGACTGGTATCCGGACTTCCCCTACAAGTGGGTGAGTTGGAGCGACTGGCTGTCCGCCGTGGACAAGCAGGTGGCGTCGGTGAAGTCCTCGGGCGCGACCAACATCGCCGCCTATGAGCTGTGGAACGAGCCGGACTGGACCTGGAACACCTCGGCGGCCGGCAGCTTCGACTCCGGGTGGGCGACGACGTACAAGGAGGTCCGCGCCAAGGACGCCACGACCCCGGTCCAGGGCCCGAGTCACTCGGCGTGGAACCGGAGCTGGATGAGCACGTTCCTCACCGACGCGAAGGCCAGTGGCACGGTCCCGGACATCGTCTCCTGGCACGAGTTGCAGGGCTCGCAGAACATCGCCGCCCATGTCGCCGCGTACCGCGCCCTGGAGACCGGCCTGGGCATCAGCCCGCGCCCGATCGCCATCGAGGAGTACGGCACCACGAGCGAGGTCGGGGTCCCCGGGCCGCTCGCGAGTTACGTCGCCAAGTTCGAGCGGGCCGGCGTCCACGACGCCGAACTGGCCTTCTGGAACCACTACGGCACCCTCGGCGACACCCTCACCGACACCGGCGGCTCCCCCAACGGCTCGTACTGGCTCTACAAGTGGTACGGCGCCATGTCCGGGAACATGCTGGTCACCACACCGCCGGCGCAGACGGGCATCGACGGCTTCGCGTCCCTCAACGGCGCGGGCAACCAGATCAGCGTCGTCACCGGCGGCTGCACCGGTTCGTGCGCCGTGACCGTCAACGGGCTGTCGTCCCTGTCGGCCTTCGGCGGCACGGTGCACGTCAAACTGGAGTACACGCCGTCCAAGGGCCGTACCACCGCGGTCTCCGGGCCGATCACGGTCTCGGACACGGACTACCCGGTCAGCGGCGGCTCGATCACCGTCCCGGTGACCATGAACGCCTCCGACGGCTACCACCTGACCGTCACCCCGAGCGGCACCGCCACCTCGCTGGCCGGGCGGTACCAGATCACCAACAGGAACAGCGGCCTCGCCCTGGACACCAGCGGCGCGGGCACCGCCCAGGGCACCGCCGCCGTCCAGGCCACCCCCACCACGGGCACCGACCAGAACTGGACCCTGGTGGCCGCGGGCAACGGCCTCTACAAGATCCAGCAGCAGGCGAGCGGCCTGCTCCTCGGCATCACCGACGCGGGTACCTCCGCCGGCGGCACCGCCCTGATCTGGGGCGACAACGGCACCGCCGACCACCTCTGGCAGCTGATCCCGTCGGGCGACGGCTACTACAAGATCGCCAACTACAACAGCGGCCTGCTGCTCGGCGTGAACGGCATGAGCACCTCGTCCGGCGCCCAGGTCCTCCAGTGGGACGACAACGGCACCGCCGACCACCTGTGGAAGCTCACTCCCCGCTGACGTACACCGCAGTGAAACCGAGCACACCCGCGTGGGGCCACGTCCTGCGTTCACGGCCCCACGAAGGCTCTCCCTGGTGATTCGCAGCCGAAAAGAGACGACCGGCCCCACCTTCACAGGAGGACGGAGCCGGTCGTCGTCGCATCGCGGTTCGCCCTGATCCGGCCGCGAAGCGGGACACCTACCGTCCGGTCTTCGACAAGGTGAGGGACGGGTTCCGTTCGCCCCGCTGACCGCTCGGCAACACGGACCGGCGCCCGCTAAGTTTGGCGGCATGAGCAACCTTGACCGCGCTCCCGTGCCGAGCGTGTGCGGCGGCCGCGGATTCGTCGTCGCCGAACCCGTCCGCGAGCTGTTGAGCCCCCGCCAGGTGAGACTCGGCGAGTCGACCGAGGTGCGCCGGCTGCTGCCGAACCTCGGCCGCCGCATGATCGGCGCCTGGGCGTTCGTCGACCACTACGGCCCCGACGACATCGCCGACGAGCCCGGGATGCAGGTACCGCCGCACCCGCACATCGGGTTGCAGACGGTCAGCTGGCTGCACGAGGGCGAGGTGCTGCACCGTGACTCCACGGGCAGCCTGCAGACGATCCGCCCGCGCGAGCTGGGACTGATGACGTCGGGCCGGGCGATCAGCCACTCCGAGGAGAGCCCCCGGTCGCACGCCCGGTACCTGCACGGCGCCCAGCTGTGGGTGGCCCTTCCGGACGCGCACCGCCACACGGACCCGATGTTCGAGCACCACGCCGACCTGCCGAAGGTCACCGCGCCCGGCCTCACCGCCACGGTCGTCCTCGGCTCCGTCGACGGCGCGGCCTCCCCGGGTACGACGTTCACCCCGATCGTCGGCGCGGACCTGGCCCTCGCCCACGGCGCCGACCTGCGGCTGCCCCTCGAACCCGACTTCGAGTACGGCGTCCTGGCGATGTCCGGCGAGGTGCACGTCGACGGTGTGCCGGTGCTCCCGGGCTCCATGCTCTACCTGGGCTGCGGCCGCACCCAACTCCCGCTGCGCGCCGAGTCGGACGCGGCGATCATGCTCCTCGGCGGCGAGCCGTTCGAGGAGGAGCTCGTGATGTGGTGGAACTTCGTCGGGCGCACCCAGGACGACATCGAACAGGCCCGTGCGGACTGGATGAACGGGACGAGGTTCGGGGAAGTGAAGGGTTACGACCGGGCGCCTCTCGCGGCGCCGGAACTGCCGCCGGTGCCGCTGAAACCGCGAGGCCGAGTGCGCTGAGCAGGTACTCCGGGGCCTGGCGCAGGGGGAGCGGCAGCAGTCCACGCGACTGGTTGGTTCAGACGAGCGCCGGTGCGGGAGCGGGCAGGTAGGGGGTGATGTTGCGCCACGCGCGCTCGATGTACTGCTCCTTCTCGCCGACCGGGGCGACATAATGCAGTGCGCTTTCGGCGGCGTCGTTGCCCTTGAGACGGGCGATGATCCAGGCGGCGAGGTAGTGCGAAGCGAGGCAGCCGCCGGCGGTGGCGAGGTTGTCCTTGGCGTAGAAGGGCTGGTTGAGCACCTCGACGCCGGCGGCGACGACCCAGGGCTTGGTGGTCAGGTCGGTGCAGGCGGGGATGTCGTCGAGCAGACCGAGCCTGGCCAGTACGAGCGCGCCGGAGCACTGCGCGGCGATGAGTTGGCGCGAGGGGTCCAGGCCGCGCAGGAGGTTCATGATCGCCTGGTCTTCGACGACCTCGCGGGTAGCGATTCCGCTGCCGACGATGACCGCGTCAGCGGCGCACGCCTCCTCGAGGGTGGACATCCGTTCAAGCACCACCCCGTTCCTTGACGTCACCTTGGGGCTGGGCGTGGCGAGGGTGACGCGCCAATCGTCGGCCTTGACGCGGTTGAGTACGCCGAGCGCGATCAGGGAGTCGAGTTCGTTGTAGCCCTCGAAGGTGAGGATCGCGATGTGCATGACGGCCGTCCTTCCGGGTGAGCGGGTTTTGACGATAGGGACCCGTGAACAGGACAGTCAAAGAATTGTCATGGATACAATTCGGTGTATGGCAGCCTCGCGGTACAAGAACCTGGTCGACGCGCTCGCGTCGGACATCCGGACAGGCAGGCTCGCCGCCGGTGTGCGACTGCCGACGCACCGCGGGCTCGCCGCCCGCGAGGGGATGGCCGTGGCGACCGCGACTCGGGTGTACGCCGAGCTGGAAGCCATGGGCTTGGTGAGCCGGGAACAGGGCCGTGGCACGTTCGTGCGGGACGTCGCGGTCCACGCCGGTCACGGAATCGATCAGCAAGTCGTCGCCACGGATACGGTCGACCTCAACTTCAACTATCCGTCACTGCCCGGCCAAGCCGATCTCCTACGGCAGACCCTGCGAGAGGTGGCCACCTCAGGCGAACTCGACTCGCTGCTGCGCTACCAACCACATCGAGGACGTCCCCAGGACAGAGCCTCGATCGCTCGGCACCTGAGGCGTCGAGGACTCTCTCCTGCCGCGGACGAGATCATGGTCGTCAACGGCGCGCAGCACGGCCTGGCCATCACCGTCATGGCCACGCTCAACGCCGGTGACGTCGTCGCTGTCGACGCACTCACCTACCCGGGTTTCAAGGTGCTCGCGCATGCCTTTCATCTCGACGTGGAGCCCATACCCACAACCGCCGACGGGCCGGATCTCGATGCCTTCGAGAAGCTGTGCGCGACCCGCCCCGTGCGCGCCGTCTACACCCAGCCGACCCTGCACAACCCTCTGGGGTGGGTCATGTCGGCAGCCGACCGCGCCCGTCTGATCCGGATCGCTCGGCACCACGGTCCGCTCATCATCGAAGACGCCGCGTACGCCTACCTGGTCGAGAATCCGCCACCGCCGCTGGCTGCGAGTGCACCGGACATCACCGTCTACGTCTCGGGACTGTCCAAGAGCGTCGCCACCGGCCTGCGGGTCGGCTTCGTCGTCGCCCCGCCGTCCAGGGTGCCGTCGCTCGAACGCGCGATCCGGGCGACCACATGGAACACCCCGGCCCTCACCACCGCGATCGCCTGCCGCTGGCTCGACGACGGCACGGTGGACCACTTGGAAGCGCGGAAACGCGACGACGCCAGGGCCCGCCAAGCAATCGCCGGACAAGAACTGGCGGGCCTTCCGCTCATCGGCCACCCCTCGTCCTACTTCACCTGGCTGCCCCTGCCCGACGACGCACGCGCCGATCGCCTGACCGCCACCCTCGCTCGTCAGCGCATCTCGGTGAGCACAGCGGAACCCTTCACCACCTCGAAGCACACACCGCAGGCGCTCCGTCTCGCTCTCGGCTCGACCGACCTGGACAGCCTCCGGTCGACGTTGCGCACAGTACGCCGAGTCACTGTCGAGGACGCCTACGCCTGACCCCCGCCGGACCAGCCGATCCCGCCCTCCTCAGCGCGCGGCCAACCGCCGGGCTGAACGCGCTGCCGGACAACAGCCCGCGTCCGACGGCAGCGCATACACCGAATACCGGCTCACACAGAAGGGCAAGGCCCTCCGGGTCGCGCTCGTCGCGCTGCGACAATGGGGCGAGGACAACCTGTTCGACCCGGAAGAGGAACGACTCGGACTCGTCGACCGTCGTGACGGCCTGCCAGTGGCCCACCTCGACATGCGCGCCCATGACGGCCGCGTCCTGGCGCCCGACGACGTCGAAGTCCGCAACATCAGTCCCTGGTCACCGCCCGCCGACAGCGACCGGTCCGGCAAGCAGCCCTGATGCGAGTGCAGCGTCAGCCGGCCGCGACCAGGTCGCGTCGGGGAAATCCAGCCCCGCCGGCCCCACCGTTGTGACCTGCGGAGCAACTCATCGCGTGACCGGTGTGCTCCCGACCCGCGAACACGCGTCGCCGCCCACGAGCGCGCCTGCGCGCTCCGGCACGACTACGTAGTCGGGCGGTCGGCGTCACGCGGGCCGGTTCAGGGTCCGCAGTGCCAGCCGGCCGCACAGCGCGGCGAGCGGCAGCTCGGCGCCGAGCGCCATGGCGACCGCGCCGGCGAAGTCGCCGCCCGGGGCCGCGGTCGTGGTGTCGAACCAGGCGTCCACCACAAGCAGCGTCGCGGTGGCGGCGGCTGCCAGGGCGTGCCGCCGGTCGCCGCGGGCGGCGAGGAGGCCGGTGGCGATCAGGCCGAGCGCCTCCAGCGCGTCGAGCCCGACCCAGGCGACCGGCCAGTGCGCCGCGGTCGCGGTGGCCGGCAGGCCGACGGCCAGCACGTACAGCCACGGCAGCAGGGCGAGCCCGCAGGCGACCAGCAGCCACCCGGCCCGCCGCATGCCCCGCGCCGGGCGCGGCTCCTCCGCCTCTTCGCGGAGCGGGATGGCCTCGGCGCGGCCGAAGCCCTCGGCACCGGTCAATTCGTCATCACACAGCACCAGTTGACGCATCGTCTTCCCCCGCTCCCCGCCGGCTCTCCCCTTCATGTGCTCCACCCTCCGCCGCGCACCAGGGCGCCGTCAGTCACGCAGGGTTCCGACCCGGGGTGGAGAGAAGTGCACCCCCGAACCGGGCGGAAGCGTCATGGCACGGGGATGGCCTGCGGCTTTACCGTGTGACGCATGCAACTCACGACGTGGCTGCGGCTGGTGCCGGGCCGGCTGTTCCGCAGGGCGGGACACCGGACCGCGCTCGTCGCCGCCGGCCTGCCGCTCCACCTCGCCGTGGTGCCACTGTGGCTCTGGCTGCTCGGCACGATTGCGGCGTGGGTGCACGCGCCCTGGGCGGTGGCTGTGACTCCGCTGCCCGTGCTGCTCACGCTCGTGGTGACACCCCTGCTGACCGCCGGGCAGCGGCGGCGCTACCGGGCGCTCGTCGGCAAGGACCTCCCGCGCCCCGCCGTACCCGGGCCGGGACGCGACTGGACGTCGCCGGTGCGCCGGCTGACCACGCGGGCCTTGTGGCGGCAGGTCTGCTACCACGCCGTGGCGGGTCCGCCGCTCGCCGTCCTGGACCTCGCCGTCCTCGTCGTCTGGGGCACCGCTCTCGTGGCCGCCTCCGTCTATGTGTGGATCTGGGCGCTGCCCCCGCAGTGGCGGGTCAGCGACGTCGGGTACAGCACGCAGGCCGCCTACATCACCGCCGGCGGCCTCGCCCTGCTGTTCCTCGGGCCCCGGCTGACCGGCGCGCTGGTGCGGCTGGAGACCCGGGCGGCCGAGGTCCTGCTCGGCCCCAGCCGCACGGACAAGCTGGCCCGCCGGGTCGCCGACCTCGCCGAGAGCCGGGCCGGCGTGCTCGACGCCGCCGACGCCGAGCGGCGGCGGATCGAGCGCGACCTGCACGACGGCGTGCAGCAGCGCCTCGTCTCACTCGCCGTCAACCTGGGCCTGGCCAGGGCCACCCTCGGCGACCTGCCGGAGGACGCCCGCAAGGTGATCGACGAGGCGCACCGCGAGGCGAAGGAGGCGATCGCCGAGCTGAACGACCTGGTGCGCGGCCTGCATCCGGCCGTCCTTGAGGACCGCGGCCTCGACGCCGCGCTGTCCGGGGTCGCCGCCCGCCTCCCGATCCCGGTGCGCGTGGCGGTGGACCTGCCGCGGCGCCCCTCGCCCACGGTCGAGGCCGTCGCGTACTTCGTGGTCTCCGAGGCCCTGACGAACGTGGTCAAACACGCCCAGGCGAGCCGGGCGGACGTGACCGTGGAGCGGATCGGGGAGACACTGCTGGTGGTCGTCGCGGACGACGGAGCGGGCGGCGCGGATCTCGCGGCGGCCGGCGGCACCGGGCTCGCCGGGCTCGCCAGGCGCGTCGCGTCCGTCGACGGCACGTTCTCCTGCCGCAGCCCCGCCGGGGGCCCGACCGTCATCACCGTGGAGCTGCCGTGCGCGCCGTGATCGCCGAGGATTCCCTCTTGCTGCGCATCGGCGTGGTCAAGGTGCTGGAGGCGGCCGGCTTCGAGATGTGCGCGCAGGTCGCCGACGCGGAAGGGCTGCTGGCGGCCGTCGAGGAGCACCGGCCCGACATCGCCGTGGTCGACGTGCGCATGCCGCCCGGCTTCACGGACGAGGGAGTACGCGCCGCGCTGGTGATCCGCCGCCAATATCCGCGTACCGCCGTGCTCCTGCTGTCGCAGTACGTGGAGGAGCGGTACGCGGCCGATCTGCTCGCCGCCAACACCTCGGGCGTCGGTTATCTGCTCAAGCAACGCGTCGCCGACGTCGAGGAGTTCACCGAGGCGGTACGCAGGGTGGCGGCCGGTGGCACCGCGCTCGACCCGCAGGTCGTCGCGCAGCTGCTGGTGCGCCGGCACAGCGATCCACTCGACCGGCTGACACCGCGCGAGCGGGAGGTGCTGGAGCTGATGGCGGGCGGCCGGTCCAACTCCGGCGTCGCCGCCGAGCTGGTCGTGAGCGAGAGCGCGGTCGCCAAGCACATCAACAGCATCTTCACCAAGCTCGACCTGCCCAAGGCCGACGCCGACCACCGTCGCGTCCTGGCGGTGTTGCGCTTCCTGGGCGTCGCGACCGCCTAGTACGCGACCCTCGAGACCGGCGGCGCGGGCCTCGCACCGCATGTGCGCGACGAGCGCCCCTACCCCGTCCTTGCGCCCGCCGCGCCTCTCACGGAAGCGGTTACACCGACTGCCGTACCGATTTCACCCGATTGCACTGGGTGAGCTGGCTCGGTGCCACGGACGCGTGAAGCTGATTGCGGTACAGCCTGACGAAAGGCGAGGACAGAATGAGTACGGTCCCTGGCATACGACGCCGCAGACAGCGTCTTCACGGTGCGGCAGCTGCAATCGCCGTCGCCGGCCTGTGCGCGATCCCGACGGCGTCGGCTTCAGCGGAAGGCGGCACAGGCGGCGTGAAGCCCACCATCGTGCTGGTACACGGCGCCTTCGCCGACGGGTCCAGCTGGAACGGGGTGATCACGCGCCTGCGGCAGGCGGGGTATCCGGTCATCGCTCCGGCGAACCCGCTGCGTGGACTGGCCAGTGACGCCGAGTACATCCACAGCGTGCTGAAGAGCGTGCACGGACCGGTCGTGCTCGTCGGCCACTCCTACGGCGGCGCCGTGATCAGCGAAGCCGCCGTCGGTGACGCCCAGGTCAAGGCGCTGGTCTACGTCGCCGCCTTCGCCCCCGCGGAGGGGGAGAGTTCTCTGGGGCTGTCCAACAAGTTCCCGGGGAGTTCGCTCGGCCCCACCCTCAGGAACGTGCCCTTCCCTCTTCCAGGCGGGGGCACCGGCACCGACCAGTACATCAAGGCCGACAAGTTCCACGACCAGTTCGCCGCCGACGTGCCCAGACCGGTCACCGACCTGATGGCCGTCACCCAGCGTCCCGTGGCCGCCTCGGCCCTGCAGGAGAAGGCCACCAAGGCCGCCTGGAAGACGATCCCCTCCTGGACTCTGATCACCACCGAGGACCGCAACATCCCGCCGGCCTCACAACGGTTCATGGCCCAGCGCGCCCATGCGCACACCGTCGAGGTCAAAGCGTCCCACGCCGTCGCGGTGTCCCAGCCGGGCGCGGTCAGCCGCCTGATCGAGCAGGCCTCCCGGACCACCGCCACCACGACGACCGCGGCTGATCCTTCCGGCACGACCCTCGCGGACACCGGCTCCGGGCGGCAGACCACGCACGCCGTCACCCTCGGCAGCACAGCCGCCGCGTCGGTGGCCGCCGGTGCGGCCTTCGTCCTCCTCGGCCGCCGGTGGCGACCGGAAGCGAACAGCGGCCGCTGAGGCTCGTCCCGCAACCCGCAACCCGCAGACGTGCGCGCCGCCGCGGCCGCCGGGCTGAGCGAGGCCCCCTGGACGGCTCGTCATGGTGTGGTGAGGCCGTCGATCGCCACGGGAAGGTGGTGGGGGCCGCGCAGGACGGGGTTGGCGCGGTACGGCGGTGGGTCCGCCAGCAGCCGTGGGTTCCTGATCCTGCGGAAGAGCTCCGGCAGGGCGAGCTGCGCCTCCATCCGGGCCAGCGGGGCGCCGAAGCAGTAGTGGATGCCGGTGTAGAACCCCAGATGCTCGTTGTCCGCGCGGTCGGGATCGAACCGGTCGGGATCCTCGAAGCGTTTGGGGTCGCGGTTGGCCGAGGCCAGCATCAGCCGGACAGGCGCGCCCTTGGGGATGGTGGTCCCGGCGATGTCGATGTCTGCCAGGGTGGTGGTGAACGGTATGAACTGGACCGGTGGCTCGTACCGCAGCACTTCCTCGACGAGCGGGACGACCAGCTCCGGTTCCTTCCGGAACCGCTCAAGGACCTCGGGGTGGCGCAGCAGTGTGAGTGTCGCGTTGCTGATCAGGTTGACGGTCGTCTCGTGGCCCGCGATCAGGAGCACGATCGCGGTGGACACCAGCTCCGCGGTGGACATGCTGCCGCCGGGGCCTGTTTCGCGGGCCAGGGGGCCGAGGATCCCGCTGCCGTCGCGGCGGCGCTTGGTGTCGATCAGGCCGGCGAGGTAGGCGCCCAGCTCGCGGCGTGCCTGTTGTGCCTTTTCCAGCCCTCTTTGCCCGCCGCTGGGATCGAGCCCCGACGCCACGGTGTCGGCCCAGCCGTGGAAGCGCTGTTCGTCCTCCTCGTCCTTGCCTTCGAGCCCGTCGAACAGGTCGGCGACGACCCTGGCCAGCTCTCCGCGCAGGTCGTGGAGGAACCTGGGACTGTGCGGGGGGCCGAACGGCCGCATCGCCGCACCCCGCAGCCGGTCGTGTCCGGGCGGGTCCGGGAACGACGCGACCGGCGCCGCGCTGTCCCGCGTTGCGTGGCCCGTAACGGTGCTGCCGCATCTGGGAGGCACTGATCAACACGGTGGACTGGGTGTGCGAGAACTGGGACCGTCCCGAAGCCGGTATCTGGGAAACACGGGGCGGTGACAAGGACTTCACCTATGGGCGGCTCATGAGCTGGATCGCGTTGGACCGGGCCGTCCGTATGGCCGCCCGCAGCGGCCGCCCCGGTGAGGTGCAGCGCTGGACCAGGCAACGCGACGCCGCCTATTGGCAGATCATGCAGCGAGGCTGGAGTGCGGAGCGGGCTGCGTTCACCCAGTACCTGGGCAGCGAGGTCCTGGACTCCGCGCTGCTGCGGATGCCCGCGGTGGGGTTCATCCCCCCGCAGGACCCGCGGTGGCTCTCGACGCTGGACGCGATCAAGAAGGATCTCGTGTCCGACGGCCTCGTGTACCGGTACGATCCCTCCGCCTCCCCGGACGGGCTGCGCGGTTCCGAAGGCACCTTCTCGGCGTGCACGTTCTGGTACGTCGAGGCCCTCGCCCGCGCCGGCCGTCTGCGTGAGGGGCGCTTCGTCTTCGAGAAGATGCTCACCTACGCCAATCATCTCGGTCTGTACTCCGAGGAGATCGGGCTGACCGGCGAGCAACTCGGCAACTTTCCGCAGGCGTTGACCCACCTCGCCCTCATCTCCGCCGCGCTGAGCCTGGATGCCCATCTCGACGCCGCCGTACCGGGTTTCCCTCCCACCTCACCAGTCTCGGTCCCCTATCTCTACGCGCAACCGATGACGGCGGAGGCCGGAGGCCCGCCGGTCACGCCGGCCACCCCGTATCCGTCGGACCACATCATCCGCAGATGAGCGCACCGACCTGTCCATGACGGCATCGCCGTCGCGGGCAGGCCGGAGGCGTACTCAGCCAGGCCCCGCCGTCACGGCCGGCTGGACCGTCCTCGGCCGTCCGGTGGCGCGCCACTCACCCCGCCAGCTCGGGCAGCCACGGATGCTCGGGGTGCACGAGCTCCAGCCACCCACCAAGGACATCCCGCCGGGCCCTGCCCAGCAGCGGCAGCACCCCGTCGAAGTCGGCCTGATCCTTGGGCCGTGGCGCCTTCGCTTTGAACAGCAGCACCAACTCCGGCACGAGGTAGGGGACTCCGTCAGGAGTTCGCTCAATGACCGCGTCATAGGGCAGTCGCAGCCGCTCGTCCCGCCGACAGATCCAGGTCCCGCCCTCGTGCGGCTCGCGGAAGACGTCAAACAGGAACTGGCCGCTCGTCGGATCCCGCAGCCAGGTCTGGTGCGTGGCCGCCAGCTCCTCAGCTCCCGCCTCCGGCCAGACCCGCCCCGAACCCACCGCGTCGAACACGTACTCGGGGAAACGGTGCCGGATCTCCGGGAACCCCGCCGCGGGCACCGAGATCTCCAGATCGCCGTGCGGCCGCGACTGTTCCCCGCGGAACAGATCCAGTGCCCACCCCGCGGCGATGCACCAGGGTGCTACGACCCCGTCCAACCGCACCGCGACCTGTTCCGGTCGCCAGGCGTCCGCCCAGCGGGCCTCCAGTTCGTTCGCATCGAGCACAGCGCCACCGGGCGGCAGGGATTCGATCACCGGAACAACCTATCGCCGCAACCCGTCCCGGTACGGCTGTCTGTGCGCCGGTCAGCGTGACACGACGGTCCCCGGTTTCGGGCCGTCCAGGAGCGCATCAGAGTGCTCCGCACAGGCGTCGGCAAGCCGCGCTGCCGAACGGACCGGGTGCGGGCCGGCAGAGCCTATGGATGCCGAGCCGACCGCCACTACCTGCGTAAACGCGTGATCCGCTGCACGGTCAGCACCACCGCAGCGCCCGTGACCGACCGAGGCCGCCGCGGCTGAAAGAGATCGAAGGAAAATGCCGGGCCACAATGACCTCATGACCGACAGCCCTCCACGCGACGCACCTAGTCCTCTCCTGCGCCTCCCCTCGGACGGCGAGCTCATCGACGTTGCCGGTGTCGCGCACTTCTTCCGGCTCACCGGCGAGCACACGGCAGGACACTTCGCCTTTGAGGAGTTCAGCCTCGCGCCGGGCACCATCGGCGCCAGGCCCCACGTGCACGAAGGACATGACGAATACTTCTACGTGCTCGAAGGTGAGTTGACCCTCCACACCGGGGACGGCGAGGTGACTGCCGGCCCGGGGTATCTGCTCGCCGCGACCCGCGGTACCCCTCACGGCTTCCGCAACGAAGGCCCGGCTACAGCGAAAGCCCTGTGCCTCTACACCCCGGCCGGCTACGAGAACTACTTCCGCGACGTCCATGCCGCGGTGAGCGCCGGCGCCGAAGCAACCGACCAACTGCTCGCCGAATTCCGCGGCCGCTACCGAACCAGCTCCTACCCGGCCCCCTCCGACACACCGTGAACGGCACCGACGTTCCTCGGAGAGCCCGCGCACAACAACAGCGCCTGCCGTAGACACGCCAGCGCTGTCACCGGGCACGGCTCGGCCGAGGACACCCCATCGGTGCTCAGGCTCAGCCAGAACAGGTGGGCCGGCGGGGCTCGCGAGTGGACGGCTCTGACGGTGCTCCACTTCGAGCTGGGTCTCCCTACGCCGGAACGCCCCCTAAGTCGGCTGGACGTGTGCGGGAAGGGGAGGCCTTCCGGTTTCATCCACGAGGTGGTGTTCCGGCGGTGTCCCGACTGCCAGGAGCTCCACAGACCGCGTCGTATGCGGTGGGACTCCGTCGGGCTCTACAGTTCGGCCACCGTGCGCCGGCTGGCCGAGGCCGACGCGCCGCCGTACGCCTCGCCGCTGTTCGTCTTCCACGGCAGTACGGGCATCCGCATCGCCCGCAACCACTACGACAAGGGGCTCAACACGTCCGTGGTCACGGACTGAGCCGGACCGCCGGCCTTCGGCGGGCCCGCGCGTATTCGGTGCGACAGCCTCAGAGGCCGCCGGTGTTGAGCAGCCGGTTCGGGGTGTCGGAGCGGACGCCGTGCAGGATGCCGCGGGTGGCCGTGTGGTCGAGCCAGACGTGGACCTGGGCGGCCGTGGCGTGCGGATGTGCCGACAGGTACAGCGCGATCACTCCGGTCGCGTGCGGCGCGGCCCAGGACGTGGCACCGTCGTTCTCCGTGGTCGTACCGCCACCGGCGAGGGCGGCGGTCACCTTCTGGCCTGGGGCGTACAGGTCCACGCAGCGACCGTAGCCCGAGCCGTAGGAGCCGGTGTCGCTCCACGGCCGGTCGTTCGGGGTGGAGGCCGCGACGACGATGGTGCCGGGGACGCCGGCCGGGGAGTGCTTGCAGGCGTCGTCGTGGAAGTTGCCGGCCGACACCACGGTCGGGATCCCCGCGTCGACCATCTTCTTCACGGCGGACTCCAGGGCCGCCGACCGGTGATCGAGGTTGAGCGACATGTTCACCACCGCCGGCTTCTGCGCGTGCGCGGTGACCCACTTGACCGACTTCACCAGCGCCGCCTCGGCCGCCGCCGGGGAGCCGCCGCCCTCGCTCTCGCACAGGATGCCCTGGACGCGTACGAGTTCCGCCTTGGGTGCCACCCCGTACTTCGCCCCGCCGATGATGCCCGCGACGAACGTGCCGTGGCCGGTTCCCGCCTCGCTGAAGCAGTCACCGGAGTCCTTCGGGCCCACGAAGTCGGCGCCGAGGTGGGCCCGTCCGCCGAACTCCTGATGCCCGACGTCCAGCCCGGTGTCGATCACGTAGACGTGCACGCCCTTGCCCGTGGCGGTCGTGGTGAGCTTCCCGTCGAGGGGCCGCGACCGCTGGTCCAGGACGTCCAGGTTCCACGGCACGCGCCGGGTGACGGCCGACGCCGTGGTCCGCGCGGTGCCGGGCAACGTCCGCACGGTGCCGGACACCGTCCGCGCGGTGCCGGACAACGTCCCCACGGTGTCCGAGGACGCGGCCTCCCCGGTCCGGTGCGCGGGGAGCGTGCCACCGCTGCCGCCGGCCGCCGCGCCGGCCTCCCCGCCGCAGGCCGAGGCCCCGACCACCGTCACCACGGCAACCATCATCAGACCGGCCTTCGTCACGTTCCGCGCCACCGCGTCCCCCATCGCCCCGCTTCGTACACAGTCAGCGCACAAGACGACCACAGGGGGCGGGCGGTTCCGGCCGGGCGTACGCCGCCCGGACCGCGCCCGTATCCGTAGCGGGTGGCCTGGTCCGTGCGGTTCAGCGCGGGAGGCCGAGCACGGTGCCGGAGCCGGCGGCCCGGCCGTGATGGCGGAACGCGAAGGGCTGGGCCTGCTCCAGGGCTACGGGTTCGTCGAGGGTGACGGTCACTTCCGCCCCGTGCAGGGGCCGCACCACGTCGATCCCGTACAGCTCGACGGTGGCCCACACCGCGGCGCTGCGGGTGTGCAAGTGAAGACGATCACCGGACACCACGTCGGCACCGCCCTGTTCCTCCGGGAGCAGGGTGATGTCCGCGGTGAAACGGGCGTGGGCGCTGATCGAGCCGGGTGTCGCGAGCACATGGCCCCGCTCGGCCCGCTGTGCCGCCGTGCCCGGCAGCAGGATGCCCACGTGCGTGTCCGTACCGGCCTCGGCCACCCGTGCCCGACTCGCGTCGATGTCTGCCACCCGGACGGTCGCGCCGCCGCCCGGACCGACGATCTCCACCTCGTCGCCCCTGCGCACCCGGCCACGCTCGATCCGGCCCGTCAGCATGACCGTCCGGCCCTGTCGGGGGCTGAAGACGTCCTCGACCGACATCAGGAACGGCCCCTCCCCCGCGGTCCCGCTCACTCGCACGCGGTCGCCTCGTCGGCCAGCCGGAGCAGTTCCTCGACCGCCAGGGAGCCGGGTGCCCGGCGCTGCCGGGCGAAGGTGTTCGCCAGGTGCTGGAGGAGCTCGTTCAGCGGGGTCGGGACACCGTGCAGTCGGCCGAGGAGGGCTATCTCGCCGTTGAGGAAGTCGGCCTCGATCGTGCCGGTGGCCCGGCTGAGGGACTGCCAGGAGGAGCCGCCGGCCGGCTCGGCCCCGTCGAGGCCGACCAGGGTGATCTTGTCGCCGCGGGTCTCCTGCTGTTCCCGGAGGCCCGCGTAGGCGATGCCGGCGGCGTCCAGCACGGCCTCGCCCTCGCCGCGCACCCTCCCGTACAGCTCGTGCAGACGGGGGTCGTCGGCCGGTCCGCTGACGGCCTCCAGGGCGTTGCGGAGGTTGCCGAGCAGCTTGGCGTACTGCCAGCGGGCGACATCGGCCACGACCGGCGCCTCGAACCGGGCGGTCTCCAGGTCGGCGGCGACGGCGCGGATCGTGTCGTCCGTGCCGTGCGGGTAACGGCCCAGGTGCAGCATGCCGGTGAGCGGTGCGCCCGCCGCGGAGACGACACCGGGTTCGACGTGGGTGGCGGGCAGCCAGACGCAGACCCCGTACACGTGCCGGAAGCGGCGCAGGGCGATGCGCCGGCTCTCGACGCCGTTCTGCGCGCAGAGCAGGGGCAGCCGCTCGGCAGCGGTCCGGCCGCCGGCGACGGGTGCGGGGGCCCAGGCACCGAGCGTCGCCGCCGCGTCCTGGGTCTTCACCGTGAGCACCAGTACGTCGTCGGCGCGCAGTTCGCCGAGCGCGTCGGGTCCGTCCACGACCGGCAGGCGGTAGGTCAGTTCGCCCTCGGGCACTCTGAGCCGCAGCCCGGCCTCGCGCAGGGCCTCGTGGTGCGCGCCCCGCGCCACCAGCACGACCTCGTGTCCCGCACCGGCCAGCCGCCCGCCGATGGCTCCGCCGACCGCCCCTGCCCCGATGATGATGTAGCGCATGGGAGAAGCCTGCCATCCCGCCCGGAGGGGTCCGGTGCGCGGGCGGGGCCTCGCCCCGGGACACCGGAGCCCGCGTGATCCGTCAGGCGAGCGTGTCGCGCAGAGCCGCGCCGACGAGGGCGACGCCCTCGTCGATCTCGTGGGCGGGGCCCGCCGCGTAGCCGAGGACCAGGCCCGGCCGGCCGGGCGTCATGCGGTGCCACGACAGCGGATGCACCTTCACACCACGAGCGAGGGCGGCCTCGGCGAGGTCGGTGTCCCGAAACCCGCCGTCCCGGAAGCCACCGTCCTCGAAACCGCCGTCCCGGAAACCACCGTCCTCGAAACCGCCGTCCCGGAAATCACCGTCCTCGAAGTCGCCGCCGCGAACGCCGCCGTCGCCGAAGGTGACCATCAGGTGCAGGCCCGCGGCCGCGCCGTGTACCCGGGCGCCCGGCAGGTGCGCGCCGATCGCCCGCAGCATGGCGTCCCGTCGGCGCCGGTGGCGGGACCGGACGTGCCGCAGGTGCCGTTCCAGCTCGCCGGAGTCCATCAGCCGGGCGAGCACCAGCTGGGTGAGGATGCCGGTCCCGAGGTCGGCGTACCGCTTCGCGGTCACCACGGCGTCCAGCCGGTCCGGCGGGACCAGGAGCCAGCCGATCCGCAGCGCGGGCGCGAGCAGCTTGGAGACGCTCCCCGCGTAGCAGACGCCTTCGGGCATCAGGGAGCGGAGGGCCGGTACCGGCGGCCGGTCGTAGCGGTGTTCGGCGTCGTAGTCGTCCTCGATGACCACTCCCCCGCCGGCCGCCCAGTCCAGCAGCTCACGGCGGCGCTCGCCGTCGAGGACGACCCCGGTGGGGAACTGGTGCGCCGGGGTCGTCAGCACCGCGCGGGCTCCGCCGGCACGCAGCGCGCCGACGTCAAGCCCGCCGCCGTCCACGGGGACGGGTACGACCGTATGGCCGCCGTACTCGAGTTGCTGTCGCGCGCCGAGGGATCCGGGGTCCTCGACCGCGATGCGGCTGATGCCGTCCTTCCGCAGGATCCGGGCGAGCAGTCCGAGGGCCTGTGCCACCCCGGCGACCACCACCACCTCGGCCGGATCGGCACGGATGCCGCGGTTGCGGGCCAGCCAGTCGACGACGGCCCGGCGCAGGGCGGGAGCGCCCCGGGGGTCGCCGTATCCGAAGTCGCCCGGCGAGACGCTCGCGAGTACGGCGCGTTCGGCGCGCAGCCAGGCGGTGCGGGGGAACGCGGCGAGGTCGGGGACGCCCGGCGAGAGATCGATCCGGCACGGCAGCGCACGCAGTGCGTCCACGGCACCCTCGCGGTCGGCCGCCGCGAAGAGCGCGGGCCGGGACTCGGGCGGGCCGGCGGGGCGGGTGCGGGGCGGCGCGGGGGCCGCCACGACGACCGTGCCGAGCCGGCCGCGGCCGGCGATCTGGCCCGACTCGGCCAGCCGCCGGTAGGCCTCGGTGACCACACCGCGCGTCACGCTCAGCTCCGCGGCCAGTACCCGGCTGGCGGGCAGCCGGGTCCCGACGGGCAGCCGGCCGTCGGCGATGGCCGACCGCAGCCGGTCCGCCAGCCAGGCCGTGCGCCCGCCGGCCGGTACCCGGCCGATGTCCAGCTGGAGGAAGTCGGATCCGACGGCCGGCGCGGTCACCGGACGCGGACTTTTGGACCCCTCGGACGTCGGCTTCGTGGACCTGCCCATGGCGTCCATTGTGGGGGCAGGGTGGAGGACATGGACACCCCTTCCCCTTCCGCCTCGTTCGCCCCGCTGCTGCCCGGCATGGCGGGGATGGTGCTGGTCGGCAGCAGCGTCACCGTCTCGCACTCCCTCGTCGGTGCCCCGCTGTTCACCGCCCAGGCCGTCCGGTACGCGGCCGCCACCGTGATCCTCCTGGTCGTCGCGAGGGCCGCCGGTGCCCGCCTGGTGTGGCCGCGCGGACGGGAGTGGCTGTGGCTGACGGGGCTGGCGGTCACCGGCCTGGTGCTGTTCAACGTGGCCGTGGTGCGGGGTGTCGCGCATGCGGAGCCCGCGGTGATCGCGGTCGCGGTCGCCTGTGTCCCGGTGGTCCTCGGGCTGGTGGGCCCCCTGCTGGAGCGGCGCGGACCGAGCAGCCGGGTCCTGGTGGCGGCGCCCGTCGTCATGACCGGCGCGGTGCTGGTGGAGGGGACGGGCCGCACCGATGCCGTCGGAGTGGCGTGGGCCGCGCTGGCGCTCGGGTGCGAGGCCGCGTTCACCCTGCTCGCCGTGCCGGTACTGGGCCGGCACACCCCGTGGGGGGTGTCCGTGCACGCGACCTGGCTGGGCGGAGCCCTGCTGGCCGTCCTCGGCGCGCTGTCCGAAGGGCCGTCGGCCGTGGCGGAGCTGTCCGGGGTGCAGTGGGCCGCCGTCGGCTATCTGGCGGTGCTGGTCACGGCGGTCGCCTTCGTGCTGTGGTACTCGACGGTCCGGGCGGCCGGGGCGGGGCGGGCCGGGCTGCTGACCGGCATCGCCCCGCTCGCCGCGGCGGGCGGGGGCGCGGTCGCGGGTACCGGTGTGCCGGGGCCGCCGGTCTGGGCGGGCATCGGCGTGGTCGTCGTCGGCCTGGTGGTCGGCCTGCGGCCATCGGGTCCGGCGGCCGGGAAGCGCGGGGAGGGGGCGCCCCGGACGGCTCCCGCACCCGCCTCGGGCCGCGCCCGGTAGCCACCCGGGGCTGCTCCCGCACCCGCCTCGGGCCACCCGGTAGTCACCGGGGCCGGGGCCGGGGCGCGGGCGCCTGTGGGGGCCGGGTTCAGCCGCCGCGCCGTATCCGGGCCGCCTCGCGGGCCTGGGCGAGCTTGCGGGCCTCGCTGCTCCTGCGGGACGGCCTGCCGTCGGCGCCGCCGCCCCGCGCGTCCTTGCTGGTGCCCAGGCCGCGGAACGGGACGTTGTGGTTCTTGGGGCGGGGTACGGCCGGGCCGCCGTCGAGAGGCTGTCCGGACGGGGTCCTGGCACCGGTGATCCGGCTCAGTTCCGCCTCGCCGGACCGTGCCTTGGTGACCTTGGGGGCGACGCCTGCGTCCGCCATGACCTGGCTGGTCTCGCGGCGCTGCCCCGACAGGACGAGTGTCACGACGGTGCCGGAACGGCCGGCCCGGGCCGTGCGGCCCGCGCGGTGCAGGTAGTCCTTGGGGTCGGTGGCCGGGTCGACGTTGACCACCAGGTCGAGGTCGTCGACGTGCAGGCCGCGGGCGGCGACGTTCGTCGCCACCAGGGCGGTGACCTGCCCGCTCCGGAACTGGGCCAGGGTGCGGGTGCGCTGTGGCTGGGCCTTCCCGCTGTGCAGCGCGGCGGCGGCCACGCCGTTGGCCCGCAGATGCCGCGTGAGCTGGTCGACGCCGTGTCTGGTGTCCAGGAACAGCAGGACCCGGCCGTCGCGGGCGGCGATCTCCGTGGTCACGGCGTACCGGTCGGGGCCGTGCACCACGAGGACGTGGTGCTCGATCGCCGGGACCGCGCTGGACGAGGGGTCCACGGAGTGGACGGCGGGGTCGCGCAGGTAGTCCCGGACCAGCTGGTCGACGTCCCGGTCGAGGGTGGCGGAGAACAGCATCCGCTGCCCGTCGGGGCGCACCTGGTCCAGGAGCGCGGTGACCTGGGGCAGGAATCCCATGTCGCACATCTGGTCGGCCTCGTCCAGGACCGCGACGCGCACCCGCCCCAGCCGGCAGTCCCTGCGCTCGACGAGGTCGTGCAGCCGGCCGGGCGTGGCGACGACGATCTCGGCGCCGTCCCGCAGCGCGGCGGCCTGCCGTCCGACGGACACCCCGCCCACCACGGTCGCCAGCCGCAGCCGCAGTGCCTCGGCGTACGGGGTGAGCGCCTCACCGACCTGTTGCGCCAGTTCCCTGGTGGGCACCAGGACGAGCGCCAGCGGCTCCTTGGGCTGCGCGCGCCGCCCGGCCGTCCGGGCGAGCATGCCGAGGCCGAAGGCGAGCGTCTTGCCGGACCCGGTACGGCCCCGGCCGAGGACGTCCCGTCCCGCGAGCACGTTGGGCAGCGTCGCCGCCTGGACGGGGAAGGGAACCGTCACACCGTGCTCGTCGAGCACCCGGAGCACCTCCGCCGGCAGCCCGAGCTCGGCGAAGGACGTCACCCGCGGGACCCGCTCCCGGTCCTGGTGCCCGGAGTCGGTACGTGCTGGTTCGCTCACAGAAAGCCTTCCTCCGAAGGGACCGTACCGAGGAAGGCGCGGCGGGGACGCGGTCACCGGCCGGAGACACCGGACCGGGCACCGACACAGCGGCGCTCCAGAGCACCGGTGCAGCGACGCTGCAAAAGCCCGACGGTAGCACAGGGCGGGGGCGGCCCCGGTCGAGGTGGTGTTGGCACCACCCCGTCTTCGGTGTCCAGGCCCAGCGACGACGGCCCCCCGCGACGGGCAGGCTGCATAACGTCGGCGAACGGGCCGGCCAAGCATCCACCACACCCATCGGGGGACACCCATGACGGAAACCTTCGCGCGGCGCCTGACCGGCGTCGCCGGCATCGCCGCCGCGGCCGCCTTCATCGTCGAAGTACCCCTGTACTTCGTCTACTCGGGCCCGCCACCGGACGCGAACGTGCTGAGCAGGCTGCTCATCGGGATCGTCGCGCTGGTCTGCCTGGTCGTGTTCGTGACCGCCCTGCGGGAGCTCGTGAAAAGGGTGAGCCCGGCGTACGAGTGGGCCGGCTCGGTCGCCTTCGCCGCGGGGCTGGTCTACGCCACCGTCACGCTGGTCTCCAGCGGTCTGGAGGCGGGCGCGGTCATCGCCGTCGACCACCCGATCGACCCGACCATCGCGGTCAGCGGCACCTACATCCTGTACGGGTCGATCTCCCGACTGCTGCTGGCGCTGTTCCTGGCCACGGTCGGCTTCCTCGTCTCGCGCACGGAGCTGCTGCCCCGGTGGACCGGCCGGTCGGCCTACGTCCTCGCGGGCGTCAACCTGGTGTTCGTGCCGTCGCTGTTCTTCGGCAACACCCCCGCGCACTTCTACGCGGCCAACGGCTGGGGCACCACCGCGCTGATGGGGGCGTTCCTCAGTTACTGGCTCCTGGCGTTCGGCATCTCCGCCTACCGCAGCGGCACGCGGCCCGCACTCACCCGCTCAGTGGTGACGGAGCCCTGAGCGGCGGCTCCCACGCGCAGGCGCCCGCGGTGCCGGCCCGACCCGGGCCGGCACCTCGGCTGTACGGCTGTGCGGCTGTGCGGCTGTCAGCCCAGCTGCTCGGCGAGGCCGACGACGATGTCCTCGGGGCCGCGGACGTAGCAGAGCCGGTAGATGTTCTCGAACTGCACGATCTCGCCCACGAGTTCGGCGCCGTGAGCGCGCAGGCGGGCGACGACGTCCTCGATGTCGTCCACGGCGAACATGACACGCCGGAGGCCGAGCGTGTTCGCCGGTGCGTCCCTCGGCTCGGGGGTGATGGCCTTGGGCTGGTGGAACCTCGCGAGCTCCACCCGGCCGGGGCCGCCCGGGACCCGCAGCATGGCGATGTCCTGCCGGACGTCGTCGAGCCCGATGACGCGCGCGGCCCCCGGCCATTCGAGTGGGCCGGCGCCCTCCAGCTCCATGCCGAGTTCGACGAAGAACGCGATGACGGCATCGAGGTCCTCGACCACGATGAGGACGTTGTCCATCCGACGGATCGTCATGCCGGTCTCCTTCAGCTGGGGACGGCCACGGTAGCCGCTGCCGCGCCGCTCACGGGGCGCCGTCGCCCATCAGGTGGTTCGCACGTTCCGTGCGCAGGTGCAGCGCGGTGCGGCCCTCCCGTTGTGTCGACACCAGGCCCGCCCCGCGCAACGCGCCCAGGTGTTGGGAGACCGCGCTCGGGGTGACGCCCAGCCTGACCGCCAGGGCCGGCGTCGTCAGGGGTTCGGCGAGGGCCGCGAGGATCGCCGTCCTGGTGCGGCCCAGCACCGGGGCCAGTCCCGCCGCCGTCCGGACGGAGGGTTCCCAGAGCAGGCCGACGCCCACCGCCGGGTAGCGGATCGACGCGGCTTCCACGGGGGACTTGTCGACGCCCACGTGCGGCCAGTTGAAGACGCTGGGCAGCAGGACCAGGCCGTGCCCGCCGGTGTCCACCGTGACCGCCGTGTGCGGGGCGCGCCGGCCGTGCACCACCAACTGGCCGCCGTCCCAGGCGATGTCCTGGTGCAGTTCGGCGAAGAGCGCCTGGACCCCGCCGTCCACCAGGGTGAGCGCCCGGCCGGCGACGTCGGCCTCCAGCACCGCGCGCATCCGGCCCCAGTGCGGAGCGATCAGCTGCTCGTGGCAGCGGTGAAGGGCGTCCGCGAGCCGTGGCAGCACGGCCGCCGGCGCCGGGACCTGATCGTCCGGTACGCCCACCACGGCGCCGTACTCCCGCCGGAAGAAGCCCTCTTCGGTGGCCCGCAGCTGGTCGAGCTCGGCCGACACAGAAGGCAGCCGCTCCTGCGGCACCGGGAACAGGAACGACGGCAGCGGACCGGCGATCATCGCCCGCAGCAGGGGCAGTTCGCGCTCACCCGCCGGCACCTGCCGGGCCCGGCGCACCCACGGCCGGTGCACCTCGTGACCGGCCCCGCCCAGCAGGATCCGCAGCGCCAGCACCGTCTCGCCCAGCGGCGAGAGAGCGAACCGCACCTTCGCGACCGACGCCGCGGTGAACCTGATCCCGACCGCCATCCGTGCCGCCCCGTCATGTAGCCCTGGCTGAACGATAGGCCGGCACCCGTCGCCGCCCGCACGCTGTCCGGCATGGAATTCTTCACCTCGTACGACGGAACCGGCCTCGCCTACCGGGTGGTCGGGGACGGCCCGCCGCTGGTCTGCCTGCCGGGCGGCCCTCAGGAGTCGGCCTACCTGGGCGAACTCGGCGGTCTCTCCGCGCACCGGCGGTTGATCATGCTGGACCTCCGTGGCACGGGCCGCTCGGCGATGCCGACGGACCTCGCCTCCTGCCGCTGCGACCGGCTGGCCGACGACGTGGCGGCCCTCCGGGAGCATCTGGGCCTGGACCGGATGGACCTGCTGGCGCACTCCGCCGGCGCCAGTCTGGCCCTGCGGTACGCGGGACGCCGTCCGGAACACGTCGGCAGGCTCGCGCTGATCACGCCGAGCGTCCGGGCCGTCGGCATCGAAATCAGCGGAGAACTGCGGCGCGAGACCGTCCGGCCGCGCCGGGACGAGCCGTGGTTCCCGGAGGCGTTCGCGGCCCTGAAGGCGATCGGCGCGGGCCGGGCGACCGCGGAGAACTGGCGGGCCGTCGCGCCGTTCTCGTACGGCCGCTGGGACGAGGCGGCCCGAGCGCACCGGGCTGCCGAGGAGCGGATGAACACGGAGGTGGTGGCCGCCTTCCATGCCGAGGGCGCCTACGACCCGGACGCCACCCGTGCGGAGCTCGCCCGGTTCGGGGCACCGGTGCTGGTGCTGGCCGGGGAGGTCGATCCGGGTTTCCCGCCACCGACGGCGGCCGAGTTCGTGAGGCTCTTCCCGAACGCCGGGTACACCGTCCAGCCCGGCGCCGGGCACTTCCCGTGGCTCGACGACCCGGACCGGTTCGTGGCGGCCACCCTGGCGTTCCTGGAACAACCGGTCCTCCCCCGCCCCGTCGCCTCCCGCCCCGTCGCCTCCCAGGCCACGGAAGTGGACAGCCGTCCCAGCGACGTCCCAACGGCTTGACGACGCCGCAGGTCATCGAGGCGGCGGCGTCCCGTCCTCCCAGGGCGCCCGGAACCCCTTGGCACCCGTTCGACCGCGTCGGCAACCTGTTGCCGCCGGGCCGCCGGATGTCCACGGACCAGCTGCCCGGCCTCCACCACACCTGACCGTGGCTGCGTCACCTGGCGTTCTGATCCGCCCGGTCACCGCGGTGGGGCCCACGGGGGTGGTCCCACCGCGGTGAGTGACCGGCCCCCGGTCACGAGCGGGCGCTGCTGACGATGAAAGGCACCGCCACTGCTACCGCGGGGCCACCGGCCGTATCCGCTGTCTGACCGCACCCGATGATGAGGACGCCGGTACGGGCGTCGCTCAGACGGGTCTGTCCGTGTTCGGCGGCAGCGATTCCCGCTCCGGACGACCGGCTGAGTACGCCTACTCATGCCGGCCCGCACCGGTCCGGGGACGATGGGCGGTGAACGGCGGGCGGACAGGGGGCGGGGACATGGGCGGATTCCTGGGTGCGGTGGTGGCCGTCGTGGTGGCGGCGGCCGCGCTGGTCCTCGCGTACGTCGCGGGGGCACCGCCCGCGGTGGTGCTGGCCGCCGGGGCGGGCGTGCTGAGCCTGGGGTGGCTGCTGCTCCTGCTCACGGTCCCGTGGAACCTGTACTTCAGGGCGCACGCCGTGCTCGCCGAGATAGCGGTCAGCCGTGAGAAAGGGCTGGACGTCTCCCGGGAACGGGACGCCGAGGCCGCGCGCATCGCCCGCGTGATGCTGCGGGCGGCGGTCGCGGGGCACGTCCTGACGGCGGCGGTCGTCGTCGCGGTCGCCCGGGCGACGGGCGAGTTCACGGGGTACTGGTTCGCCGGGTTCTTCCTGCTGAGCACGGTCTTCCGGCCGGCCGGCGCGTACTTCGCGCAGCTCCGGCGGCGCCTCGGCACCCTGCTGAAGGACGTCACGTACCCGCGGGACGACGTCGTCGGGCTGCACGCCCGGCTGGACCGGACCGAGGCAGGGGCCCGCGTCCTGGAGGAGAAGGCGGAGGAACAGTACCGGACCCTCGCCGAACTGCGCCGGACCGTGGACGCGCTGTCGACCAGCGCGTACGAGCGGGCCGACGAGACGGACCGCAGGATCGCCGCGCTGGCCCGGGAGTTCGAGTCCACCGTGGACCGTCTCACCGACAACCGGGAGATCATCACGGGCGTGAAGGCGTTCCTGCGCCTGTTGCGCTCCCCCGACCTGCCCGGCGGCACCCCGGCCCCCGGCTGACGTGGGTCGGTCCGGGGCCGGGCACGCCGTAGCCCCTCGGGGCGGCTGCGGGGCCGGCTTCGAGGGGCTTCGGGCGGTCGTGCGTGCGCCGGGGCCTGCCGGCCGGATCAGGGGCTGCGGCGGCGGGCCGGGGCACGTGAGGCGGACTTGGGCTCCCTGGGCAGGGGTTCGGTCTTCGTCCTGGTCTTGGCCTCGGGCTGCTCGGCGTCCTCGCTGTCGAGCACCTGGTCGCCGTACAGGTCCTGGAGCCAGTTGGTCTGGTAGATGGTGTCGAGGTAGCGCTCGCCGAGGTCGGGGGCGACGGCCACCGCGGTGAGGCCGGTGGTGTCGTGGCGGGACAGCCAGTCCGTCGCACCGCTGACCACCGTGCCGGTGGAGCCGCCGAACAGGAAGCCGTGTCTGGCCATGCGGTGGCACATCCGGATGGTGTCGGGTTCCTCCACCCGGATCACCTCGTCCACGAAGGACTCGTCGAGCAGCGGCGGACGCATGCTCATGCCGAGGCCCGGGATCATCCGGCGGCCCGGTTCGCCGCCGAACGCCACCGAGCCGGCGGCGTCCACGGCGACGATCCGCACCGGCCGGTGCCACTCCCGGAAGTAGCGGGCGCAGCCCATCAGGGTTCCGGTGGTGCCCGCCCCGATGAACAGGACGTCCAGTTCCGGGAACCGGCGGGCGATCTCCGGCGCCGTGGTGCGGTAGTGCGCCGTCCAGTTCCCGGGGTTGGTGTACTGGCTGAGCCAGACGTACCTGTCGTCCGACGCGCACAGGTTGCGGACGTACTCGATGCGGGTGCCCAGGAAGCCGCCATTGGAGTCCTGGTCGGCCACGATGTGCACGTCACTGCCGAGTGCCTCCATGAGGAGCCTGGTCGACAGGTTGCAGCGGGAGTCCGTCACGCACAGGAACCGGTAGCCCTTGCTCGCGGCGATCATGCTGAGCGCGACGCCCAGATTGCCGGAGGAGGACTCGACCAGGACGGAGTCCGCCGTGAGCAGTCCGTCCCGTTCGGCGCTCTCCACCATCTCGTTCGCGGCCTTCAGTTTGATGGATCCGGCGAAGTTGAAGGCCTCGCACTTCAGATAGAGCGCGTGTCCGCAGATGGACTCCAGGTCGACGAAGAGATCGCCCTCGTTGAAGGCGTGGGGAGCGGAGATGACAGGCACGGCGGGCCTCCTGGTGCCGGGCCGAGGACGACGGTCTCAGCCGTACCGGCGCAGTTCGTGGAAGAAGTCATCGATGAGACGCAGGTCTCCCGCGCGGGACACCTCGTCGTAGACGTACTTGCCGACGGCGAGATCGAGGACGCCGAGGCCGAACGGCGAGAAGATCACCGGGCGGTCGGGCGGCGGCGCGGCCCGGCCGGACATGACGTCACCGAGGGTGCCGTTCAGGAAGTCCCGGTCACCGGTGAGCTGTTCGGCCAGGTGGGGTGACGTGTCGGCCTTCAGGCAGTGGTCGACGTCGTCGACGAAGTTGGCCGCGCCCAGCAGGACCTCGGGGGCGAGGTCGCGCAGGGACACGTGCAGGACCAGCGGGTTGTGCGTGAACCAGGCGGGGTCGGTGACATGGGGCCGGCCCGCGATGGTGGCGAAGACCACCAGGTCGCTGCCGCGGACCAGGTCCTCGGCGCTGTCGTGCACGGTGACCCGCGCGGTGCTGCCGGTCCCCCGCAGGTAGCCGCTGAACCCGGCCGCGCTGTCGGCGGCCAGGTCGTGCACGCCCACCTCGTCGAAGTCCCAGCCGGTGCCGGCCAGGAACGTGTGGATGTAACGGGCGATCAGGCCCGTGCCGAAGAACCCGACCCGGGTGGGGCGGGAGCGGCCGCGGCTGAGCCAGTCGGCGGCCAGCGCCGCGGAGGCGGCCGTCCTGGTGGCGCTGATGATCGAGCTCTCCAGGCAGGCGAACGGGTAGCCGGTGTCGTGCTCGTTGAGGATGAGCACCGCGGAGGCCCGCGGCAGACCGGCGCTGACGTTCTCCGGGAAGCTGGAGACCCACTTCAGCCCGTCCACCTGGACGTCCCCGCCCAGGGAGGCCGGCAGCGCGATGATCCGCGAGCTGGGCCGGTCGGGGAATCGCAGGAAGTACGACGGCGGGTTGACGGAGTCTCCCGCGTCGTGCAGCCGGTAGACGGCCTCGACCAGCTCCACGAGCTGTTTCTCGCGTCCGGCCAGCGCCTGCTGCACCTGCTCGCCGGTGATCACCGCGAAGGTCGGCGCCGGGGTCCGGCCGGGCTCGGCGGACCGGGTGGTGTTCGACAGCGTGTCGGTCATCGCTCGCTCGCCTCCACGGCCGGGCAGTCCTCTGTCGGCCGCACGGGTTCGGCCATGCCGACCAGGATCTGCCGGTCGCCGCCGAACGCCTCTCTGCTGTGCGCGGTGCGGATGTTGTCCACCAGCAGCAGGTCGCCGGCCTGCCAGGGGTCACGCCGGGTGTGCGCCTCGTAGGTGGTGTTGATGGTCTGGACGACGTCCTCGGTGATCGGGGAGCCGTCGCCGTGGCGGGTGTTGAACGGCAGGCCGTCCGGGCCGTAGACGTCCACCAGGTACTCCCGTACCTCGGGGGCGAGCGTCCACTCGTTGAGGAAGGCGATCTGGTTGAACCAGCAGCGGCGGCCGGTGACCGGGTGCCGGACCACGGCGTTGCGCCGCTGTTCGGTGCGCAGGGTGCCGTCTGGCAGCCAGGTGCAGTCGATGGCGTTCGCCCGGCAGTAGCGCTCGATCTCGGTGCGGTCGGCGGTGCCGAAGGACTCGGTGAGGCTCGCGCCGATCTCGTCGTTGTAGGTGCGGGTGAGGATCCAGCCCTCCCGCTCGAACCGTTCGGTGAGGCCGCTGGGCAGGGCCCGCAGCATCTCCTCGGCGTCGGCGACCGCTGTCGCGCCGCCCTGCTCGGGCGCGGTGAGACAGGCGAACATCAGCAGGCCGGGCACCTGGAACGGGTAGCTCAGTTCGTGGTGCATGCACATCGGCTGGTTGGCCGGCCAGGGCGTGGAGGAGTAGAGCCCGGGGCCGTGGGCCTCGCGGGGGGCGAAGGCCTCGCGCTCCGTCATGAGTTCACCGGCGAGTCCCGTGAAGACCGCACCGGTCCGGCCGGTGTCCCGCAGGCCGAGGCCGCGTACCAGCAGCGCTCCGTGCTCGGTGACCTGGGCGCGCAGCGCGTCGCGGTGCTCGGCCGCCCACCTGGCGGCGTCGTCGGGGGGTTGTGCCACGCGCAGCAGTGCCGGTCTGTCCGGCCGCGGCTCCACGTCGAGTGGTGATGCCAGGGAGGAGAACGGCATCTCGGTTCCTTTCGGTCGACCGCCTCGGGGTTCGGCGGGTCAGGAAGGCAGGAGCAGGTCAGGGGGAGGCGAGGGGGCGCATGGCGGTCAGGACCGCGAGGGCCGCCTCGACGGGCCGGGTGCGGGGGAAGTGGTGTCCGCCGTCGGCGAGTTCGTGGAGTCCGACCCGGTCGGCCAGGAGCAGCCAGTCCCGGTGGCGGCGGTCGTGGCCGGCGGTGTGCGGGTCGTCGGCGGCGACGACCACCGTGACCGGCGCGGACAGCCTGACCGGCGGTGGCGCTTCCAGGGCCGCGTGGAAGTAGCGGTGCGCGCCGAGGCAGTCGTGCCGGTAGGCGGCGGCGATGTGCTCGGCGTGCCGGGTGTTCAGCTCGGCGAGTTCGGCGTGGCCGCCGTCGGCGGCCAGCCGTGCCGCGATCTCGGCGTCGCCGCGGGCCGCCAGTTCGGTGCCGGCGGTGTGCCGTTCGGCGGCTGTGCCGAGCAGGTGCGCGCCGAGGAAGACGTGGGTCACGTGGACGCCCCGCTGCTCGAGCCGCCTGGCCGTCTCGATGGCCGGCGCGGCCCCGGACGAGTGGCCCCACAGCATGACCCGGGTCAGGCCGCGCGCCACGATCTCCGCGGCGACCCGTTCGGCCACCTCCTCGATCGGGGCGAAGGGCTCGGGGGGTGCGGCCAGGTTGTGGCCGGGCAGGTCGACGGCGAGCACCGCCAGGCCGCTGTCGGCCAGCGCGCTCGCCATCGGCTGGTAGTTGACCGCGTTGCCGCCCGCGTACGGGAAGCACACCAGGGTGTTCTCCGGCGAGCCGCTGCCGCCCGCCAGGGACAGCAGCAGTTCGGGGCGCGGCCGGGCCGCCGTGCCCGCGAGCAGCGCGGCCTGGTCGGCGAGGACGGGGTTTCGGGTGATGTCCTTCAGGGAGACCGCGCGGTCGAGCGCGAGGGAGAGTTTCACCGCGGTCAAGGAGGTGCCACCGGAGTCGAAGAAGTTGTCGGCGCGGCCGATCCGTTCCTCGGGCACCCCGAGCAGTTCGGCCCAGACCGCCGCCAGCCGGCGTTCGGCGGGGCTCAGTTCACCGGTGGCGGGCGCGGGTGAGGCGGTCGCGTCCGCCGCCAGTGCTGTCAGGGCCTTCCGGTCGATCTTGCCGTTGGCGGTCAGCGGCAGGCTCTCCCGCCAGTGGAAGGCCGAGGGCACCATGTAGCCGGGCAGGGTCGCGGCGAGTTCCTCGCGCAGCTGCTCCGGTGGCCGCTGTTCGCCGCTGTGGAAGGCGATCAGGTGCTTGCCGCCACCGCCGCGTTCGGCAACGACGACCGCGCCGTCCCGTACGCCGGCCACCCGCAGCAGGGCGTTCTCGATCTCGCCGATCTCGATCCGGAAGCCGCGGATCTTGACCTGGCTGTCCCGGCGGCCGAGGAACTCCAGTTTCCCGCCGGGGTGCCAGCGTCCCCAGTCGCCGCCCAGGTAGAGCCGTTCACCGGGCCGGTGGGGGTCGGTGCGGTAGGCCTCTCGGGTGCGTTCCGGGTCGTTGACGTACCCCCGGCCCACGCAGACCCCGGAGAAGGCGATGAGTCCCGGGGCGCCCAGCGGCAGCAGCGACAGCTGCTCGTCCACGACGTACACCCGGACGTTGCCGACGGGCCGGCCGAGCAGCACCCGCTCGGGTACCTCGCGCAGCAGTTCGTGGTTGGTGTCGTCCGAGGTCTCCGTCAGCCCGTAGGCGTTGAGCAGCGCGATGTCCGGCTGCACGGCGAGCCAGCGCTGGACCAGCTCGCGTTTGAGCGCCTCGCCGGTCACCGACACGCACCGCAGGTCCGGCAGCGGGCGCGGGTGCCGTTCCAGGTAGGAGACCACGACCTCCAGGTACGACGGCACCAGCTGGGCCACGCCGACCCGGTCGCGTTCCAGGGTGTCGACGAACCGTGCCACGTCCGTGATCACGTCC
Source organism: Streptomyces arenae (assembly GCF_022343545.1). Classification (NCBI taxonomy): domain Bacteria; kingdom Bacillati; phylum Actinomycetota; class Actinomycetes; order Kitasatosporales; family Streptomycetaceae; genus Streptomyces; species Streptomyces arenae. The sequence continues at coordinate 192,286 of NZ_JAKQYH010000073.1, forward strand.
TGCTCGACCAGCAGGGTCCGGCCGCCCACCAGCAGCGGGGCGAGGAGCTGCCACAGGGAGATGTCGAAGCACTGCGGGGCGGTCTGCGCGACCACGCTGCCCGCGCCGATCGCCAGGTCGTCGATCTTGGCGTGGAGGTGGTTGAGCATGCCCGCGTGTTCGCACATCGCGCCCTTCGGCTCACCGGTGGAGCCGGAGGTGAAGTAGATGTAGGCGAGTTGCCCGGGGCCGACCCGGACGCCGGGGTCGTCGTCGGCGTGCGGTTCGGCGTACGCATCCTCGACCGGCAGCTTCTCCGTTCCCGGCAGGCCGGCCAGGGCCTGGTCGAGGGTGTCGGTGGCGCCGGTTCCGGTCAGGACCAGCCGGCAGCCGGCCCGGGTCAGGGTCGCGGTGATCCGGCCGGCCGGGAAGTGCGGCTCGATCGGCAGGTAGACACCGCCCGCCTTGAGCACCGCGAGCACGGCCGCGGGCCAGTCGAGGGTGCGCTCGGTGACGACGGCGACCACGTCCTCCGGGCCCAGGCCGCGCGCCAGCAGGGCCCGCGCCAGCCGGTTCGCCCGGCGGTTGAGTTCGTCGTACGTCCGCTCCTGCCCGGCGTGTACGGCGGCCACCGCTCGCGGGTGCGTCCGTACCCGTTCCTCGAACAGCTCGTGCGCCCGGGCGTCGGGCAGGGGCCGGTGCGGGCCGGCCATGGTCTCGAGCTGCTCGTGCCGTTCCCCGGCGGACAGCAGACTCTGCCGGGTGTGGTCGGCGTCCGGGTCGGCGGTCATCAGGCGCAGGGCCGTCAGGTGGTAGCCGGCGATCCGGGCCGCGGCCGCGGCGTCCAGTACGTCCGTGCGGTGGCGCAGGCGCAGCGTGAGCCGGCCGTCCCGGTCGGACCAGCGCACGTGCAGGGCACCGTCGTCGGCGTGGGCCGCGCCGGCCTCCAGGGGGCCGGACACGATCTCGTACGGCGGCTCGGTCAGGCCCAGTTCCCGGCGCAGCTTCTCGACGGGGAAGTCCCGGTGCGCCAGCAGTTCCGTCTCGGCCGACCGGGCAGCCGTCAGCAGGGCGTGCCAGGAGCCCGCCGGTACGGACGTCCGGCAGGGCAGTGGTTCGGCGAGGGCGCCGCCGCCGTACCCGGTGACCACCTCCGGCTCACCGGACAGCACGGCCAGCACCTTGAGCAGGGCGGCCGACACCACTGTGTCGACGGGCAGTTCGCGGCGCGCCGCCAGGGCCCGCACCGCGGTGGTCACGTCGTCCGGCACCGGTGTCTCGTGGTCGGCCGAACCGGGTGCCGGCTCGCCGGTCCAGCGGGGCACGGCGGTGACACCGCCGGCCGTCAGGGTCCGGCTCCAGAACTCCCGGTCCGCTTCCACGCGCGTTCGCATCGAATGGCCTTCCTCAACTCACGGTCGCCGCGGGGGCGTCGACGGTCGGCTCCGCCCGGCCGGGGCCGGTGGCAGCGCTGTCGGTCTCGGGCATGTCCACCGCGGGGTTGCCGCCCCACCGGGCGTCCGGCGGGACTTCCTCGCCCTTCATCAGGAAGGCGTCGGGTGCCAGTACGGAGCGGTCGCCCATGGTCACGCCGTAGTGCACGTGGGCGCCGACGCCCAGCGTGCAGCCGGCGCCCAGCGTGGTGCCGTCGGACTTGAAGGTGCCGTCCTCCTGCGAGTGGCACTGGATCTTGCTGCCGGCGTTCAGGGTGCAGTCGTCGCCGATGGTGGCGAGGGTCCGTTCGGTCAGGTAGCAGCCGTCGTCGAACACCCGGCTGCCGATGCGCACGCCCAGCAGTCTCCAGACCAGGCTCTTGAACGGGGTTCCGTTGAAGACGTTGAGGAAGTGGTCGGGCACCTTCCACAGCCGCTCATGCCACCAGAAGTACGGTTCGTAGATGGAGCACAGCCGGGGGCGCAGCGCGCGGAACGAGGTGAGGCAGCGCTCCACGAGGACGAAGTAGGCGGCGGAGAAGGCGAGTGTGAAGGCCAGGTATCCGGCGATCACGACGTGTCCGACCACGCCGTACAGGTCCACGGAGGCCAGGCCGAAGAAGGTCAGCCAGAAGGTGTGCAGCCAGCGCACGAACAGCATGAGCGCCATGGACCGCAGGTTGTAGCGGTTCTTCGCGGCGAGCCGGCGGCGGAGGGTGTCGCCGGTCCTGAGGTGGTCGAAGCGGGTGTCCCGGTCCACCGAGCGGGGGATCTCGAAGCACGGTGAGCCGAGCAGCCCCACGCCTTCCCTGACCTCGCCGTCGAGGGGGATCATCACCTTGGTCGCGAGCAGGCAGTTCTCGCCCGTCCTGCCGCCCGCCGGGTAGGCGATGTTGTTGCCCAGGAAGTTGTGCGGGCCGATCGAAACCCTGGACACCCTGAACGACGTACTGGAGTAGTCGGCGTTGAGGATCGAGAGGCCGTCGGCCACCATCGTGCCGCTGCCGACGGAGACCAGCAGCGGTGTCTCGTGCTGTACCTCGGTGCCGAAGTTCGACCCCGTCTGCTCGACCCTGGACAGGTCGTAGCCGAGGCCCCGCAGGTAGAACACGATGTAGGAGCTGTCGCCGAACAGCCAGGCGAAGAACCTGACGTTCGTCATGCGGGCCGTCGCGCGGTGCAGCGCGTAGTGGAGCCCGTACAGCGGATAGGTCCGGTCGGGTCTGACGACGAGGCCCAGCAGGCGCGGGAGGGTGTACAGGAGCGCCAGGCCCAGGACGACGAACCCGGAGAACGCCACCAGGGACAGCAGCAGTGCGTCGGAGAGCAGTTCGGGCCAGGACAGCGCGGTCGTGGCCGGGTCCAGTCGCTTGCCGATCGCCGGTACCTGGGTGAACACCATGTAGAGCCCGCCGACGGCCAGCGGTATGTACAGGAGGACCAGCTGCGTCAGGGTGCCGAGGGCGAACCAGGCCCGGCGGACGGTGCCGCAGGGGGCGGACGGGACCCGGACGTAGTCGGTTCCGGTGGGTTCCGCCGGGGATCCGTGCCAGTGCTCGCCGTCCGGGACGGTCTGGCCGCGGTGCAGGGCGGACGAGTGGCCCAGCTGGGCTCCGTCGCCCATGGCGGTGTCGATGTCGAGAACGGTCTTCTCGCCGACGAAGACGTCCGCGCCGAGGGTGACCCTGCCGGTCTGGATCCGTCCCGCGTAGGCCCGGTAGCAGAGCAGGAAGGAGTCCTTGCGGACCACCGTGCCCGCGCCGATCGTCAGCAGGTCGGTGCAGACCGGGACGGAGTGGGAGAGGATCGTGACGCCCTTGCCGATCCGGGCGCCGAGGGCCCGCAGGTACAGCACGTACAGCGGGGTCCCGGTGAGGAAGACCATGGGGTTCGCGTGGAGCAGTACCTTGACGAGCCAGAAGCGCAGGTAGGCCAGGCTCCAGACGGGGAACTCCGTGGCTCGCCAGCGGCCGACGAGCAGCCATTTGGCGGCGACCGGGAACGCGCACATCGCCACGAACGCGAGGCCGCCGAAGAGCAGGGACCGCAGGTAGACGTCGGCCAGGCCCTTGCCGGCGGCTATCCACTCGTAGCCGGTGGCGGTGACGAATCCGGAGACGAGGGAGTAGCCGAGGAAGAGCAGCAGCTGGAGCGTGCCGCACAGCATGTGGCTGCCCGGTCCGCGGCGCGGCCCGGGGGCCGGGGCGGCGCCCGGTGCGGGGGCCGGCGGGGTCCGCGGTGCGTCGGCGGGGACGGGCTCGCCGAGCGCGGCTGCCAGGCTCCGGATCGTGGGGTGCCGGTAGATGTCCTTCATGGTCGGCGACGGCAGATCCGGCTGCTTGCGTATTCGGGCGCAGAACTGGGCCATGACCAGGGAGTTGGCACCGAGGTCGGTGAAGAAGTGGCTGTCTGCGGGGACGTGCTCGGTGTCGAGGAGGCCGGCCAGGGCCTGCGCGAGCCGCTGCTCGGTCCGGGCCCCTCGGGGGCCGGTGTCGGTCAGGGCGACGGCAGGATCGTCCGGCTCCGACACGACCTCGGAGGACTGCTCCACCATGCGATCTCCTGAAGAACGTCAATGTTCCTGATCACGAACCGGCGGATTCAGTTTGTCCGGATAGCGGCGTCGACTGCCACTTTTCGTATGGAATTAACAAGGTGCCACGAATGAGCCGTCAGGCCCGTATTCCACCGCTTTCACGCCCGGACGGGGGGTGTACGAATCACTCGAACGGCGGCCCCCCGGCCGGTGCCTGCCAGGGGTCGGCTCACCTGCCGACGGCGTCCCCTGCCGGCGTGCCGGTGACGGTGTCGCCGGCCGCTGTCTCGGCCGCCGCGATGGCGGCGAATCGGCGGATGGCCTCCACGGGCATGTCGAGCCCTTCGGAGGCGGCGCGCTCATCGCCGAACACCTGTACCGCCTCGGCGACGGCGAGGGCGAGTTCGGCCTCCGCCTTGCGGACCTTGACCTCGGCCTTGTCCACGGTGTCCACCACCGCCAGCTGGCGGCGCTGCTTCTCCTGGAGCCGCTGCTTGCGGGAGAGCGTCTTGTCAGAGTTCTGCACAGTCACGACCAAGATCATATGCAGCGGGGTACGTACCCGTGAAATCGCCAAGTGCCTCTCCCCGGCTCGCCGTTCGGAGCACTACGGGAGCGCTGCGGAAGCGCTGCGGAAGCGCTGCGGGCCGGCGTCAGGCCGTCAGCGTCGCCCACACCGCGTGGCCGCTGGTGAGCCGCGACCGGTCGACCCCCCAGGAGTCGGCCAGTTGCTCGACCAGCAGCAGCCCCCGGCCGCCCTCGTCGTCGGGGCCGGGATCGCGCCGGGGCAGTCCCCGGCCCGAGTAGTCGTGGTCGTGGACCTCGAGCCGCAGGCAGCCCTCGGACACCAGGCCCATGCCGCACAGGATCCGCACGCTCAGGGTGTGGATCACGGCGTTGGTGGCCAGCTCGGACACGAGCAGCACCGCGTCCTCGCAGAGCTCGCGGGACAGCCCCCACTCGGTCAGCCGGGTTCTCATGGAACGGCGGGCGACTCGGACGCTGGAGCGGTGCGAGGGCAGCTCGATCCAGTGCGCCTGGTCGGGAGCTACGACGTCCAACAGGTCACGGGGGGAGGTCGTGTGGGGGGACACGGTGGCTGCCTTCCGTAAGGCGGGGCGCGGCGGGGAGCGGGCAGAGCTGAGCAACGTCCTCACGGGGGCGGGGCGTTTCCCGTGATCGTGGACGCGAATCACTCAAGTAACTATGCGCGCATGCGAGTTCAGGCTGCAACCGACTCCCTGATAATTTCAGGATGCGGCTTTCGGTCTGGCCGGTTCAGCAAGTGCCTGTCACACTCGACGCGATGACAGTCCCTCAGGAGGTAAGGGCGTGAGCGAAGGCCGTTCGAACGCGGGCAGCACCAGTGCGCCCACCGTTCTGCGCATGATCCTGGGCCGCAGGCTCCAGGAGCGGCGCCAGGACGCGGGGGTGTCGCTGGAGGACGCCGCGCGGGCGCTTCGGGTCACCCCGCTGACCATCCGCCGTCTGGAGAAGGCGGAGGTCGCCCTCAAGCCCCTCTATGTCGAGAAGCTGCTGCAGACCTACGGCGCCGACCGGCAGGAGCTGGACGAGTTCGTCGCCTTCGCCGAGCGGGCCAACGAGCCCGGCTGGTGGCACACCTACCGCGACGTGCTGCCGACCTGGTTCAGCGCCTACGTGAGCCTGGAGACCGGGGCGTCCACCCTGCGCACCTACGAGCCGCACTACGTGACGGGGCTGCTCCAGACCCACGCCTACGCGCGCTCGGTGCTCAGCGGCGGCTTCCCCAACGACAGCGACGAGGACCTGGCGCGCCGGGTGAACCTGCGGCTGCGCCGCCAGGCCCTGCTGGAGCGCGCCGACGCGCCCACGCTGTGGGTGGTGATGGAGGAGGCCGTCCTGCACCGGGTGGTCGGCGGCCCCGAGGTGATGCGGGAGCAGATCGAACGGCTCCTGGAGGTCTCCGAGCTGAAGCACGTCAGCGTCGACGTCGTCCCGTTCACGGCCGGCGCCCATGTGGGCGCGTGCGCCCCGTTCACCTACTTCCGCTTCGCCGAGCCGGAGCTGCCGGACGTCGTCTACAGCGAGATCCTCTCCGGCGCGATGTACCTGGACCAGCGCTCCGACGTCGTGGCGCACCTGGAGGCGCACAACCGCATGTCCCTGCTCACTTCCGACGCGCAGAGCAGGGCGCTCCTGAACCGCATGCGCAAGGAGTACTCATGACCACCATCGACGGCGGCGCCCACGACGTGTACAACGGCATGCCCGCGACGGACCTCGGGGAACAGGGCTGGGAGTCGCCGTGGAGCGGCCCCAACGGCGGCCAGTGCGTGCAGACGAAGCAGCTCGCCGACGGCAGGATCGCGCTGCGCCAGTCGACGGACCCCGCGGGCCCCGCGCTGATCTACACCCCGGAGGAGATCGCCGCGTTCGTCGCGGGGGTCAAACGGGGCCTCGCCGACCACCTGACCTCCGGCTGACGCACCTCGCTCACCCCTCCCCCCTCGCACACCTCTGAAAGGTTCAGGATGACCAACTCGCCCGCGGCGCGGGACATCGACACCAGCAGGCCCCACTCCGCCCGCATGTACGACTACTACCTGGGCGGCAAGGACCACTTCGACGTCGACAAGGTGGCCGCCGAGACCGTGGCCTCCGCCTACCCGGGCATCTTCGTCTGCGCCCGGGAGAACCGTGCCTTCATGCACCGCGCCACCCGGGTCCTCGCGCGCGAGCACGGCATCCGGCAGTGGCTCGACATCGGCACCGGCATCCCGACCGAGCCGAACCTGCACCAGGTCGCCCAGTCCGTGGTGCCCGAGGCGCGGGTGGTGTACGCGGACAACGACCCGCTGGTCCTCAAGTACGCCGAGCGGCTGATGCGCAGCACGACGGAGGGCCGCACCACCTACATAGAGGCGGACGTCAACGATCCGCAGTCGCTGCTCGACGCCCCGGAACTGGCCGAGGTCCTGGACCTCGGCCGGCCCGTGGCGCTGTCCCTCAACGCCCTGATGCACTTCGTGACGGACGCGCAGGACCCGTACGGCATCGTGAGCCGGCTGCTGGACGTGCTCCCCTCGGGCAGCGCGCTCGCCCTGAGCCACTGCACGCCCGACTTCGACCCGTCGACCTGGCAGAAGGTCACCGACATCTACAACAACGCCGGCACGCCGGTGCAGTTCCGTTCGCGTGCGGACGTGACGCGCTTCTTCGACGGGCTCGAACTGCTCGACCCCGGTGTCTCGGTGGGCCACCGCTGGCGCCCGGACACCGAGCCGACCGCCACCGACGCGGAGGTCAGCCTGTGGACCGGGGTGGGCATCAAGCCGTAGGGCCACTGCGAGGGGGGAAGGGCCCCTGGGCTGCCGTACCGCATGGGGGTGCGGTACGGCAGCCCGGGGGTGTCAGCCGATGTGGTAGCTGTCGCCGTACACCTTCCAGTCCAGCGGGGTGTTGAGACACAGGTTGCCCTTGTTCAGGAAGACCCGCTGCTCGGTGTCGACCCGGGTGGTGTCGCTGTGCGCCTCCTCCTGCTTCATGGCCCAGACCCGGGCGTCGAGGAAGGCGTTCAGGTACGTCTTCTCGTTGCCGCCCTGGGCCGGTGGCTTGGCGTGGCCGAGGGCACGCTTGCGTATGTTGCGGAAGCTGGTGGGGTCGTCGCCGTCGCCGTGCATGACGATGGCGTCGTAGTAGGTGAACTGGCCGAGCGTGCCCAGCCCGTCCGTCTTGCCCTGCTGCACGGCCGGGTTGAAGTACACGCGGTCCCGCTCGTCGTTCTGCGCCTGCTGGAAGGCGCTGTCCTGGGCCGCCTTGCGCCAGTCGGCGGGGAAGTTCGGGTCCAGGCCGGAGTGCGAGTCGGTGCCGTTGACCCGGCGCAGCGCCGGGAGGTACTTGGCGAGGACGTTGCCGGGCTTGCGGTCGGTGTAGAGCTGGACGAGGTCGAGCATGTCGCCGGTGCCGGAGCAGAATCCGATGATCCCGGCGGTGTAGCCGCGGCCGTCGCCGATGTCCTCGATGTACTTGTACTGCGCCTTCCAGTCGAGCGAGGAGTTCTCCGCGCTCGACACCAGCTTCATGGCGATGTCCTTCTTCGCCGGGTCGTCCAGGCCCGCACAGCTCGCGGCCGGCGCGGCGGCGGAGGCGGCCGCGGGGCGCAGCAGCACGGCGCCGGCCGCGGAGGCGCCGAGCAGGGCGAGCAGGGAGCGGCGGGAGGTCAGGACGGGACGTGTCGTGGCGTGGTTCGGATGCCTCACGAGGTCTCCTGTGGGGGGTGAGGGGTCGGTCATCGACACTCATCGATAGGAAGGTTTCCTATCAGTTCAGCCCGATGTTGTGTACCCGTCACACAGAAAGTTCGTAGGGTCGAACAAGTCCCGGCGGCGTCCGGGTCAGCCGGCGGCCGTCCAGGCCGCCGGCCCCATGCCCCGCCACTCGATCAGTTCGGGGTCGTCGACGGTCGTACGGGCCTCGGGCAGGCCCGCCCGGCGCAGGAACTCGACCACGTCGAGAAGGTGGTACGCGATGCCGACGTACTCCCCGCGGATGGTGACCCGCCGGCCACCGTCGGGGCCCGGCGGCTGCACGATCACAGGCGCGCCTTCCATAGTCTCCGGATGCCCTTTCCCGGAGCAGATCATGCGGCGGCCCCGGCCCGGCAGCGGTGGCTTCCCGTCCCTGCCGACGGTTGGCGTCCGCAGGTCCGGCTACTCGGTGACCGCCACCGGACGCCTGGAGGAGATCATGCCGGAGCTGCCGGACGTCGAGGGCTTCCGCGCCGTACTGGACTCCTGCGGCCGGGGCCACCGGGTCCGGCGTGTCGAGGTGCGGGACGCCGGGGTGCTGCGGGGTGTCACCGCGCGGCGCCTGAGGCAGGTGGTCGAGGGGAACCGGTTCGGCCGGCCGCGCCGCCACGGCAAGCTGCTGATCGCGCCGGTCGGCGAGGGACCGGCCCTGGTCTGGCACTTCGGCATGACCGGAGAGCTGGTGTCCGCCACGGCACAGGACCCCCTGGACCGGCACGACCGGATCGTGCTCACCCTGGACGGCGAACGGCAGCTGCGCTTTCGCGACCAGCGCAAACTCCAGGGCATCCGGCTGGCGGACGGCCCCGAGGCGGTGGAGCGCATGCTCGCCGGCCTGGGACCCGACGCGCTGGACATGGCGCGCCCGGACTTCCTGGCACTGCTCGCCGGCCGGCGGGGCGCCGTCAAGGGCGTCCTGATGGACCAGTCCGCCATCGCCGGCCTCGGGAACCTGCTCTGCGACGAGATCCTCTGGCGGAGCCGGGTCGTCCCGGCACGGCGGGCCCGGGACCTCGGCGAGGACGAGGCGCGCCGGGTGTTCACGGCGATGCGACGGGTGCTCGACGCGTCCCGGCGCGCCGCACGGGTACCGCCGCGCCGCACTTGGCTGACCGGTCACCGCGACGACCCGGACCCCGCGTGCCCACGCTGCGGCACCGCCCTGCGCTCCGACCGCACCGCCGGCCGGCGCACGCTGTGGTGCCCGCGGTGCCAGCACTGACGGGCGCGGTGCGGCGCGCGGCCCGCCCGGACAGCGCCCGGGACCGGGTCAACGGACGACGGTCAGCGGACGACGGTCAGCGGACGACGTCGAAGACGTTCTTCTGGACGCCGTTGGAGTAGGCCTCGTGCTCGACCAGCCGGAGCTGCTGGGCGTCCTTGTCCGTGCCGCTGAACAGCCGCTTGCCCGCGCCGAGCAGCAGCGGGAAGACGAGCAGGTGGTAGCGGTCGATCAGACCGGCGTCGGACAGGGCGTGGTTCAGCTCGGCACTGCCGTGCACGATGACCGGGCCGCCGTCGGTCTCCTTGAGGGCGGCGACCTCGTCGAGCGAGCGCAGGATGGTGGTCTCGCCCCAGTTCGACACCAGGTCGCCCTCGGTGAGGGTGGTGGAGACGACGTACTTGGTCAGCGTCCGGTAGCGGGCGAACTCCGTCATGTCCGGCCAGACGGGGCTGAACGCCTGGTAGCTGGTCCGGCCCAGCAGCATCGCGGCCGCCTCCTCCTGCTCCCGGCCCTTGATCTCGAAGGCCTCCGGCACGAAGTCGACGTGCTTGAAGGTCCAGCCGGAGTTTCGGTACCCGGGCTCGCCGCCAGGGGCCTCGACGACACCGTCGAGCGACATGAAGGCAGTGCTGATCAGGGTACGCATCGGGTTTCCTCGCCGTCTCGGGTCAGCTGCGGTGTTCCGCTGTCCCAGCATCCGACCGACAACAAAAATTGTCAAGGAAACTCAAGTTGTCGGCCGAGGGTGTGAACCATCGCCCCGCAGGTACTCGGCCGGGCAGAACCACTCCCGAAGGAGATGACTGGGATGCTGCTCTTCCTCGGACTGCTCCTGCTCGCGGCGACCGTCGCCTTCACCGTCCTGGCGATCGCCGGCAACCTCTCGGGCGGCCCCGGCTACACGGTCTCCGTGCTCGACCACCACATCGCCACCCTCGGCCCGCTCGCGATCTTCTGCGCCGGCCTGGCGCTGGCACTGATCTTCTGTCTGGCGCTGGCGGTCATGGCGGGCGGCGCGGCCCACCATCGCCATACGCGCGTGGGCCCGACCACGGGCGGGCGCTTCTCCGGGCCCGTCGCCTAGCCACCCGGACAGTTGGTGGAATATTCAACTACTGCGGTCCGTTGGTGCCCTCGAAGGAGGTCACGAGTGGACACGACGTACTACGACCAGGGAACCGCCGCGGAGCGCTGGGAGCGGGGGCAGCTGTTCTTCGACGCCAAGGACTACGCGGGCGCCGCGCGGGTGCTCGCCGGGGTGGTGGCGGAGGTGCCGGAGCAGACCGGACCCCGGCTGCTGCTGGCGCGTGCCTACTACCACTCGGCCCAACTGCGGCGCGCCGAGACCGAGTTGCGCGAGATCGTCGAGCGGGACCCGGTGGAGCACTACGCCCGGCTGATGCTGGGCCGCACCCTCCAGCGGCAGTCCCGGCACACGGAGGCGGAGCCGCACCTGCGGATCGCCTCGGCGCTGGCTGGGGACTTCCCGCAGGAGTGAACGGCTGAACGGACGGCCGACCGCACGGCTGTCGGACCGAAGGGCCCCCGGACTTCCGGGGGCCCTTTTTCCGTTACGGCGACAGGCGGGGGCCCTCTTTCCGTTACGGCGGCAGGCGGGGCTCCGCGCCCGTTCCTGCGACCGGTGCCGACGTGACATGCCGGGTCGCGGGTGTGGGGTGGTCAGTCTTCCTGGCCGTCGAGGTTGGGGTGGGAGCCGCCCCGCGAGTTCGGCCGGGTCGGCGCCGCGGACTCCAGCAGGGCCCGCAGGACCTGTTCGTCACCGGGCGGCAGGGCGGTGACGAAGCTGGCGAGCACGGCCTCGCGGTCCCGTTCGCCGTCGAGCAGCCGGCGCATCCGCAGGGCGGCCAGCCGGGCCACGTCGGCGGTCGGCGTCCACACGAAGGACCGGCCCTGCCGCTCGCGGGCGACGACGTCCTTGGCGAGCAGCCGGGTCAGGATGGTCACCACGGTGGTGTAGGCGAGGTCGCCGCCGAGCCGCTCCTGCACCCAGGCCGCCGTGACGGGACCGCCGGCCTCCCGGAGCGCGCCGAGGACCTGCCCCTCCAGTTCGCCCTGCCCGCGCCGGACTCGCGCCATGATCGCGTCTCCCTCCGGCGTAGGCGTGTCTCCCCACGCTACTTCACCTGGGGTCCCCTCCCGTAGGTGCGCCGGCCGCGACGGTGCGCGACCTCGCCGAGCACGATGTCCACGGCCAGGAAGGCGGCCAGCGGGATCCCGAGCAGCGGCACGAAGTAGCCGAGCACCGCGATCACCGCCATCGCCGGGACGAGAAGGTACGGCGGGACGTCCGCCCAGGCGCCGCGCGGCACCGGCCGGCCGAAGGCGGAGCCCCGGCCGCGCTGCCACCACATGCGGTAGCCCCACAGGATCAGCAGGATCAGGGCGACGGCGAGCAGCGCGAGGGCCAGCTGGTTGACGATGCCGAAGAGGATCCCGGTGTGCAGGTCGATGCCCCAGCGGGTGAGCTTGGCGAGCACCGGGTAGTCGTCGAAGCGCAGTACGTCGGTCACCTCGCCGGTGCCCGGGTCGACGGCGACCGAGTCCTGCTTCTCCGGCCAGCTGCGCTGGACCTGCCGGACGACGTAGGCGCTGGTCGCGTCGGCGGGCGGCACGATCTCGACGGGGTTGCCCAGCCCCTCGGCGCGGGCCGCGGCCAGCACCTTGTCCAGGCCGACGCCGTGCCCGGCGGAGCCGCCGGTCATGGACGCCATGTCGTGGCCGGCGTGTTCACCGCCGCTCGCGGCCGCCGAGACGGACGGGGTGGCCTGGCCGAGGGAGGTGCGCAGTTCGTCGATGTTGGCGCCGGCGTACGCGGACCAGGTCAGGCCGGTCGCCGACAGGAAGAAGAAACCGGCCGCGGCCCAGACGCCGACGCTGCCGTGCAGGCCGAGCGTGCGCCGCCGGCCGCCGGTGCCGCGCACCTTGCGCAGGGCCCGGCGGCGCGAGAACCACAGCACGAGCCCGCCGCCCGAGATCACCCACAGCCAGCTCGCCGCGAACTCGCTGTAGAACCGGCCGGTGTCGCCGAGGTGCAGGTCGCGGTGGAGTTCGTCGATCCAGGTGCGCAGCGGCAGCGCGCCGGTCGAGCCGTACTGTTCGAGGGCGCCGCGCACCTTGCCGGTGTACGGGTCGACGAACACGGCGAGGGTGTGGTCCGCTCCGACGCCCTTCACCCCCGAGAGCAGCACCCTGGTGGTCGCGCCCGCCTCGGGTGAGGGCCGTATCGCGGAGACGGTGCCCTCGGGGTGGGCCTCGCGGGCGGCGGCGACCTGCCGCGAGATCGGCAGCTCGGTCTTCCCCACCGGCACGGTCAGTTCATGGGCGTACACCAGCTTCTCGGCCTGGAAGGAGAACGCGTACAGCAGGCCGGTGGTGGCGGCGACCAGCAGGAAGGGGGCGACGAGGACACCGGCGTAGAAGTGCAGGCGCAGGACGAGGGGGCGCAGCGGGGTCCAGCGGCCGGGGACGGCGGCCGGGACGGCGTGGGGCGGGGCCTCGTCCGATGGGGGCTCCCCCGAGCGGGCGGAGCCGGGATTGGGGGACGTCGAGGGGGCGGTGGACATCGGCGGGCCTCTCCGGGGACTCGTGGCTGAGCGGTGACGGTCCAGTAGTCGGAGGCCGGCGGGGCCGAGTTCCCGGCAGGTGAAGTGACCCGCGTCACACGCGCGGTCATGGCATGCTGGCGCGATGGCATCTCCCAGTGATCGCGCACCTCTTGCCGAACGGGTCGAGGAACTCCTCGCCGTCGGCGGCCCGTTGCCCATCGTCGCGGCCGGCGACCCGGTCCTGCGGCGCGGCACGGAGCCGTACGACGGCCAGTTGGGCCCCGAGCTGCTGGCCCGGTTCATCGAGGCGCTGCGCGTCACCATGCACGCGGCACCGGGCGTGGGTCTGGCCGCGCCGCAGGTCGGCGTCCCGCTGCGGCTCGCCGTCATCGAGGACCCGGCGCCGGTGCCGGCGGAGGTGGCCGCCGCCCGTGGCCGGGTCCCGCAGCCGTTCCGGGTCCTGGTCAACCCGGTCTACGAGCCCGTCGGCACCGCACGCGCCGCGTTCTTCGAGGGCTGCCTGAGCGTGCCCGGCTGGCAGGCGGTCGTGGCCCGGCCCGCCGAGGTGCGGCTGCGCGGCGAGGACGAGCACGGCAGCCCGGTCGACGAGGTCTTCACGGGCTGGCCGGCCCGTATCGTCCAGCACGAGACCGACCACCTCGACGGCACGCTGTACCTGGACCGCGCGGAGCTGCGGTCCCTGTCGTCGAACGAGGAGCTGGCCCGCCGCTGGACCCAGCCGACCCCGGCGACGGCAGCCGAGGCCCTGAGCTTCGACCTCCCGTAGCCACCAGACAACACCCGCCAACCACCAACACACGGGGTCACGCCCGACGGCAGCACTCGGCACCGTCAGCGCGAACCCCCCAGGCCGACCACGGCCGATGCACACCCACGACCGCCCGGGGGGCGCGGCCGACGGCGGCTCCCGGCACCGTGGCCGCGAACACCCCAAGCCGGCCACGGCCAATGCACACCCACGGCCGCCGAGGGGCGTGGCCGCTGCCGATGCACACCCACGCACCCCCCACGGCCGCCGGGGCGTGGCCGACGGTGGCTCTCGGCACCGTCGGCGTGAACTGCCCAGGGGCGCGGGGAACTGCGCGACCAGCCCCCACCGGCCCGCAGCCGACCGACGACCGGGCCGCGCCCCCCTCCGGCCCTACCCCCGGTCGGCCCCCACCGGCCCGCAGCCGACCGACGACCGGGCCGCGCCCCTTCGGCCCAGCCCTACCCCCGGTACGCCTCCAGCAGCCGCAGCCATACCTCGCTCAGCGTCGGGTACGACGGCACCGCATGCCACAGCCTGCTGATCGGCACCTGTCCGGCCACGGCGATCGTCGCCGAGTGGATCAGCTCGCCCACCCCCGGCCCCACGAACGTGACCCCGCGCAGGGTCTCCGACTCCAGGTCGACGACCATCCGGGCGCGCCCCCGGTAGCCGTCGGCGTACAGCCCCGCGCCGGCCACGGACGAGAACTCGACGTCGACGGCCCGGACCCGGTGCCCCGCCTGCTCGGCCTCCGCGAGGGACAGCCCGACGGCCGCCGCCTCCGGGTCGGTGAAGACGACCTGCGGTACCGCGTGGTGGTCGGCGGTGGCCGCGTGCGCACCCCAGGGGCCGTCGAGCAGCGGCGTGCCGGAGACCCGCGCGGCGATCGTGTCGCCCGCGATCCGGGCCTGGTACTTGCCCTGGTGGGTGAGGAGCGCCCGGTGGTTGACGTCACCGACGGCGTACAGCCAGTCCGTGCCCTCGACCAGGAGGGTGTCGTCGACCGACAGCCAGGAGCCCGGCTCCAGGCCGACGGTGTCCAGTCCGATGTCGTCGGTGTGCGGCACTCGCCCGGTGGCGAAGAGGATCTCGTCGGCCTCGATTCGGTCGCCCGCGCCGGTGACGGCGACGACCGTGCCGTTCTCGCGGGTCACCGACTCCACGGAGGTCCCGGTGCGGACGTCGACCCCGATCTCCTTGAGCGCGTCGGCGACGAGTTCGCCGGCGAAGGGCTCCATGCGGTTGAGCAGGCCCTTGCCCCGGACCAGGAGGGTGACCCGGGAGCCCAGGGCCTGCCAGGCGGTCGCCATCTCGGTGGCGACGACACCGCCGCCGACCACGATCAGCCGGCCGGGCGCCTGCTGGGCGCTGGTCGCCTCGCGGCTGGTCCAGGGCTTGACCTCGGCGAGTCCGGGCAGGTCGGGCAGCTGGGCGCGGGTGCCGGTGGCGACGGCCACGGCGTGCCGGGCGGTCAGGGTGGTCACGGTGCCGTCGGCGCCGGTCACGGTGACCGTGCGGGGCCCCGCGAGGCGGCCGTGGCCGCGGTAGAGGTCGGCGCTGATGCCGTCCAGCCAGGCGACCTGGCCGTCGTCCTTCCAGTCCGAGGTGAAGTAGTTCCGGCGGGCGAGGACCGCGGGGGTGTCGAGGGGACCCTGGACGGCCTGGGACAGGCCGGGCAGGCGGCGGGCGTCGGCCTGGGCGATGACCGGCCGCAGCAGTGCCTTGCTGGGCATACAGGCCCAGTACGAGCATTCGCCGCCGACGAGTTCGCTCTCCACGACCGCGGTGGAGAGACCGGCCGCACGGGTGCGGTCGGCCACGTTCTCCCCCACGGGCCCGGCCCCGAGCACCACGACGTCGTAAGCGATGGATTCCGTTTCCGTCATGGGGCAAGTCTCCAGGGTGCCGTGCGCTCGGGCCACACGGGTGGCGGGCGGAATACCCGCCCGGCCGGGCACGTTGTCGCGAGCGGTTCCGTCCCGCAGCGGGGCGCCCCCACATCAGGAAGAGGGAAGCACGCATGAGCAGCACCGTGGAGCTCACCAAGGAGAACTTCGACCAGACGGTCACCGAGAACGAGTTCGTCCTGATCGACTTCTGGGCGTCGTGGTGCGGCCCGTGCCGGATGTTCGCCCCGGTCTACGAGAAGGCCGCGCAGGCCAACCCCGACCTGGTGTTCGCGAAGGTCGACACCGAGGCGCAGCCGGAGCTGGCGCAGGCCTTCAACATCCAGTCGATCCCGACCCTGATGATCGTCCGCGACCAGGTCGCCGTGTTCGCCCAGCCGGGCGCCCTGCCGGAGGCCGCCCTCGCGGACGTCATCGGCCAGGCCCGCAAGCTGGACATGGACGAGGTCCGCAAGAGCATCGCCGCGCAGCAGGGTGCGTCCGAGGGCGAGTGAGCCGCCGGCACCGGCCGGAGGTGCAAGCCTGCGACACCAGCCGGGGTAACACTCTCTAATGGAAGTTAGAGAGTGTTAGAACAGGCCAGACGTTACGCGAGACCCTCTAACGGAAGTTAGAACTGGTCAGGCGTGACGCGTCCACTTGCGTCCACTAGAACGGGTAAGGCGCGACGTCTCCACGCACCGTCGTCCAGCGCACGTCCGTGAACGCCTCCAGATTCGAGTCGCCGCCGAACCGGGCCCCGGTACCGGAGGCGGCGACTCCACCGAAGGGGGCCACCGCCTCGTCGTTCACGGTCTGGTCGTTGATGTGGACGATGCCGGTCGGGATGCGCTCCGCGAGGTCCAGGCCGCGTGCCGTGTCGCGGGTGACGATGCCGAGGGAGAGCCCGTAGGAGCTGTCGGCCGCGAGCGCGGCGGCCTCCTCCGCGTCGGCGAAGGCGCGGACCGGCGCGACCGGCCCGAAGACCTCCTCGGCGTAGGCGGGCGTGCCGTCGTCGACACCGGCCAGCACGGTGGGCCGGTAGAAGAGCCGCTCGTGGGTACCGCCGGCCGCGAGGCGCGCGCCGCTCGCGGTGCTGGCCTCCACCAGGCCGTGGATCTTGGCGAGTTGAGCGTCGTCGATGATCGGGCCGAGGTGGACCTGCTCGCGGTGCGGGTCGCCGACGGCGAGGGAGTCGGCCTTGGCGGCGAGGCGTTCGACGTACTCCTCGACCAGCGAGCTGTGCACCAGGTGGCGTCCGGTGGTCATGCAGATCTGGCCCTGGTGGAAGAAGGACCCCCAGGCGGCCGTGGCGATCACCGCGTCGAGGTCGGCGTCCTCCAGGACGATCAGGGCGGAGTTGCCGCCGAGTTCGAGGTGGGCGCGCTTGAGGTGGCGGCCCGCCGCCTCGCCGACCGCGCGGCCGGCCGCCGTAGAGCCGGTGAAGGAGATCACCGGCACCCGCGGGTCCTCGACCAGTGCCGCGCCCACGTCGGCGCCGCCTGGCAGCACGTGCAGCAGCCCTTCCGGCAGCCCGGCCGCGGCGAACACCGCGGCGAGCGAGAGCCCGCCGCAGACGGCGGTCCGCGGATCGGGCTTCAGGACGACGCCGTTGCCGAGCGCCAGGGCGGGCGCGACGGAGCGGATGGACAGGATCAGCGGCGCGTTGAACGGCGCGATCACCCCGACCACCCCGACCGGGACCCGGCGGGTGTACGACAGGCGCGGTGCCTCGGTGGGCAGCACCTGGCCGGTCGGGCGGGAGGCGAGGGCGGCGGCCTCGTAGCACTCCTGGGCGGCGACGTGCAGTTCGAAGTCGGCCTTGCCCGGTATGGAGCCGGACTCGCGGACGATCCACTCACGCAGTTCGTCGGCGTGCTCCGTGAACAGGTCGCCCGCCCGGCGCAGGACCTGGGCGCGCACGAAGTGCGGTGCGCGGGCCCAGTCCCGGTGTGCGGCGTGGGCGGCCGCGGCGGCCGGGGCCACGTCGGCGGGCGCGGCGAGGGTGACGGCGCCGAGCGGGTCGCCGGTGGCGGGCTCGGTGACTTCGTGCTGCGCGCCGGACAGGGCGCTCTCCTGCCAGGTCTTCGGGTCGAGCAACGGCATGACGGCTCTCCGATCGATCACCGGGGTGGCGCGGCCCACGGCACCTGCGGGCCGTTTGGTTGAGCGCGCAACATCCTAGTCGGGGAGCGCGGAACCGCACCGCCCCCGACCAGGGTGACCCATCAGCTGGACTCGCGCCGCACCACCGAGGCGCCCAGCACCTTGTGCGTCTCCGGCTCGCCGCCGGAGTCACGGACCACGCGGTCGACCAGTTCGGCGAGTTCACGGCCGGACGGGAGGTCGATGTGGATCGTGGAGAGGCGGGGCCGCAGCAGCCTGCCCAGCATCAGGTCGTCGGCACCGACCACGGCTGTCTCGTCGGGGACGCGCACCCCCGCGTCCTGGAGGGCGCGCATGAGCAGCATGGCGTACTCGTCGTTGTAGGCGAACACCGCGTCGAGTCCCGACTCCCGCCATTGTGAGGCGAGTCGGGCTGCCGACTGTTCGGTGTAGCCGAGCGGCAGCCCGGTCACCGTCGCGTCGGTGCCGCGCAGGGCCTGGCGGACGCCTTCGAGCCGGGGCCGGGAGTAGGCCTCCAGGCCGGCCTCCTCGGGGACGACCACGCCGATCCGCCGCCGGCCGCGGGCGTAGAGGTGGCTGCCGGCGCAGTGCCCCACCGCGGCGTGGTCCATCAGCAACGCGTGGGCGCCGTCCACGCGTTCGGGCCCCAGGGTCACCACGGCGCGGGCGCCGGCCCGCTTGAGGACCGCGACCCCCTCGGGGCCCAGCTCCGAGCCGGGGACGAGTACCGCGACCGGCCTCAACTCGGCCCAGGCGCGGGCGGCTTCGTCGCCGCGGAGGCCCACGGTGCCGTACTGCACGACCGTGTAGTCGAGGCGGCTGAGGGCCCACTGGAGGTCGTTGACGAACTGGCCGTACAGCGGGCCCATCGGGATGGCCGGGGCGGGCATCAGGACCATCCGGCTGTGCCCGGCGCGCAGGCTGCGGGCGGCCGCGTGGGGGACGTACCCGAGTTCCTTCGCGGCCTGGTGGACCCGGCGGCGGGTGGGCTCGCTGATCCGTACGGCACTGGTGTTGTTGAGGACGTAGGAGACGGTCGCGCGGGAGACGCCGGCCAGACGGGCCACGTCGGCGCTCGTGGGGACCGCGCGCGGTGTCGGCGACGCCGCCGAGGGCGGTTTCGGTATCTGCACCATGACGTACGGCATCTTGGCAGAAGGCCGGGGAGGGGGGCCCGGCGGGGCAAGATGGTTCACCGTTGGACGAATTGGGGTGTCAGTGCCGACCCGAGGGCGCCGCCCCCGGGGTGACGAACATGTTCGTTAGGGTGAGGGCATGCCAGCGACTCCCCGCTCCCGCCGCGAGCGTCCCGCCAAACCCGCCCTGACCAGGGAGGGCATCGTGACCGCCGCCGTGCGGATCCTGCGCGCCGAGGGACTGCAGAAGGTCACCATGCGGCGGCTGGCCCAGGAGCTCGAC
This sequence comes from Streptomyces arenae, assembly GCF_022343545.1. Taxonomy (NCBI): domain Bacteria; kingdom Bacillati; phylum Actinomycetota; class Actinomycetes; order Kitasatosporales; family Streptomycetaceae; genus Streptomyces; species Streptomyces arenae. The sequence continues at coordinate 211,518 of NZ_JAKQYH010000073.1, forward strand.
ACGGGGCCGGCCTCGCTCTACGTCTACGTCCGCGACACCGCCGAGCTGCACGCGGCGGTCCTGGACGAACTGCTCGGCACCCTGGACCCGCCGCCGGCGCAGGGCAGTTGGCGGGAGCGGCTGGAGCAGGTGCTCGTCGCCTACACCGGCATGCTGCTGGAGTATCCGAGCCTGGCCCGCTCCGCGCTGACCAGCTGGCCGAGCGGCCCGCACTACCTGGCCCTGATCGAGACCCTGCTGGGCCTGCTCGACGAGGGCGGGGTGGAGCGCGCGCGGGCCGCCTGGGGTGTCGACCTGCTCCTCCAGCGCGCCGCCGCGAGCGCCGCCGAGCACGCCGGCCGCGAGTCCCGGGCGGACTGGGACGCCCTCGGCCGGGCGCTGACCCAGGTGTCGGAGCGGACCCATCCGCACATCGCCGCCGCCTCCGGGGCGCTCCTGGCCGGCACACCCGACCAGCGCGTGTCGTGGGCGATCCAGACGCTGGTCAACGGCATCCAGCAGACCGCCGTGCCCACCACCCGCGAGTAGCCGGTCAGCGGGGCGGGTCGGTGCGGGTGACCCGGGCGACCAGGTCGGTCCAGCCGGCCTCCAGGCGCTCCATCGGCATCCCGCACTGCCTGGTCAGGTGGTGGATCTTGGCGGGGTCGAGGTAGGCGAGAAGCGAGTGGGCGAGCAGTTCGCAGTCCGCGTCCGGCTGGATCTGGCGCAGCAGCATCGCCACGTGGGTACGCAGCGCCCCGAGCGAGGGGTGCGCGTAGCGCCGCACGGGCTCGGGCTCGGCGGCCAGCCTGAGGTCGAGCTGCTCGGCCGTGCGGTAGAGCACGGCGATGCCGAACGCCCGCAGCCGCTCCACCGGCGGGGCGCCGGGACCCAGGGGCGGCGGCCCGCCGAGGAAGTCCGCCTGGAGCTGCCGCGAGGAGTGGTCGAGCAGCGCCATCAGCAGCCCGGTGCGGTCGCCGAAGCGCCGGAAGACCGTGCCCTTGCCGACCTCGGCCGCCGCGGCCACCGCCTCCATGGTGACGCCGGCCACCCCGTGCTCGGCGATCAGCCGGGCCGCGGCCTCCAGCAGCCGGGCCCGGTTGCGGGCCGCGTCGGCTCGGAGGCAGGGTTCGTCGGGGGCGGACCCGACCTCGAGCAACTCAGGGGTGTCGAAGGGCTCCTGGGGCTGTGGGAAAGGCGGCAGGACGCTGGACATGAAGACAGCGTAAAGCATCGGGAACAGAACTGGACCGCGGTCCGTTTGGGGTGTTAGAAATTAACCGGACCTCGGTCCGGATTCGTAACGGCAGTGTTTCAGCCCCTTTGGAGTTCCCCCATGTCTGTCCGCATCCTTGCGCTCGTCGGCAGCCTCCGCGCCGGTTCGCACAACCGCCAGCTCGCCGAGGCGGCCGTGAAGCTCGCTCCCGAGGGTGCCGAGGTCGAGGTCTTCGAGGGCCTCGCCGACATCCCCTTCTACAACGAGGACATCGACGTCGAGGGCAGCGTCCCGGCCCCCGCCGCGAAGCTGCGCGAGGCCGCCCAGGCCGCCGACGCGTTCCTGCTCTTCTCCCCCGAGTACAACGGCACGATCCCGGCCGTCCTCAAGAACGCCATCGACTGGCTGTCCCGCCCGTACGGCGCCAGCACCTTCGGCGGCAAGCCGGTCGCGGTCATCGGCACCGCCTACGGCCAGTTCGGCGGCGTGTGGGCCCAGGACGAGACCCGCAAGGCCGTGGGCATCGCCGGCGGCAAGGTGATCGAGGACATCAAGCTCTCCATCCCCGGCTCCGTGGTCCGCTTCGCCGAGACCCACCCGTTCGACGACGCCGAGGTCGCCGCGCAGCTCACCGAGGTCGTCGCGCGCCTGCACGGCAACGTCGGCGTGGCCGCCTGACCCATGTCCCACCCGAAGAGGGCCGGAGCCCCGCTCCGGCCCTCTTCGCATCGTCGCGCGCCACTCCGGAGCCGTCCCGCGCCGTCACGCGCCACTCCGGGGCCGCCCCGCGCCGTCACGCACCGCTCCAGGCCGTTCCGCGCCGTCCGCGCCTAGTCGATCCCGGCGAGCCGCTTGACGGCCGGCGCCGCGAAGGTCTCCATCCACCCCGAGGTCTCACCCAGCCGCGGCGCCAGGATGACGGTGTCGACGCCCAGCCCGGCGTAGCCCTCGATGTCCCGGGTGAAGGCGTCCAGGTCGCCGGTGGTGGCCGGTTCGGCGCCGTACGCGACGGTCTTGCGGATGGTGTCGTAGTCGCGTCCCACGGTGTCGCAGTGACCGCGCAGCACGTCGAGCTTGTGCCGCAGTTCCTCGGGCGAACCGGGGATCAGGTTGCAGGCGTCCGCGTACTGGGCGACCAGCCGCAGGGTCTTCTTCTCCCCGCCGCCGCCGATCATGATCTCGGGATGCGGCGAACTGACCGGCGCGGGTACGCAGCGCGTCTCGGCGAGCCGGTAGTGCCTGCCCTCGAAGGGGCCGTCGTTCTCCGGGTCCCACATCTGCAGGCAGATCCGCAGCGTCTCCTCCAGCCGCTCGAAGCGCTCCGCGAGCGGCGGGTAGGGCACGCCGAGGCCGTGGTGCTCACGGTCGTACCAGGCGGCCCCGATGCCCAGGGTGGCCCGGCCGCCGGACACCACGTCCAGGGTGGTGGCGATCTTGGCGAGCAAGCCGGGGTGCCGGTAGGTCACGCCGGTCACCAGGGCGCCGAGCCGGACGGTGGAGGTACGGCCGGCCAGGTAGCCGAGGGTGGTGTAGGCCTCCAGCATCGGGTCCTCGGCGCCGCCGTTGAACTCCATCTGGAAGTAGTGGTCCATCACCGAGACCCAGCTGACGCCCGCCGCCTCGGCCGCGGCACCGGCGGCGGCGAGTTCGGCGCCGAGGGCGGGTCCGCCGCCGGAGTGGTCGAACCGGTTGATGTGCACGCCCACGCGCATGGCCGTTCTCCGTCCGCCCGAACCGTCGTCTGCGTCGACGACGCTAGTTCCTGGAGCGCGCTCGAAGTCAAGCCGCCGCGTCCGCCGCCGGGCGCGTCCCGGGGCACCCGCCGGACGGCGGGCAGCTTCCGCCGTCCGGCGGCCCCGCCACCGGGACGGTCGCGCGGATCATGGCCGTACGAGCCGCACCGCACCGTCGCGAGGAGCCGCCATGACGTCCGTACCGCCCCCGTTCGACCCCGAACTCGCCGCCGCCCTGGAGATGATCAGGGATGTGATCTCGCCGTCGATGACCCTGGAGGACATCGCGACGATCCGGCAGGGTGACGGGATCCGGATGCTCGCCGAGGTGGACCTCACCCTGGGCGGGGCGTTCGAGGTGACGGACCGCACGGTTCCCGGGCCGGCGGGCGCCCCGGAGATCTCGCTCCTGATCTGCCGTCCGGTCGCCCCCGGGACCCCCGGTCCGCTGCCGGTGATCTACCACGTGCACGGCGGCGGGATGGTGATCGGCGACAACCGGGTGGGCGTGGACGTCCCGTTGGCCTGGGCGGACGAACTGGGCGCGGTGGTGGTGTCGGTGGAGTACCGGCTGGCGCCCGAGCATCCGCATCCCGCGCCGGTCGAGGACGTGTACGCCGGGCTCCTGTGGACGGCGGAGCACGCGCCCGAGTTCGGCGGCGACCCCGACCGGATCGTGATCGCCGGGGCGAGCGCGGGCGGCGGCCTCACCGCCGCCCTGGCGCTCCTCCTCAGGGACCGCCGGGGCCCGGCGGTGATCGGCCAGATGCTGCTGTGCCCGATGCTCGACGACCGCAACGACACACCCTCCAGCCACCAGATGAAGGGCCTCGGCGTCTGGGACCGCACGGCCAACGAGACCGGCTGGACGGCCCTCCTCGGCACCGCCCGCGGCGGCCCCGACGTCTCGCCCTACGCGGCCCCCGCCCGCGCCACCGACCTCGCGGGCCTCCCGCCCGCCTTCCTCGACGTCGGGTCCGCCGAGACCTTCCGGGACGAGACCGTCACCTACGCCTCCCGCATCTGGCAGGCCGGCGGCATCGCCGAACTCCACGTCTGGCCGGGCGGCTTCCACGGCTTCGACGGCTTCGCCCCCCAGGCCGCCCTCTCCCAGACGGCCCGAACGGCCCACACCAACTGGCTCCGCCGCCTGCTCGCCGACTGAACGAACATCAGCCGACCGACACGGGCCGGCGGGCCGGGGACCGGCGCGGGACCGCCCGGTCGAGGTGGACCACGACCGAGCCGTAGAACCGCTGAACCGCGTCGTCGACGCTGCGGATGAATCCGGTCTCGGCGTTACCCCGGCCACCGCCCATGCCCTTGAGAAGGGACAGCCGGAAGCCGGTGATCCGGGCGCCGTCCGTCTTCGGCAGCAGGTCGGCGGGCTCGGGCCGGAGCCGCTCCAGCGTGCCGCGCGGCCCGGCCGTGTCCCCCTCCACCAGCGTCTCGATGTGCAGATCGGCCGGCGCCTCCGCGAGGGACCGCACCAGCCGTTTGGCCCAGCTCAGCGGGTAGCCCTGCTCGGGGGCCGGGATCTCCATGGCGGTCCGGATCCTGCCGGTGCGCAGATCGGCGACGACCGTGAGTACCCCGGGCGTGCCCTCGATGCGCAGTTCGGCCTGGAGCCTGCCCTCGGCACACAGCTGGTCGGCGAGCAGGCCGCGGCGCTCCCGGGGGTCCCTGCCACCCTTGGCGGCCCGCACCGGGAGCACCTTCTGCCCCAGCTCACCGCCCAGCCTCAGGCAGACCTGGCGGACCAGCCGCTCCCAGCTCTCCACCACGTCGAGGGCCCGGGAGTCTCCGCGGCACAGGGTCTCGTCGTCGATGCCGTTGCGCACCGGGACCCAGGACGGACCCATGTTCTGGAATCCGTGGCAGCCGGAGTTCTCGTGCTGGAGGTAGTGCAGCAGTTCCTGGAGCAGCCAGGCGTGCGCCTTGTTGCCGACACCCTCGTGCCGGATCAGCAGCTGGGCCTGATAAGCGACTTCGGCCCAGGACAGGTGCCGTAGCGCCACCTTGTGCTTGCGGCGGCCGTCGACCTTGACATCGACGAGCGGGCTGCCTTCGAGGGCCACGTCGTTCGACAGCGTGATGACGGCCTCGTAGCCACGGCGGGCCGCGATGTCCATGTACGCCTGCACCTGGTCGGACTTCAGGCTGTTGCCGTTGGTCTTCGTCTCGACCAGCGCCGTCCACAGCTTTCCGGCCCGCTCGACGCGGACGACCCCGTCCGGACGCCTGGGCGTGTCCCCGTGCGGCAGGGAGACCTCGGTGAACGTCTCCATGCGTCCGGCCGGGGCACCGAATCCCGCGGTGAGCCGCCGGCCGAACTCCGGCACCTGGGCCATCACGGAGAGGAGGACCGAGGTGGCGCGCGTCTCGCGGTCCCGGTCGCTCTTCAGGGCCGAGACGGGAAAGAGCCGGGCCGCCCGCCAGGACTCGTTCTCCGCCAGCGACTTCCCGGCCGCCTTGGGCAGGGTGACCTTCTTCTTGGCCGTACGGGGCCGGGCCGCCGGCTGCTGCTGTACCCCTGTGTCGTCCGCGGGCGGACGGGGCGCCGGGACGCCGTCCAGGTTCGGCGCCGCCTCCTGATCGACGGACGGCGCGGGGTCGTCCGGGCCGGACGGTTCGTCGTCCGCCGGGACGCCGAGCCCACCCTGCGCCTCGGCGTCGTCGTCGATGTCCACCCCGAAGTCGGTCGCCAGTCCGGCCAGTCCGTCGGCATATCCCTGGCCGACCGCCCGGAACTTCCACTCCCCCGCCCTGCGGTAGAGCTCCCCGAAGATGACGGCGCTCACCGCGTCGGCGTCCTCGATCGTGAACCGGAGCAGTGGATCACCCGCCGCGTCGGCGAGCGTGACCGTGAGGTTCTCCAACTCGCCGAAGCGGGCGTCCCGGTACCGGCTGGCCGCCACGATCAGCCGGTCGACGTCCTGCGGTACGGCGGTCAGGTCGAAGCCGATACGGTCCTCGTCCCCCGCCTCGGTGGGCGTCTTGCCGAGCAGTTGGACGCTGCCATCGGCGGCCACCGGGTTGTTGTAGAAGTAGAAGTCGCCGTCGCCGCGCACCTTGCCGTCGTCGCCGACCATCAGAACGGAGACGTCCGCGTCACCCTCGCCGCTCGGGCTGACCCACCCGAGGCTCACGATCACCGAGCCGACGTTCTCGCTCAGGGCCGACAACGTGACGTTGGACCCCTTCACCATCTCCTGCATGAATCCCCCCAGGATCCCCACCGTTCGAGCTCGGGTAACTGTAATACGCACCGACCCCACTGGTGACTTGAGTCCAGAAACGACCGACTTTTTACGATCTCGACCTGTCGCATCGGAGACACGCCATCAGACCTGCACGTCGGACGGCTCCGTCGTCGGCCGATCGGCTATGCCTCGCCGTCTTCCGTGGCCGCGTGTGCGCCGGAAGAGGCGGCTGCCTGCTTGACGGCCTGTCTGATCCGGGCGTAGGTGCCGCAGCGGCAGACGTTCTCGATGCGGTCGATGTCGGCGTCCGTCGGATGCGGGGTGCGGGTGAGGAGGGCGGCCGCCGCCATGATCTGACCGGGCTGGCAGAAGCCGCACTGGGCCACGTCACAGTCCAGCCAGGCCTGTTGGACCGGGTGCAGGGTGTCGCCGTCGGCCAGGCCCTCGATGGTGGTGACCGCGCGGTCCGCGCAGTCGGCGACCGGGACCACGCACGGCTGGATCTCCGCGCCGTCGAGGTGGCTGGTGCAGGCGCGGCAGACGCCGACCCCGCAGCCGTACTTGGGGCCGGTGACGCCCAGCAGGTCGCGCAGCACCCAGAGCAGCGGCATGTCGGCGGGTGCCTCGACGGTGACCGGTTCGCCGTTGAGGACGAAGGAGTACGAACTCATGGGTGCCTTCTGGTGAGTTGTCGTGGGGTGTGAGTTGTGGGGCGAGTGTTGTGCAGCGTGAGTTGTGGTTGTGGGTTGGGAGTTGGGCGGCGGAGGGTCAGAAAGCGAGGGGGAAGCTGCGGGGTTTGCGGCCGGTGGCTCGGGCGTAGGCGTTGGCTACCGCGCCCGCCGCAGCGGGGACGCCGAGTTCGCCGGCCCCGCCCGGTTCCCCGCCCGACGGGAGGATGTGCGCCTCGAACTCCAGCGGCGCGTGCCGCTGGCGGGCGTAGTGGAAGTCGGCGAAGCTGCCCTCGCGCACCGCTCCCCGGTCGATGTGCAGCCCGGCCCGCAGCACGGTGGAGATGCCGTCGACCGCGGTGCCCATGAGCTGGGCCTCCAGGCCGCGCGGGTTGACGGCCGTACCGACGTCGGCGGCCATCACCATCTTCGTGACCCGGGGGTTGTCCGGATCGCTCGCGTCGATCTCGGCCAGGCAGGCGACGGCCGATCCGTACTCCTCGTGGACGGCCACGCCCTGGCCGGTTCCGGCGGGCAGGGCGCGGCCCCAGCGGCCGGCGGCGGCCACCTTGTCGAGGACGGCGCGGACCGCCTTGCCGCGCAGGGTGGCGCGGCGGAAGGCGACCGGGTCCTGCCGCAGGGCGGCCGCGACCTCGTCCACGACGATCTCCTCGGCCGTGCGCATGGTTCCGGAGTCCACCGAGCGCCAGGCGCCGAGCGGGATCGGCAGCTCGATCCCGCCGGAGTCGCCGCCCACCCGGCCGAAGTCGTACAGCCCGCTGTCGCTGGGCAGCGGGCGTACCCCGCCGGTCTGCGCGGTCAGGCCGGTCTCGTCGGCGGACTCGCCCACCGAGGCCGTCATGTGCTGGAAGGCGACCACGCGGCCGCCGGCCAGGTCGGCGCGGATCCGGTGGTGGCCGGCGGGGCGCATCCTGCCGTGCCGGATGTCGTCGTTGCGGCTCCACATCAGCTTCACGGGCCGGCGGGCCGCCTTGGAGACCAGGGCCGCCTCGACGGCCGCGTCGAAGGTGAGACGCCGCCCGAACGAGCCGCCGCCGCGCACCACATGGACCCGTACGGCGTCCGCCCGCAGCCCCAGCAGGGCGGCGACGGTGTCCCGGGCGTCCATCGGCGTCTGCGTGGAGAACCACAGCTCGGCCCGGTCGGGGCGGACGTCGGCGACCGCGGTCAGCACCTCCATCGGAGCGTGGCTGACGAAGGCGAACGCGAACTCGCCCTCGACCCGCGTCGATCCGCGCGGCGCGCTGCCGAGGCGGGGTACGGCGGCCCGCAGCCGGGCGCGGATCTCCTTGTCGGACAGGGCCACGAGCGGGCCGGGCGCCCAGGTGATCCTGAGCGCGTCCCGGGCCCGGAACGCGTGGTGGAAGGTGTCGGCGACGACCGCGACGCCACCGGGGATCCGCACGACCGCGTGCACGCCGGGCAGGGCGCGGGCGGCCGTGTCGTCGAGGGAGACGAGCCTGCCGCGCAGCGTCGGCGGCCGGGCCACCACGGTCGGTTTCGCCCCGGCCACCGCCAGGTCCCCCGTGTACTTCGCGGCTCCGGTGACGATGTCCCGGGCGTCGATCCTGGTCGTCGGCCTGCCGATCACCCGGTGCCGGGAGGCCGGCTTCGGTCTGCTCGGCACGTCCGGGGTGCGGATCCGGGCCGCGCTCGCGGTGAGCGAGCCGAAGGTCGCCGTCCGGCCGTCGCGGGCGACGACCCGGGTGTTCCAGGTGCGCAGGGTGTGCGCGGGCACCCGCCACCGGCGGGCGGCGGCCGTCACCAGGCGGGCGCGCGCGGTGGCGGCCAGCTGCCGGGCCGGGCCGTACAGCGAACTGACCGAGCTGGAACCGCCGGTGTACTGGTTGCCCGTGCGGCGGGCGTCCGCGAGCGGGATCCGCACGTCGGTGAGGCGGGCGTCGAGCTCCTCCGCGATCATCATGGCGACGGCGGTGGTGATGCCCTGTCCGACCTCGACGCGGGGCAGTCGTACGACGACCTCGTTGGCGGCGGTGACCTCCAGGACGAGCATCTCCTCGTCGGTGCCGGAGACCAGAAGACCGCCGCCGCCGGATGCCTCCGCGGCGCCGGATGCCTCGGCGGCGCCGGAGGCCGGCGGGGCGTCGCAGCCGAGCGGGGCGGCGACCGTGAGGGTGGCCGCGGCCACCGAGTAGACCATGAACCTCCGGCGGGACGGCCAGGGGGCGCCGCCCGGGGTCTCGTTGCGGTCCAAGCGAGGGCTCCTGTCGGTCGGTGCCTGTGCGGGCGCTGTGTCTCGACAGCTAGGAGGGGCGCGCGCCCGCATGGGTTGCCCGGGGGGCGCTCCGCTCTCCTCGTCGGGGGACCGGATGGCGCATCATGGCCCTATGAAGGAGCTGGCGGGACGGCTGGCCGCGGTGGACCCGGATGCCGGGGCCGCCGTCTCGGTGATCGCGTACTTCGACCGGCTGGCCGAGTCCCGGGCCGGTCTGGAGGCGCTGGTGCGCGGGGCCGCCGTGCTCGCCGGATGCCCGGCCCGGCTGGTCGACCCGGAGCGGCGGGTCCGGCTGCGGGTGGAGCCGGACGGACGGCGCGTGGACGACGGGGGCGTACCCGACCCCGGCTGGCCGGGGGCGCCGCTGACGCCGGGCGGCCCGTCGGCGCTGTGGCTGGAGCGGGCCGCGGGCGACGGGCCGAGCGTCGTGGACGCGGTGATCCTGGAGCGGGCCGCGGCGGCCGTACGATCCGTGCTCGACCGCACCCGGGGGCGGGTCCCGGCGCCGCAGGCGGACGATCCGGCGCTGGTCGAGACCGTCCTGGACGCCGACGCCCCGCTGCCGGCGCGGCTGCACGCGGCGCGCCGGCTCGGCCTGGGCGGCACCACCGGCACCACCGGCGCGGCCGCGCTGGTCCGGGCGGTGGCGATCGCGGACGGACCACCCCTGATCGTGGCCGACGGGCAGCCGCTGCCTGTGCCGGGACGGGCCGGGGTGGGACCGGCGGTGGCGATCGCGGAGCTCCCCCGGTCCTGGGCGGCGGCCCGGACCGCGCTGCGGTTCGCCTCCGACGGCCGGCTACCGGGCCCGGGCGGCCGGAACGTGGTGCACGCCGACGAGCTGGGCGGTGTCGCGCTGCTCGCCGATCTCGTCGTACCCGGTGCGGAACCGGCCCCGGACGTCCGTGCCGTGGAGGCCGCCGCGGCGGACGCGCCCTGGATGCTGCGCACCCTGGAGGCGGTGGCGTCGACGGCGAGCCTGCGGGCGGCGGCCGCCGAGGTCAACGTCCACCACTCCACCTTGCAGGACCGGTTGACGCACGCCGAGCATCTGCTGGGCTGGCCGGTGCGTACCCCGCAGGGCCGGTTCCGGCTCCAGGTGGCGCTCACCATGCGTCACCTGATGAAGCATCAGTAGACGTCCCGGACGTAACGCTTCTCCGTGGCCAGCTGTTTGACGTACGCCGTCGCCTCGTCCGCGGTGAGTCCGCCGTGCACGGTCGCGATGTCCTTCAGGGCGCGGTCGACGTCCTTGGCCATCCGGGAGGCGTCGCCGCAGACGTAGAAGTGGGCGCCGTCCTGGAGCCAGGACCACAGCAGCGGGCCGTGTTCGCGCATCCGGTCCTGGACGTAGACCTTGGCCCGCTGGTCGCGGGAGAACGCGGTGTCGAGGCGGGTCAGGACGCCCTCGGCGCGCAGGGCGGTGAGTTCCTCCTCGTAGTAGAAGTCGGTGGCCCGGTGCTGTTCGCCGAAGAAGAGCCAGTTGGGGGCGCGGTGGCCGCGGGCCCGGCGCTCCTCCAGGAAGCCGACGAAGGGCGCCACGCCGGTGCCGGGGCCGACCATCACCATGGGGGTGGACGGGTCGGCGGGCGGCCGGAAGTGCGGGGCGCGCTGGACGTGCACCGGGACCGGCGTGCCGGGCTCGGCGTCGGCGAGGAACGGGGAGCAGACGCCCTGCCGGGGTGCGCCGCGCAGGTTCTCGTAGCGGACCACGGAGACGGTGAGCGAGACCCGGTGGGGGTCGGTGAGCGGGCTGGAGGAGATGGAGTACAGGCGCGGTTGCAGCTTCCCGAGGACACCCGCCCAGTCCGCGGCGGCAGCCCGGATCCCGAACTCGGCGGCGACGTCGACCGCTTGCCGGCCCCAGGACCACTTGGCCAGCTCGTCCTTGTTGTCGGGGCGCAGCAGTTTCCGCAGCTCACGCGGGTCACGGGTGCGCTCGGCCACGAAGCGCAGCAGGTCCGGGGTGATCCGGGTGATGTCCAGGTGCCGCAACAGGGCCTCGGAGAGCGGGACTTCACCGATCCCGTTGATCTCGACGGTGGTTGACGCGGCCAGGCCGGTGACGTCCAGCCATTCACCGACCAGCGAGGTGGAGTTGAGGGGCCGCACGCTCAGCGCGTCGCCCGCCTCGTAGACGAGCGGGGTGTCGTCGTCGCGGGTGTCGAAGGTGAACCGGCGGACCTCCTTCCCGGCGCCGGGCAGACTGAGCAGCCGGTTGCCGACGAGACGGGCGGCGACGGGGGCGGGGCGCCGGGACCCGGTGCGCGCGGCGGCGCTGGTGGCCGGGATGGCGGTGGCCGGGGTGACGGCGAACGCGGCGGGTGCCGTGGGGGATCCGTCCTTGAGCGCGGTGAGCACCTGGTCGAGCCAGGCCTCCGCCTGTGGTTCGAAGTCCGGTTCGCAGTCGGTGCGCGGGGCCAGCCGGACCGCGCCGAGTTCGTCCATACGGCTGTCCAGGCGCCGTCCGTGCCCGCAGAAGTCGTCGTAGCTGGAGTCGCCGAAGGCCAGGACGGCGAACCGGCGGCCGGTGAGCCGGCCGGCGTCGAGGCCGGCCAGGCCGTCCCAGAAGCCGGTGCCGTTGTCGGGGGCGTCGCCGTCGCCGAAGGTGCTGGTGATCAGGAGCAGGTCGGCGCCCGCGGGCAGCGCGGCCGGGTCCGCCTCGTCCATGGCGACCAGGGAGGCGGTGTGGCCGCGCGCGTTGAGGCGCTCGGCGGTGGTGGCGGCGAAGTCCTCGGCGTTGCCGGTCTGGGAGGCCCAGAGGATCACCACCTGCCGGGTGGCCGGCGTCGGCACCGGGACGGCGGGCTCCGACGAGCGGGAGTACATGCCGGCCAGGGTGCCGTTGACCCACAGGGCGTGCTCGGGGCTGAAGGGCGCGTCGGGCGGCAGCACCGGCACGCCGGGGGCGCCGACCGGGACGCCCGCCAGGAAGCCGACCAGGTAGTGCCGTTCGGCTTCGGTGAGGACCGGTGGCGGGGCGGGTTCGAGACCGAAGACGGCGGCCGCGGAGGGCGGTACGGCGGTGGGGGCGACCACGGCCGCGGAGGCCACGACGGTGGCGGCCGGAGTCACCTCGGTCCCTGGAGTCTCCACGGTCCCCGGAGCCTCCACGGCCCCCGGAATCTTCTCGGTCCCCGGCGTCTGCACGGTCACCGGGGTGGACACCTTGGTCAGCGCCACCGCGCACACCTTCAGCTCGGGCTGGAAGGAGAGCGGGTCGACCGCGTCGTTGGTCACCGCGTTGACGCTGAGGTACTCGCCGAACAGGTCGTTCCAGTGGAAGGGCGCGAAGCAGGAGCCCGGCAGCACCCGGTCGGTGACGACCGCCGGCAGCACCGCCCGCCCGCGCCGCGAGGCCACCTCGACGGAGTCGCCGTCGGCGAGGCCGAGGGCGGCCGCGTCCTCAGGGTGTATCTCCACGAAGGGGCCCGGGTCGAGCTTGCTGAGTTTCGCGACCTTGGCGGTCTTGGTGAGGGTGTGCCACTGGTGCTGGAGGCGGCCGGTGTTCAGGACGAACGGGTAGTCGTCGTCGGGCATCTCGGCGGGTGCCAGGTGCGGGCGGGCGTGGAAGACGGCGCGGCCGGAGGCGGTCGCGAAGGTGAGGGATCCGTCGGCGTCGACGTACCGGACGGGGTTGCGGTCGGGGCCCTCGGGAGCGGCCGGCCACTGGACGGGACGCTCGCGCAGCCGGTCGTAGGTCACGCCCCGCAGGTCGTAGCCGGTCCCCGGGTTGTGGAAGCGTTTGATCTCCTCGAAGACCTCCTCCGCGCTGTCGAAGGTGAAGCCGTCCTCGTAGCCCATGGCGCGGGCGACGCGGGCGATCAGCCGCCAGTCGGCGGTGGCCTCGCCGGGCGCGTCGGCGGCGGGGCGGGCGAGGGTGAGGTTGCGTTCGCTGTTGATGAGGACGCCCTCGGTCTCGGTCCACAGGGCGCCGGGCAGGACCACGTCGGCGTAGGCGTTGGTCTCGGTGTCGGTGAAGACGTCCTGGGTGACGACGAACTCGGCGGCTTCGAGGCCCTCGATGACGGTGCGGCGGTTGGCGACGGAGGCGACCGGGTTGGTGCAGATGATCCAGCAGGCCTTGATCTCGCCGTCGGCCATCTTCCGGAACATCTCGACGGTGCCCTTGCCGACGCCGTCGGCGCGGATCGTGCCGGGTGCCAGGCCCCACGCCTCCTCGACGAAGGCGCGGTCGGCGTCGACCAGGACCGACCGCTGGCCGGGCAGCCCCGGGCCCATGTAGCCCATCTCCCGGCCACCCATGGCGTTGGGCTGCCCGGTGAGCGAGAACGGTCCGCTGCCGGGGCGGCAGATCTTCCCGGTCGCGAGGTGCAGGTTGATCAGGGCGTTGGTGTTCCAGGTGCCGTGGGTGGACTGGTTGAGGCCCATGGTCCAGCAGCTGGTCCACTCCCCCGCCTCGCCGATCAGCCGGGCCGCGGCGCGCAGGTCCGCCTCGGGGATCCCGGTGATCTCGCAGACGGTGGCGGGCGGGTAGTCGGCCAGGAACTCCGGCATCGCCTCCCAGCCCTCGGTGTACGCGGCGACGAAGCCCGGGTCGGTGTGCCCGTTCTCGTGCAGGAGGTGCAGCAGGCCGTTCAGGAGGGCGAGGTCGGTGCCGGACCTGACCTGGAGGAAGAGGTCGGCCTTGACGGCGGTGGCGGTGCGGCGCGGGTCGACGACGATCAGCTTCGCGCCCGCCTTCACCCGGTCCATCATCCGCAGGAAGAGAACGGGGTGGCAGTCGGCCATGTTGGCGCCGATGACCAGGAAGACGTCCGCCTTGTCGAGGTCCTCGTAGGAGCCGGGCGGGCCGTCGGCACCAAGGGAGAGCTTGTAGCCGGTGCCGGCGCCGGCCATGCACAGCCGGGAGTTCGACTCGATGTTGTTGGTGCGCAGGTAGCCCTTGGTCAGCTTGTTGGCGAGGTACTGGGCCTCGAGGCTCATCTGGCCGGAGACGTAGAGGGCGACCGCGTCCGGGCCGTGCTCGTCGACGATCGCGCGCAGCCGCCGCGCGGTCTCGGCGACCGCCGTGTCCACGGCCGTCGGGACGGCCTCCTCGCCCCGCTCGGGCCGCAGCAGGGCGGTGGTCAGGCGGCCGGGGGCGGCGAGCATGTCGGCGGTGGTGGCGCCCTTGGTGCACAGCCGCCCGAGGTTCGCGGGGTGCTCCTTGTCCCCGGAGGCCTTCAGGACGGTACGCCGGCCGTCGGGGCCCGTGCCGACGTCCAGGACCATGCCGCAGCCGACCCCGCAGTACGAACAGACGGTCCGCACCTTGTCGGTACCGGTGCTGCGGGAGTCCGACGCGGCCACGGGCGCCCCCTGTTCCTGCTGGTCAGCCTCTTCCGTTCGGCCTCGACCGTATGTACGCCTGATTACGTCGGCGTCACCGCTCCCGATCAGCGGGGGTTAAGCCCGCCGCACAGACCCGCTCCGGGCGATGTGAGCGGAACCGTACGAGATGCGCCGCCCGGCGACCTGTTGCACGATGAGGGCGGCCGTGGGCGGGGGCAGGCGAGGAGGACCGGGTGGACAGGGACACCTCCTCACGACGACCGGCCGCTCCCCCGAAACCGGCCCCCGCGGCCGCCTCCTCCACGCCCGCCTCCGCCGCCGCGGCGGCGACCCCGGGTGCGCCGCCGGGCGCCATCGGCTACGTGGATCTGCTGCGGGGCATCGTGGAGGACTCCGGCGCCGGGTTCGCCGTCCTCGACACCGACCTGCGCTACCTGTACGTGAACCCGCACATGGCCCGGATGACCGGCCTGCCCGCCGCCGCGTACATCGGGCACCGGCTGCACGAGGTGCTGCCGCACATCCAGCGCTCCGAGCAGGTGCTGCGGGACATCCTGCGCGACGGACGCCCGCGCGAGACGGTCGTCACCGGGCGGACCTGGGTGGACTCGCCGTACCAGGTCCGGGAGTGGCGCTGTGTGTACCACCGACTCGTGGACAGCTCGGGCAAGGTGGTGGGCGTCGCCGGGGTGGGCCTGGAGATCAGTGAGCCGCAGCAGTACGTGTACGAGCTGGAGCGCGCCCACCGGCGGCTGGCGCTGCTGGACGCGGCCGCGTCCAGGATCGGCACCGGCACCGACGTCGCCGGGACCTGCCGGGAGCTGGCCGAGTTCGTGGTACCGGAACTCGCGGACGCGTCCGGGGTGGAACTCATGCCCCCGGACACCGCGTCGGCGCGGCGGACGCCGACCCGGCTCGTGGCGTACGCCACCCGTCCCGGGCTGGTGACCGGCCTGGCGGCGCTGGACGCCCGCGGTGAGCTGGTCGGCTGGCCGCGCGGTGCCGGTACCCGGCGGAGCCTGGCTGCGGGCCGGGTGTGGCGGCGCGACGCGATCACCGAGGCGCAGTGGCGGTCGCTGATCCCGCGTTGGCCGCCGGCCCGGGCGTGTCTGGCCGCGGGGGTGCACTCGGTGCTCCTGGCCCCGCTGGTCTCGGACGGCCGGGTCCTCGGCGTCCTGCTGCTGGCCCGGGCCGGCGAGTCGGCGCCGTTCTCGGCCGAGGACGCCACGGTGGCCCGCGAACTCGCCGCCCGCGCGGCCCGCGCCCTGGACCGGGCGGTCCGCTTCGAGCGTGAGCACACCATGGCCCTGGAGCTGCAACGGGCCCTGCTGGCCGAGCCGGGCCAGCTGCAACGGCACGCCGGTGTGGAGACGACCGCGCGCTACCGGCCCGCCGACGACGGTTCGCTGATCGGCGGCGACTGGTACGACGTCCTCACGCTGCCCGACGGCCGGACGATGCTGGTCATCGGGGACGTGATGGGCCACGGCGTGGACGCGGCGGTGGCCATGAGCCACTACCGTTCGACCCTGCGTGCCCTGGCCCTCGCGGGTCTCTCGCCGCGCCGGATCCTCCAGCACGCGGACCGGATGGTCGCCGACTCCGGTTTCGAACGGGTGGCCACCTGCTTCCTGGCGCTCGGCGACTCGGCGGTCGCCACCCTGACCTATGCCAGCGCCGGCCACCTGCCGCCGGTCTGGCTCGCCCCCGGCGGTTCGATGCACCTGGTCCCGGTGCCGGTCGGGCCGCCGCTCGGCAGCGGGCTCGGCCGGTACGAGCAGCGGGTCACCCCGGAGCGCGGCGGGGTGCTGCTGCTGTACACCGACGGGTTGGTGGAGCGGCGCGGTGAGGACATCGACCGTGGTCTGGCGCGGCTGACGGGGCTGTCGCTGTGCCCCACCGACCCGTTGGACAAGATCGTCGACACGGTCCTGGCCCGCCTCGCGACCGGCTCCGAGGACGACATCGCGCTGCTCGCGGCCCGGGCCGTGGGCCCCTGACCCCGCTGTCAGTCGTAGGTGAGCACCATGCGGAAGCGCGCGGCCCCGGACAGCATCTTCCGGTAGGCCTCGTCCGCCTGCTCCAGCGGTACGGTCTCGATCGTCGGACGGATCCCGTGCAGGGCGCTGAACTCCATGGTGTCCTGCACGTCCTGCGCCGTGCCGGAGGGGTGGCCGCGGACCACCCGGCCGCCCATGATCAGGTGGAACGGGGTGATCCCGAGGGGCTCGGGGTCGGCGCCGATCACCACCAGTTCGCCGCGGGGCGCCAGCCCGTCGACGGCTGCCGAGATGGCCTGGGAGTTGCCCGCGGTGGCGAGGACGACCTTGGCGGCGCCGAGCGACTGGAGGGCCTCGGCGACGGGGGTGGCGGCCGTGGAGTCGACGTAGTGGTGGGCGCCGAGCTGCTTGGCGAAGTCGGCCTTCTCGGGGCCGCGGGCGACGGCCACCGTCTCGAAGCCCATGGCCACCGCGTACTTGACGCCGAGGTGGCCGAGACCGCCGAGACCGACGACGGCGACCAGGTCGCCGGGTTCGGCGGGGCTGCGCCTGAGCCCGTTGAAGGTGGTCACGCCCGCGCAGGCCATGGGGCCTGCGTCGGCCGCGGTCAGCCCGTCGGGGATCCGGGCCAGGGCGTCGACCGGCGCGATCACCTTCGTGCCGAAGCCGCCGTCGTAGGCCCAGCCGGGCGTCTTCATGGTCTCGCACACGATGAAGTCGCCCTGCCGGCAGGGCTTGCAGTGGCCGCAGCTGCCGCCGAACCAGCCGACCGCCACCCGGTCGCCGACGGCCCAGCCCCAGTCCTCGATGCCGTCGCCGATCTCCTCGATCCGCCCGGCGATCTCGTGCCCGGGCACCACGGGGAACGTGACGCCCGGGACGACCGCGTCCACGAAGAGGGTGTCGCTGTGGCAGATGCCGCAGGCCTCCACCGCGATCCGCACATGACGCGGTCCCGGCCTGGGCACCTCCCGCTCGACGATCTCGAACGACCCGCCCGCGGCGGACACCTGCGCGACTCGGTAGGTACTCATGACGTCTCTCCCGGAGCGGGTACGACGGAAACGGCCCGATACCCCCTCCCCCAGCACACCAGCTCCGGGCCGATCACGCGCGCCGAGCCCTGCTCACGATCCGCCGAGCGCGGTCTCGCCGGTGGCGTCGACGTCCTGGAAGTTGACCGGGGCCCACCACTGGGCGAGGGCGGCGCGGTCGGCGGCGGCGTCCGCGCGGGCCGGCGTGGGCTGGGTGAGGGCGACACCGCACAGCGCGGCGAGGGCGGCCGTCAGGGCGAGGGATCTGCGTCGGGTCAGAGGGGTCCGAGAACGGTGCGGGCGGCTGGTTGCCACGGTTCCTCCGGGAGCGGCGGAAGGAACCGGCACGCCCGTGAACTCGACGTGCCGGTACGGGAGTTGGCGCTACATTCCGGTGGTTCGGGTGGTGCCGCGCGTACGATACAGCGCGCCGTAACGGTGGGCGAAGCGCCGAGATCGACGTCTGCGTGGCCGGTCCGCGCGGCCGAGCGCCCATGGGCCGGCGGTGAGTTCACATACACGAACTTCGCGCACATGTATGTTCGGCGCCCCGCCAGGCATGCAAGACTCCCCCAACTCCCCTGCACATCAGACCTGTTGGAGAGGAAGCCCCCCATGCGCATGTCCCGAAGAGCCGTACTGGCCACCGCCGGCGGTGCCGTGGCGTACGCGGCGGCGCCGCAGTCCGCGCAGGCGTGCGACGATCCGGTGCCGGCGGCCACCGGACAGGAGCTGCGCGCGGCCGCCGACTACGCGGTGGAGAAGGTGCGTTCGGTCGCCCCCGAAGTGACGGCGTTCCCGGTCGGGACCAGGTTCGAGAAGTGGGTGTACTCCCAGAACGGCGACTGGGTCGGCGGTTTCTGGCCCGGTGTCCTGTGGATGGGCTGGCTGCACAGCGGGGACGACACCCTGCGCGCCCTCGCCCTCGACTCCGCGGCCCGGCTCGCCCCCCGCCGCCACGACACCGGCACCCACGACCTGGGCTTCCTGTTCACGCCCTCCTGGGTCACCGCCTGGCGGCTGACCGGCGACACCTCCTGGCGGGACGGCGCCGTGCAGGCCGCCCGCTCGCTGCTCCAGCGCTACAACCCGCGCGGCCGCTATCTGCGCGCCTGGGGCGCGCTCGACACCCCCGACAACGCGGGCCGCATGATCATCGACACGATGATGAACCTGGACCTGCTCGTCTTCGCTGCCCGGGAGACCGGCGAGAGCGCCTTCCTGGACGCGGCCGTGGGACACGCGCGGACCACCCGGCGCCTCTTCCCGCGCCCCGACGGATCCATCCCGCACGTCTACGACCTCGACCCGGCCACCGGCACCCCCATCGGTCCGAACACGGTCCAGGGCTACAGTCCCACCTCGGCCTGGGCCCGCGGCCAGGGCTGGGGCGTCTATGGCTTCACCACCATGTACCGGCGCACCGGCGACCACGAGTTCCTCGACACCGCGCGCAGGCTCGCCGACTACGCCGTCCAGGCCCTCGGCGCGGACCACGTGCCCGTCTGGGACTACCGGGCGCCGCAGCAGCCGTACGACATCAAGGACGCCTCCGCCGGGGCCGTGACGGCCTGCGGACTGCTCGACCTGGCCGCCGCCACCGGCCACCACCCCTACCGCACCACGGCCCTTCGGATACTGGGCGCGCTGTGCCGGTCCTGCCTGACCACCCGCTCCGCCCGCGCCGAGGCCGTGGTCGCCCGCTGCACCCGCAACCGCCCCGCCGAGGACGGCATCGAGATCTCCCTCCCCTACGCCGACTACTACCTTCTCGAGGCGATCCTGCGCGTCCTGCGCCCCCGCGAACTGGACCGGGCGATCGATCTGTCGACGGTCTGACGGCCGCCGGCCGTCGCCGGCGTCAACACCCGGTGACGGCCGGACCGCGAAAGAGTTTCGGAAACGCGCCGGTGACATGGCGGTATCGCGTCCCAATACTGACTGCAGCCAACTCAGGACTCTCCTTGTGCCGCATTCGCATTCCCTGAGACGGCGGGGCGCGAAAGGGTTTCGGTATTCATGAAGACATGGGCGAGAAAGGCTCTCGCGGCTGCGTCAGCCACAGCCATGGGCGTGGCACTGGCCATCGCCTCCACGACCACGGCCGCGGCGTACCAGCCGAGCCCGGCCAACCTGTACACGGCGACCGACGCCGCCGCCTGCAACAAGAGCCCGTGCGTGCTCTACCCGAAGTCGGCGCAGCTGCCGAGCGGGCGCATCGTGGCCACGTTCGAGGACAGCGAGACCGCTCCGGTGGGGCAGACGTTGCCCGTGTACAAGAGCGACGACTACGGCACCACGTGGGCGAAGCTCTCCGACGTGAAGGCTCCGGCGTACCTCTCCGGCGACTCCCAGTACGCCAAGTACACGAGCAACTGGACCAACCCGTACCTCTACGTCCTCCCGCAGAGCGTGGGCGGCCTGAGCGCGGGCACGCTGCTGCTCGCGAGCATCGTCTCGGGGGACGACTACTACTACGAGGAGCAGAAGGCGGCGAACGCCGGCTGGACCCCGACGGCCGACGGTGACCGCAAGGACGTGGCGCTCGCCCTGTACGCCAGCACCGACGACGGCGCGACCTGGAGCTTCGAGAACATCATCGCCGCCGGCGGCTGGCAGGGCGGCAGCGCGGGCGCCGTCGGCCGGACCTCGACCGCCAACACGAACAAGCAGGTCGACCCAATCTGGGAGCCGCATCTGCTGGCCCACAACGGGGAGTTGATCGCCTACTACTCCGACGAGAACGACTACACCGGGTACAGCACGTCCACCGGTGCCCCGACCCTCGACCCGGACAACGACACCGCGACGGACTCCGGCGGCCAGGTCCTGGTGCACCGCACCTGGGACGGCACCAGCGCGTCCTGGAGCAGCCCGGTCGTCGACGTCCCGGGCGCCACGGTGAGCATGGGCAGCGGGAAGACGGAGATCGGCGGCGGCCGGCCGGGCATGACGACGGTCGTCCCGACGACCGACGGCAAGTGGCTCATGACGTACGAGTACTGGGGCGGCGGCACCAACACCCGGTACAAGATCGCCGACGACCCGACGAAGTTCTACGCGGCCACCGACGCGGCGGTCACCGCGCTGCCCGTGCCGACCGGAGGGGCCGCGCTCGCGACGGGCGGCAGTCCGGTGCTGACCTCGCTGCCCGACGGGCGGCTCGTCTACAACGCGGCCGGCAGCGGCAGCGTCTGGGTGAACGAGTCCGGCAGGAGCACCGGCACCTGGAAGCAGTACCAGACGTCGATCGCTGCCGGGTACAGCCGCGGCCTCCAGTACGTGGACGGCACCGGACGCGTGCTGATCCTCCAGGCATCCTGGAGCGGGACGAGCGTCGGCCCGGTGAAGTATGCCGAGGTCGACCTCGGGCAGTCCGACGGCGCCTACTACAGCCTCGTCAACCGGTTGACCGGCCAGGCCCTGAGCCCCAGTAGCGGCAAGACGCAGGACGCGAACCTGACGGGCAACGTCGCCGACATCGTGACGAGTGCCGTGAGCTCCACCGACGCCGCCCAGCGCTGGCACGTCACCGCCAAGGGCGGCAACGTCACGCTGCTGAACAAGACCGGCGGGCGCGCGGCCGCCATCTGGACCGGCACGGCCACGGCAGGACAGCAGCTGGCCCAGTGGGTCGACGACGGCGGCACCGACAAGCAGTGGACGCTCGTCGCCACGACGAACGGCTACTACAGGCTCCAGTCCGTGAAGAACACCAGTCTGTACATGACGGGCGCCACCGCGGGCGGCGTCGTCACCGTGCAGGCGGCGACCAGCGATGGTTCCCAGGAGTGGCAGCTCGTCCAGGACCCGCTGCCGACGGACGCCACGTTCACGCTGAAGGGCAGCGGCTCCGGCAAGTGCCTGGACGTGCCGAACGGCGCGACGGGTGTCCAGGTGCAGATCTACACCTGTTCCGGGAACGCCAACCAGACGGTCACCCGGACCACCGCGGGCGAGCTGCGGGTCTCCGGCAAGTGCCTGGCCGCGAACGGCGACGGCACCACGGCGGGGACCCCGGTCATCCTGTGGGCCTGCAACGGCAAGACCAGCCAGCAGTGGGCGTTCCGGGTCGACGGGACGATAGTGAACCGTTCCAACGGTTACGTCCTCGACGTCACCGGAGCGGGCACGGCGAACGGCTCGAAGGTCGAGCTGTGGACCGGCCTGGGCGGCACGAACCAGGTCTGGAGCAGGGCGTAGGTCTGCACAGCGCCGGGCGCCGCGGTCTTGTCCGCCGGCGCCCGGTGCTGTTGGCTTGCGGCGGGAATTCGAGCGGGAAAACGGACGTGGAGTGACCGTTCAGGACAAGGGACAGCTGGACGCGCAGTACGGTCTGCTGACGAGCATCGCCCAGGAGGCGGGCCTGTCGCTGAGCACCGTGTCCAAAGTGGTGCACCGGCGCCGTGACGTGGGCGCCGCGACCCGCGACCGGGTCGAGGAGCTGCTGGCCAGGCACGGGTACGTGCGCCCGTGGGAGCGGGAGACACCGCCGCCGCGCCAGATCATCACGGTGTTCCGGGACCTGTCGGGTCCGTACACGCTGGAGGTGGTCCGCGGGATCGTGGACGCGGCCGGTGAACTCGGTGTCGACGTGGTGACCGGGACCACCGGCCGGCGTTCCATCTCCCAGTGGCTCCAGGAGTGCGTGGCGCTCGGCGCGGTCGGACTGATCATCGTGATCTCGATGCTGTCCGAGGACGACCAGCGCCGGATCGTCGAGCAGCGGTTGCCGGTGGTGCTGGTGGACCCGCTGAGCGCACCCTCCTCGGACATCCCGAGCATCGGCGTCACCAACTGGAGCGGCGCCAGGGACGCGGTCAACCATCTCCTCGGCCTCGGGCACACCCGGATCGGCATGGTCGCGGGCCGCTCGCACTCGCTGGCCGGCGCGGCCCGGCTGCACGGCTACCGGGCGGCGCTGGAGGAGGCGGGCATCGGCTACGACCCGGCGATCGTGCGCTCCACCGACTTCGACTACGACGAGGCGCTCACCGCCACCCTGCAGCTGCTGCGCGCCGAGCGGCGGCCGACGGCCGTGTTCGCGGCCAGCGACGCGCAGGCGCTCGGCGTACTGGAGGCCGCCCGGCAGCAGGGCCTGCGGGTCCCCGACGACCTCGCGGTCATGTCGTTCGACGACACGCTGGTGGCGGCCATGGCCTGCCCGCCGCTGAGCGCGGTGCGCCAGCCGTTCGAGGAGCTGGGCCACGAGGCGACCCGGGTGCTGCTGCAACTGTCCGAGGGCCGCCGCCCGGCCTCCCCGCGCATCGAGCTGGCGACGGAACTGGTCCTGCGGACCTCGACGTCCGTTCCGCGCGCCTGAACGTCCGTACCTCGCGTCCGACCAACGGAAGAGGGGCGGACGGCTGCTGCCGTCCGCCCCTCCCGGGCGTCCCGCTCAGCCGCGCTCCACCCGCACCGGCACACCGTGCTGACGCAGCACTGCCGCGTCCCGTTCCCCGCCCACCAGCTCCACCCGTGCCTCCGCCGGGGTGTCGCCGCTGGACGAACCCGCGTACAGCACGATCTCGCCGGGCTCGACGATCCGCTGCCCCGCCAGCCCCGTGAAGGCCAGCCGGTCGGTGTGCACGTCGAAGCGCACCGTCGCCTCCGCACCGGCTTCGAGTGCGACCTTGGCGAAGCCCAGCAGTGCCCGCACCGGCCGGGTGACCTGGGCGACGGGATCGGTGAAGTACAGCTGCACGGTCTCGGCGCCGGCCACCGCACCGGTGTTGCGCACCCGGACGTGGACCGTGAACTCCCCGTCGACCGGCACCTGTTCGCGGTCGACGGTCAGCCCGCCGATCTCGAAGGCCGTGTACGACAGACCGTGCCCGAAGGGGAAGGCCGGCGTCGGGTCGAGGTTGGACAGCCAGCTCTGCCGGTCGCCCAGCGGCGGATGGAGGTACGTGTACGGCTGCCCGGCGGGCGAGTCGGGGATCTGCACCGGCAGCTTGCCGCTGAAGTTCGCGGAACCGGAGAGGAGTTCGGCGACCGCGCGACCGCCCTCCTCGCCCGGCAGGAAGACCTGCACCAGAGCCGCCGTACGGGACGCGAACCGGCCCACCGCGTAAGGCCGTCCGCTGTTGACCACCAGCACGACCGGGGTGCCGGTCGCCAGCACGGCGTCCACCAGCTCCTCCTGCACGCCGGGCAGCCGCAGGTCCTCGACGTCGCAGCCCTCGCCGGAGGTGCCGATGCCGAACATGCCCGCCCTGTCGCCGACGACCAGCACCACCAGGTCCGCGCCCGCGGCCACCGTGACCGCCTCGGCGATCCCGGCCCGGTCCTCGTCCCTGACCGGGCAGCCCTGGGCGAACTCCCAGGAGACATCGGGGAGTTCCTTGCCGAGACCGGTGCGCAGCGACACCGCCTCGACACCGTTGCCGAGGTCGTCGCGGTCGGAGAGCACGTGGTTGGGGAAGCTGTAGCAGCCGAACATCGTGCGGACGTCGTCGGCGCACGGGCCGATCAGGGCGATACGGCCGGTGGACGGGAGCGGGAGTGTCCCGTCGTTCGACAGCAGAACGGCGCTCGCCTGCGCGACCGCGTGGGCGAGCCGGCGGTTCTCCGGCTTGTCCAGGTCGAGTTCGCCCGCGCGCAGGGCGGCCGGGACCGGATCCCAGCCGGGGTCCAGGAGACCGAGTGCGATCTTCTGCCGCAGCACCCTGCGCACCGCCCGGTCGACGTCCGCCTCGTCGGCCGCACCGGCACGGACGGCGGCGACCAGCACGGCCCCGAAGCCACGCTGGTCGGGCAGTTCGACGTCCATCCCGGCGGCCAGGGCCAGCGCCCCGGCCCCGGACAGGTCGGCGGCGACCCGGTGCGCGTTCACCAGGAACGGCAGGGACCAGTAGTCGGAGACGACGGTTCCCTCGAAGCCCCACTGCCCGCGCAGTACGTCGGTCAGCAGCCGGCGGCTGGCGGCCGGGGCCTCGCCGTCGATCTCGGCGTACGAGTTCATGACCGACCCGACACCGGCGGCGACCAGCCGTTCGAAGGGCGGCAGGATGACGTCGTGCAGTTCGCGGCGGCCGATGCCCACCGGGGCGTGGTTGCGGCCGCCCATGGAGGCGGAGTACCCGGCGAAGTGCTTGAGGGTGGCGTACACCCCCGCGCTCTGCACCCCCAGGGCATAGGCCTCGCCCATCTCGCCGACGAGGTACGGGTCCTCGCCGTACGTCTCCTCGCAGCGGCCCCAGCGGTAGTCGCGGATGACGTCGACGACGGGGGCGAGGCCCTGGTGGACGCCGGCCTCGGCCATGTCGGTGCCGATGGCCGCGCCGACCCGGCGGATCAGGGCCGGGTCGAAGGTGGCGGCCATGGCGAGGGAGGTGGGGTAGATGGTGGCGCCGTAGGCGGTGAAGCCGGTCAGGCACTCGTCGTGGGCCATGGCCGGGATGCCGAAGCGGCTCTGTGCCGTGATCTGCCGCTGGCGTTCGGCCAGCAGACGGGCGTGCTCCAGAGCGGGCCGGGGCAGGGTGCCGTAGGGGCGGGTCAGCTGGCCGAGGCCGTGCCGGGCGGTCTCGTCGAGGTCGCCGACCCGGCCGAACAGGTTGGTGCCCGGGGCGACTTCGGGGCCCGCGGGCTCGACGTCCTCCCAGGTGCTGCTCAGCTGGGCGACCTTCTCCTCCAGGGTGAGCCGGGCGAGCAGTGCCTCGACGCGTTCGTCGGCCGGGCGGTCCGGATCCGTCCAGGGGCGGTCGTCACCCGCCGGGGAGAGCGCGGAGTGGTCCGGCGTGGTGGTCGTCATGCACGACTCCTCGTGGGGGTTGTCTCGGGGCATGCCGAGGGCGGCCGGCGCGTCACGGCGCCGGCCGGCTCCCTCGCGGTCTGCGTTACTTGGAGAATCCGGCGGTCAGTCCGGCGACCAGCTGCCGTCGGGCGAGCACGAAGACCACCAGCATGGGCAGGGTGGAGAGGACCACCGCGGCCATGGTGGCGGGCACGTTGATGCCGAACTCGCCCTTGTAGAGGGTGAGCGCGAGCGGCAGTACGGCCTTGTCGCCGCTCTGGGTGAGGATCAGCGGGAAGAGGAAGCCGTTCCAGACCTGGAGGCCGTCGTACACGGCGACCGTGACCAGCGCGGGCCGGGCCATCGGCGCGGCGAGCGAGAACAGCATCCGCCAGTCGCCGGCGCCGTCCACGACCATCGCCTCGAACAGCGAACGCGGCACGTCCCGCAGGAAGCTGACCAGGATCATCACGGTGACCGGCAGCGCGAACGCCGCCGAGGGCAGCACGATCGCGAGCAGGCTGTCGTACAGGTGCATGCGGATGATCAGCAGGTAGACCGGGATGATCACCGCCTGGAGCGGGATCGCCAGGCCCAGGAGGTAGAGGCGGAAGGTCAGGCGGGACCAGCGGTTGGTGTGGCGGACGATCGAGAAGGCGGCCATCAGGGCGACGACCATGACGACCGCGACCGTGGCGGCCGTCACGGCCACACTGTTGAGCAGGTACGTCGTGAAGTCACCGTCGAGGACGGTCCGGTAGTTGTCCAGACTCGGGTGGCCGGGCAGCGCCAGCGGGTTGCCGCTGGTGAAGTCGGCCTGGCCGCGGAGGCTGGTCACGACCACCCAGTACAGCGGTACGACGACCAGAGCGGTCCACAGCAGCGCGGCGCCGCCGGTGGCGGTACGGCGCAGGGTCGCGACGACGGTGCTCACATGCCCTCCTGCTGGCTGTCCATACGGGTGAAGCCGGACAGGCGGGTGGTCAGCAGCGACAGCACGAGGCCGAAGACCACCAGGAGCGTGGCCAGCACGCTGGCCCGGCCCATGTCGTGGGTCTGGAAGCCGGTGATGTACATGGCCAGCGGCAGCACGCGGGTCGCGGTGCCCGGACCGCCGGTGCCGCCGGACAGCACGTAGATCAGGTCGAAGTAGGTCAGCGAGCCCACCAGCATGAGCGTGCTCGACGTGACGAACGTGTACTTCAGCTGCGGCAGGGTGATCCGCAGCAGCCGGGTGACGGGTCCGGCGCCGTCGATGGCGGCGGCCTCGTGGAGCGACACCGGGATCTGGCGCACGCCCGCTTGGTAGAGCAGGGCGTGGAACGGCACGAACTGCCAGGCGATCACGAAGATCACCGTGTACAGCGCCAGATCGGGCGAGCCCAGCAGGGGCTTGGCCAGCCAGTGCAGCCCGGGGGCCGCGCCGATGCCGAACGACGGGTCGAGCAGGGCCTGCCAGGTCACGCCGATCGCCACCGCGGACAGCAGCAGCGGCAGGAACCACACCACGGCGAGGAACGCCCGCAGCCGGCCGCGGGGGGCCTGGAAGAGGCCGAGCGCCAGCGACACGGGGGTCTGGACCAGCCAGCTCACCACCATCACCTTGAGGGTGAGCCACAGCGCCTGCCAGGTGGCGTCGTCGGTGAGGACACCGGTCCAGTTGGCGAGGCCGGACCAGCCGATCGAGCCGAGGCCGTCCCAGCGGGAGAGGCTCAGCACCAGCACACCGGCCAGCGGGACCAGGCCGAACAGGGCGAACAGGAACAGGGCGGGCGCGGCCATCAGCAGACCGCTGTGGCGGCGACGGCCACCACGGGCCGTGCCCGGCCGCGCCCTGTGGGACGCGACCGGCCGCGACGTACGAACCACGGTGGTCACTACTGCGCCGCCTTGCTCATGTCCGTGCCGAACTGCTCGGGCGTGATCTGCCGCAGGAACGACTTGTCCACGTTGGTCAGCAGCGGGTCGGCCTGGTCGGAGGGCAGCGCCTGGTCCCAGGAGAGCTGGAAGTTCGGCGAGTTCTGCACCAGGTCGTAGACGAAGGTCAGCCACTTCTTGTCGTCGGCGGACTGCACCGCCGCCAGCTTGGCGTCCAGCTTGTTGACCGGGGGCACGCTGCCCGCCGCCAGGTAGGCGTCGACCTGGGAGTCGTTGAGGACGTAGTCCTTGAAGTACGTGAGCACCGCCGGCTTGTTCTTGCTCTTCGAGTTCAGCGACAGGAAGTTCGACGGGTTGCCGACGATGTCCTTCGCGTCGCCCTTGCCGCCGGACAGCGCCGGGAAGGCGAGGTAGCCGAGGTCCTTCTTCGCGAAGTCCGGCGCGGCCTTGACGATGTTGGCGTACTCCCAGGTGCCCATCAGTTCCATGCCGGCCTTGCCGGTGTAGAGCAGCGCGGTGGAGGCGCCCTGGTCGTAGGTGACGGAGGAGGCGTTGTCGCCGAAGGCCCCCGCCTTGGCGAGCTCCTGGAGGCGGGTGTTGGCCGCGGTGACCGAGGCGTCCTTCCAGCCGGCGGCGGAACCGGCGGCGATCCGGTCGAACACCTGGGACCCGCCCTCGCGGTCCAGGAGGTACTCCAGGTACATCAGCGTCGGCCACTTGGAGTTGGCCGCGAGGGATATCGGGGTGACCCCGGCGCTCTTGATCTTCTTCACGTCGGTCAGCAGGTCGTCGTACGTCTTCGGGGGCTGGACGCCCGCGTCCTTGAAGACCTTCTTGTTGTAGTAGAGGACCACCGGGGCGAGGCCGTTGGCGGGCACGCCGTAGACCTGGCCGTCGAAGGTGGCGCTCTTCAGGACGCTGGGCGTGAACCGGAGCAGGTCCACCTGCGCGTCGGTCAGGGTGTCGACCTTGCCGGCCTTGACGTAGTCGTCGAGCGCCCCGCCGCCCCAGCTGAAGAAGATGTCCGGAGCCTGGTTCGCGCCGAAGGCGACCCGCAGCTTCTGCTTGTAGTCGTCGTTGGCGAACAGCCGCAGGGTGATCTTCGCGTCCGGGTGGTCCTTGTTGTAGGCGTCGACGGACTGCTTGAGGATCGTCTGGTCGTTGAGCGCCCACATGGTCAGTCCCTTGGACGACGAGGCCGCGGAAGGGCCGGAGCTCCCGCAGGCGGCGAGGCCGAGGGCCGCCGTCACGGTGACCGCTGCCACGACCGCGCGTCGGCGTCTCGGCGCCCCCGGGGTGCCGGGCTGTGAAACTGCGGGAATTCCGCGCATGCTCTGCCTCTCTTCTTTCGGCATGCCGTATGGGTGTGCCAGGGCAGAAGGGCATCGGAGCGAAACGCTTTCGCGATGCCTCACCACACGGTGGTCTGCCTGCTGGACCGGGACACTGGCATGCCGTTCATGGCAGGGACAAGAAGGGGAAATCGCTCGGTTACGAAAGCCTTTCGCACCGCGGGCCGCGTCACCCGCGCCAGATCTTCCGGTACGCCTCCTGGTACCCCGTCGGTTCCCAGGTGTCGGCGCCGTGGGAGTTCCCGGCGGTGGAGACGTGGACGGGGGCCGCGTAACCGCTGGCCGGGGCGTGCGAGAAGGCGCGGTTGAACTCGTCGACGATCTGCCAGCCCTGCTGGGTCAGCGGCTCGGGGACGGTGGCGGACTGGTACTGCCGGCTGTTGATCCGCTGGAAGGCGGAGGGGTCGCCGTCACCGGCCCCGATGTTGTACGGCGGCCCCGCACCGGGCGCGCCGGCCGCACGGAGAGCGGGCGCGGCGTCGGCGAAGTACAGGTCGTTGATGGCGACGGAGTGGGTCCAGCGGCGGCCGAAGCGGGACAGCAGCGCGGCGGTCTCGCGCGGGGTGCGGGTGCTCGCGTCCGGGATCGGGATGTTCTCGTGCGCCAGGACCCGCACGCCCCGGCAGGTGGCGAGTTCCGCCGTGATCAGCCGGGACTTGGTGTGGGCGAACGGGATCGAGTCGTCGGTGAAGACCACGACCCCGGCCCGCCCGCGCGCGTCGTCGATGATCCAGCGGGCGCTGACGCGGGCGACGTCCTGGACGTGCGTGGTGACGTTGCTGAACAGCGGCGGCCGCCGGCTGGGTCCCGGGGCGGCGACCGCGTGCCAGCCGACCAGCGGGATGTGCAGGGCGGCGGCGCGGGCGACCTGCTGCGAGGTGGTGCCGGGGTCGAAGCCGGCGACGACGACACCGGCGGGCCGGAGCGCGACCGCCTGGCCCATCGCCGCCTGGATGCCGGCCGGGGTGCCGCCCCCGTCGATCACCCGGACGTTCCAGCCGACGACCCGCGCCGCCTGCCGCACGCCCTCCAGGGCGCCGGCGACACCGGGGTTGGTCATGGTCTGGGCCACGTAGACGAGGGACTTGCCGGGCACCGCGGGCGGGCCGGTGGTGGGTCCGTTCCAGGGCACGTCGGTGCGCTCCGCGCGCGCGACGGCGGTGCGGGCCGTGTCGTAGGCGGCGGGGCAGCCGCTCGGGCCGGACGCCGGCTCCCCGGGGACGTGCCGCGCGGAACCGCGTTCGCAGCCCGCCAGCACGCTCACCGTGGCCAGCAGGGCGGCCGCGCACCGGGCGAACCGACCGGGCCGGGTACCGGGGTGCCTCGGCGTCCCGGTCGCGGGGCGCGCCGTACCGGGGTTCATCCGGCGCTGCCTTCCGCCGGTTCGGCCGGTTCCGGCAGGTCGGGCGGGCGGCCGGTGCCGGTGCGCAGCCGTCGGGCCGCGTAGCCCGACAGGCCCACGGCGATCAGCAGGGTGCCGCCGTAGAAGAGCGGCACGGTCCAGAAGTCGGCGCCGAGCTGGCCGATGCCGGTGAGGCCCACGGCGAGTACCGCGACGGCGACGACCGTGCCGAGGACGTTGGGGCGGCCGGGCCGGACCGCCGTCGAACCGAGGAGGGCACCGGTGAAGGCGGGCAGCAGGTAGTCGAGGCCGACGCTGGGGTTGCCCTGTTGCTGCTGGGCGGCGAGCAGCACCCCGGCCAGTCCGACGATGAGCCCCGCCGCGGTGAACGCGTACACCGTGCAGGCGCGGGTCCGGATCCCGACCAGTTCGGCCGCGCGCGGGTTGGAGCCGACGACGTACAGGTACCGGCCGAGCGGCAGCCGTTCCAGCACGAGCCAGAGGACGGCGGCGAGGGCGACGACGTAGCAGGCGGGCAGCGGCAGGCCGAGGAACGTCGAGTCGTAGATGTCGGTGAAGGCGGGCGGCAGGCCTCCGGGGCCCGGCACGATCCGGCCGCCGCCGGTGACCCAGCCGGTGACCGCGTACATCATGCTGCCGGTGCCCAGGGTGGCGATGAAGGAGTCGATCCGGCCGAACTCCACGACGATCCCGTTGAGGACCCCGGCGACGCCGCCGCCCACCACGACGGCGAGGCAGGCGGACGGCCAGGGCCAGCCCTCGTCCACGATCAGCTTCATCACCATGACGTGGGCGAGGCCCAGGCCGTAGCCGAGGGACAGGTCGAACGCGCCGGTGACGACGGGCACCGTCGCGGCGAGGGCGAGGACGGCCGGGATCGCCTGGGTGGACAGGATCGCGTCGACGGTGTCGAGGGTGGGGAAGGTCCGGGGCAGCGCGAGCGAGAAGACCAGCACGAGGAGGAGGGTGAGCGCCGGCAGGCCGTAGGAGCCGACCAGGTGCCCGGCGGGGCGGGGTGTGCGGCCGGTCATGCGCGGTGCCCGGTTCCGGGCGGGGGCGTCGCCGAGGCGGCCCGGGTGAGTTCCGCTGCGGTGAGCGTGCCGCCGCTCAGCTCGGCCGCCACCGATCCGCGGACGAGGACGAGGGCGCGCCGGCAGACGGCCGCGACCTCCTCGAAGTCGGTGGAGACGAGCAGGACCGCGAGCCCGCGCGCGAGGGCGTCGCCGAGCAGGCGGTGGATCGCGTCCTTCGCGCCGACGTCGACGCCGGCCGTGGGCTCCTCCAGGACCAGCAGCCGGGGGCCGGTGCGCAGCCAGCGGCCGATCACGACCTTCTGCTGGTTGCCGCCGGACAGGGTGGCGACGGGTGCCTCGGGGTCGCGGGGGCGCACCGCGAGTCTCCCGATCAGTGCGGCGGCCTCGGCCCGCTCCCGGCGCGGGCTGATCCGGCGCAGGGCCGGGACCCCGTCGGCGCGGGGGTTGGCGAGGAGGTTCTCGCGCACGGTCAGCCGGGGCAGGCAGCCCTCCCTGAGCCGGTCGCCGGGGACCAGTCCGACACCGCGGGCGACCGCGTCGGCGACCATGCGGGGGCGGTAGGGCCGGCCGGAGAGGGTGGCGGTGCCGCCGAGGACGGGCAGGGCGCCGGCGACGGCCCGGCCGAGTTCGGCGTGCCCGGCTCCGGAGAGGCCGACGAGGCCGACGCACTCGCCGGCCCGCAGGGTCAGGCTCACCGCGCGGGTGCCGGTGGTGCGGAAGCCGTCGAGGGCGAGGACGGGCGGTCCTGCGGGGCGGACGGGGGCGGGCGGGCCGGCCGGGGGCTGCCCGCCGGTGATGTCGTGGACGAGACGGGCGGGCCCGTGACCGGCCAGCGTGCCGTGGCTGACCAGCCGTCCGTCACGCAGGACGGCGAACGTGTCGGCGACCTCGTGGACCTCGTCGAGGCGGTGGCTGACGTAGAGGACCCCGTGACCGCGGTCGCGCAGACCGTGCAGGACGGCGAAGAGCCGGGCGCGGTCGGCGTCCGGCAGACGGGCGGTGGGCTCGTCGAGGACGAGGAGGCGCGCGTCGACCGCGAGGGCCCGGGCGAGCGCGACCAGGGTGCGTTCGGCGGGGGCGAGCCGGGCAAGGGGCTCGTCGGGGTCGAGGTGCGCGGCGACGGTCCGCAGCGCTCCGGTACAGCGCTCGCGAGTGCGGCGCCAGGAGATCAGTCCGCCGCGGCGCGGATATCCGCAGCCGAGGGCGATGTTCTCGGCGACCGTCATCCAGTCCACGAGCCCCAGGTCCTGGTGGATGAAGGACATCGCCCGGCCGGCGGCGCGGCTGCCGAGCGGGTGCCCGGCGACGGTGACGCGGCCCGCGTCGGGGCGGTGGACGCCGGCGAGCACCTTGATGAGCGTGGACTTCCCGGCGCCGTTGGGTCCGAGCAGGGCCAGCACGCTGCCGGGGCGGACGTCCAGGTCGACCCCGGCCAGTGCGAGGGTCCCGCCGAACCGCTTGACGAGCCCGCGGATGCGGACCACGGGTTCCGCCGCGCTGGGGGGAGCCGCGTCCTGACCGGCAGCGTCACACACGGTAAGAAATTACATCAATTCATACGATTCCGGATGTTGGCCGGGGTCTCACACGCCGTCGACGCCGCATTCGGCCCAGATGACCTTGCCCTCGGGCAGGTGCCTGGTGCCCCAGGCCCTGGCGAGCTGGGCGACCAGGAAGAGGCCCCGGCCGCCCTCGTCGGTGCTGGCCGCCCGGCGCAGGTGCGGGGCGGTGTTGCCGCTGTCGAGGACCTCGCAGATCAGGGTGCGGTGGTGCAGCAGCCGTACCCGGACGGGGCCGGAACCGTGCCGGATGGCGTTGGTGACCAGTTCGCTCAGGATGAGCTCCACGGCGAACGCGGCCTCGTCGAGGCCCCATTCGGCGAGCTTGGCGAGGGCGGCGGCACGGACCTCGCCGACCACGGCCGGGTCGGGGTCGAGTTCCCAGGCGGCCATCCGGCCGGGGGCGAGGGCGTGGGTGCGGACCACCAGCAGGGCGATGTCGTCGCAGGGGTGGGCGGGCGCCACCCCGTCCAGGATGGCCCGGCAGGTCTCCTCGGGGGTGCGCTCGGTCCGGTCGGCCACGGCGTCGCGCAGCTGCCCGAGTACGGCGTCCACGTCACGATGGCGGTCCTCGATGAGTCCGTCGGTGTACAGGATCAGCTGACTGTCCTCCGGCAGGTCGACCTCGACGGCGTCGAAGGGCAGCCCGCCGAGGCCGAGCGGGGGGCCGGCGGGCAGGTCGGGGTAGGAGACGCTGCCGTCGGGACGGACCAGGGCGGGCGGCGGGTGGCCGGCGCGGGCCATCGCGCAGCGTTGCGTGGTGGGGTCGTAGACGGCGTAGAGGCAGGTGGCGCCGATGATGCCGGACCCCTCGCCGTCGGGGTCGTCGCGGTCCAGCCGGCCGACCAGGTTGTCCAGGTGGGTGAGCACCTCGTCGGGCGGGAAGTCGAGTTCGGCGAAGCTGCGGGCGGCGGTGCGCAGCCGGCCCATGGTGGCGGCGGACAGCATGCCGTGTCCCACGACGTCGCCGACGAGCAGGCCGACCCGGGTGCCGGAGAGCGGGATGACGTCGTACCAGTCACCGCCCACGTCCGACTCGGCGGGCAGGTAGCGGTGGGCGATCTCGACCGCGTCCTGCTCGGGCAGCCCGTGCGGCAGCAGCCTGCGCTGGAGGGCCAGGACCATCGAGCGTTCATGGGTGTACCGGCGGGCGTTGTCGATGGAGAGGGCGGCGCGGGTGGCCAGTTCCCACGCCAGCGAGCGGTCGTCGTCGCCGAAGGGGGCGGAGCCCTGGCCGCGGTAGAAACTGGCGATGCCCAGCACGACCCCGCGGGCCACCAGCGGTACGGCGACGAGCGAGTGCACATGGGCCAGCAGCCGCTCGGTGTGCTCGGGATCCTGCGCGAGCCAGCCGGCGGCGACCTGGAGGTCCGGCTCCAGCTCCGCCCGGCCGTGGGTGAGACAGCGCAGCTGCGGGGTGGCGGGGCCGAAGTCGATGCGCTTGCCGACCGGGGTGAAGGGCAGGCCGTCCCGGACCCCGTGCACCACCGTCCGGCGCAGGTCGGCGAGCGGGTCGTCGGCCTCCTCGCCGCGCAGCACGGCGTCGGGCAGATCGACGGTGACGAAGTCGGCCAGGTTCGGTACGGCCGTCAGTGCCAGTTCCTCGGCGGTCCGGCGGACATCGAGCGTGGTGCCGATCCGGGTGCTGGCCTCGGACAGCAACTCCAGCCTGCGCCGTGCCGCCAGGGCATACGCCCCGACCTCGGGCTCCCCGAACAGCACAAGCCGCCTGGGCCCCTCGGGGGGTTCGGGGGGCAGGGGGGTCACGGGGGTCAGGGGAC